>CAMJGH010000068.1 GCA_946405185.1 uncultured Lachnospiraceae bacterium
CGGGCAGATCCTGCACGCCTCACGCACCTTCGGAGAGGTAGCCGTCAGCGACTATAACTACAAAACCGAGCCCGTTCTGGTGAAGAACGTGCTCGGTGACTGAAGCAGCCGATATGGTTACTGGTTTTCATGCCACAGCGGCAGCGTGACGGTGAAGACGATGCGCGTTTCGTCCGGCGCCTCCGCCGTGATCTTTCCCTTGTGGACGCGCACCACGGCTGCGGCGGCGGAGAGCCCGATGCCGCTGCCGCCGGTGGCGGAGTTGCGGGAGGCGTCCGCCCGGTAGAAGCGTTCAAAGAACTCCGGGTGCGGGCCGGGCACTATGCCGGAAGCGGTGTTTTCCACCGTGAAGAGAAGGCTCTTGCCGGAGAGCCCCAGGCGGGCTTCGATGGTGCCGTTTTCGGAGGCGTACTTGACGGCGTTGTCGATCAGGATGTTGATCAGCTCGCGCAGGGCGGCCTTGTCGCCGTTCACGAAGAGGTTGCGCTCAATGTCCTGTGTGAGGGTGAGCGCCCGGCTTTTGGCGAGCGGCCGGAAACTCTCGCAGGCTTCCTCGGCCAGCGCGGAGAAATCCGTCTTGATGAGCGTGATCTGCGGGCTGTCCTCCTCCATACGGGCCAGAAAGATCAGGCGGGAGGTGAGTTCGGAAAGCCGGCCGGTCTGCGATTTGATGCTGTTGGTCCACTCACTTTCGCCGTAGTCCATCTCCAGCACGTCCACATCGGCGTTGATGATGGCGAGCGGCGTCTTTAACTCATGCCCGGCGTCGGTGATGAACCGGCGCTGTTTTTCGTAGTTCTCCGCGAAGGGCTTCACCGCGCGGCGGGAGAAGACGAGCACCAGGGCGAACACGATGATGAGCCCGATGCCGCTGATGAGAGCGCTGGCCAGGAGGAACCGTCTTACCGTGGAGCGCTCGCGCGAGCAGTCCAGGAACAGAACCTGCGTACCGTCCTCCTGCTCGGTCCAGTGGTAGCGGAAGTCCTGATAGTACCCTTCGGTGCCGTCGGTGTTTCCCTTCTTCCACAGGTCGTACGCGTATTCTTTGGCCTGGTCTTCGGTGACCGAGGCGATGCGGGTAAGATCCGTGGCGGTGATGTCACCGCCCTTTATGGTCACGGTAAAGAAGCGCATCTCGTAGGGCGTTTCCTCGGACAGGCCGCGGCGGCGGAAATCGTACTCACCGTCAGCGGGAGGCTGCGTACCGTCCGGCGGCGTGTCACTCTCCGGGCGAGCAGCCGGGCCTCTGCCGCGGCCGTCAAACGCTTCGGGCAGCGTCCCGCCCATCTCCACCAGAAAGGCCATGCGCTGGCGGGTCTCGGCGTCGGTCTGCCGGCAGTTGATCAGATTGACCACTCCCAGGATGATGAGCAGCACCCCCGCGATGGCCGCCATGGAGATGGCGATGATCTTGCGGCGCAGTTTCTGGATCATACGGCCTCCTTATGCTTCCCTGGGTGCCTGCAGCGAGTAGCCCACGCCGCGGGTAGCCTTGATCTGCACGCCCGAACCGATCTGCGCGATCTTCTTGCGGAGGTTGGACAGATACACCCACACGACGGACGTGTCCGCTTCCGAATCCCAGCTCCAGATCTTTTCGAACAGCTGGTCCGCGGACAGGATCTGCGTGGGATGGGAGAGGAACATCTCCATCATCTGGAACTCTTTGGCGGCCAGCCGGAGGCTGCCGGCGGGCCCGGTCAGCTGGTAGCTGGCACGCTCCAGCGACAGATCGCCGAAGGTGAGCGTGGGGGAGGTCATGGGCGTCTGGCGGCGGGTCATCGAGCGGATGCGTGCCAGCAGCTCCTTGGAGGCGAAGGGCTTGGTCAGGTAATCGTCCGCACCCAGATCCAGGCCCGTCACGCGGTCGTCGATCTCGGATTTGGCCGTGAGGATCAGCACAGGCACGTCATTGCCGGCCTCGCGGATCTTTTTGAGGACAGTCAGGCCGTCCACCTTGGGCATCATGATGTCCAGGACGACGCCGTCGTAGATGTCCGATTCCAGATAATCCAGCGCCTCCTGCCCGTCATAGGCGCAGTCGAGCGTGTAGCCGCTGCGCGTCAGGATGGCGGACAGCGCGCGGGACAGTTCTTTTTCGTCTTCGGCAAGCAGCAGCCGCATGATCGCACCTCCCCTGCAAACAAGAATCCAACCTTCAGTTTACACTACGGGGAACACCCCTTCAAGTTGAAAATGCGGCCTTCGTGTGATACCATTTTAACGGTATCCACCATCATTTGAATGAATTCAGTCAGGAGGAAGACGATGACTTCAGAATGGTCACTGGACGTGTATTACAAAGGACTTGACGACCCGAAGCTGGCGGAAGACACTGCACTGCTGGAGGAAAACATCCGCGCACTCAACGCGGTGGCGCAGGAGTGGCAGGAAGCGGACGCTCCCGATGAGGCCGCCATGACAAAGAAGGCGGTGCTGGCCATCGAGGCGCTCGAAGAAACGGCCGACCGGCTCATGGGGTATCTGGGGCTGCGCCAGGCAGCCGACACCGGCAACGCCGAGGTAAACAGCCGCATCGGCGTCCTGGAAAACACGATGACGAAGGCTTCCCGCGCGGAGGTCATCCTGCAGAAAAAGATTGCGGGGCTTTCGGACCCCGAGGCGGTCATCGCCTCCGACCCGCTGCTGACGGAATACGGGTTCTATCTGCGCGAGATCATCCGCAGCGCGAAGCACATGCTCTCGGATGACGCGGAGGAGATGATCACGCTCATGAACCTCTCCGGCGGCGGTGCCTGGAGCAAGATGAGCGACTACCTGACGGCCTCCGTGAAGGTGCCGTACGACGGGAGGGTCTGCAACCTCTCCGAGGTGCGCAACCTCCGGTCGCACAAGGACCGCGCCGTCCGCAAGGCAGCGTTTGAGGCCGAACTGGCGGCTTACCCGCAGATCGAAGATCCGATGGCCTTCGCGCTGAACAACATCAAGAGCCAGGTGTCGCGCCTGGCCGAAAAGCGCGGGTACGCTTCGGTGCTGGACATGACGCTCGAGCAGTCGCGCATGAAGCGGGAGACGCTCGAGGCCATGCTGGCGGCCATCGTGAAGTACCTGCCGAAGTTCCACGCCTACATGCGGGCCAAGGCCGCGTACCTGGGCGTGGGCGAGCGGCTGGCCTGGTATGATCTGTACGCGCCGGTGGGCGATTCCGGTCTGTCCTTCACGAAGGAAGAAGCCAAAGACTACCTCATGAAGAGTTTCGCGCCGTTCTCGCAGGATATGGCCGATATGATGGGCCGGGCGTTTGACGAGTCGTGGATCGATTTCGACCCGCGCCCGGGCAAAGTCGGCGGAGCGTTCTGCGCCGGCGTCTGGCATGCCCGCCAGAGCCGCATCCTCACCAACTTCGACGGCTCGTTTGAGGCGGTGGACACCCTCGCGCACGAGCTGGGCCACGCCTACCACAACCTGCACACCGAAGATCACCGGATCCTGAACCAGGGGTATCCGATGCAGGTGGCGGAAACGGCTTCCACCTTCAATGAGACGCACATCATGTGGAAGGCCATCGGGGACGCTGACGGGGAGGCGCGTCTGGCGCTGCTGGACAGCCTGCTGGCCGGCACCACGGAGGTCATCTGCGACATCTACTCGCGCTTCCTGTTTGAGAAGGCCGTCATCGATAACTGCCAGTCGGAGTTCATGATGCCGGAGCGCCTGGGCGAGATCATGAAGGACACCCAGCGCACCGCCTACGGCGACGGGCTGGATGAGGCCACGCTGCACCCGTACATGTGGGTGTGCAAGAGCCATTATTATTCGGAACACCTGAGCTTTTACAACTTCCCGTACGCCTTCGGCCAGCTGTTTGCCATGGGCCTGTACGCGCGCTACCTGAAAGAGGGAGCGGCCTTCGTGCCGGAGTATCAGGCGCTGCTGCACGCCACACCCGTGAAGACGGTGGAAGAGGCGGCGGCCATGGCCGGCATCGATGTCACCACGCCCGCCTTCTGGGAGGAGAGCCTGCAGGCGTTCGCGGACAAGATGGATGAGTTCATCCGCCTGACCGAAAAACAGGCGTGACCGGTCCCGCCCGGGACTTTTAGGAGGAGCACATGGGCCTTCACTTTCTGATCGGTCCTTCCATGGATGACAATGCACAGGAGACCTGCCGCCGCGCGCTCGCATGCGCGGCGGCAGGTTCGCCTGTCTTTCTGCTGGTCCCGGAGTGGGCATCGCTGACGGCGGAGCAGCGCCTGGTGGCGCTTCACCCGCGCCACGTGGTCAGCGGTGTGACGGCGGCGGGCTTCTCGCGGCTGGCGCTGCGCGTCTTTGAGGAACTGGGGCTTCCGGAGCGCGTGTTTCTGGACGATAACGGGAAGAACCTCCTGCTGGCGCAGACGATCAACGTCCATCTGGACGATCTGGCGTTCTTCAGCCGCAAGGCGGTGGTGCGTCCGGGGTTCATCCGGGAGTGCAAGTCGCTGTTCTCGGAATTCCTGCAGTGCCGGATCACGCCGGATATCCTGAACGACCTGACCAAAGCCCCGGCCGCCGGGCCGCTGTTCGCGCGCAAGATGGGCGACCTGGCGCTTTTGTACCAGGCGTTTCTGGACCGGCTGGAAGAAGAGTACACGACGGCCGAACTGCAGATGGAGGCGCTGGCTGCCCGGCTGGAGCAGTCGGAGGTGCTGAAGCGCACGCACGTGTTCGTGGAGGGGTATCATTTCTTCTCCCCGCTCCAGATGGCGGTGCTGCAGGGGCTGATGCGCACCTGCCCGGAGGTCACGGTGGTGCTGACGCTGCCGGGAGAGGCGCTGCTGGGCGTTCCGCGGGAGACGGATCTGTTTGCCGGGACCAGGCGGGTGTACGAGCAGATGTCTCGCATGGCCGAAAAAGAGCAGATCCGCTGGTATGAGCCGGAGCGGGTGCCCGCCGGGCCGAAGCCCGAGGACCTCACGTACCTGGCGGAGCATTACGGGCGCCCTGCGGCCGGCTTTACCGGTGCGGTCACGCACGTGGAGACCGGGGTGGCCACCGACCCGCGCACGGAAGTGAAGGCGCTGGTGTCGCAGATCCTGCACCGGGTGCATGACGGCGCCCGCTACCGCGACATGGCCGTGATCATGGGCGATGCGGAAACCTACGCACCGCTCCTGGAGGAAGCCTTTGCGGACAGCGGCCTGCCGCTGTTCGTGGACCGGCAGGAAGCCATCCGGCAGACGCCGGGCTTCCGCTTTGTCTTTGCCGCGCTGGCGGCCTCCGTCCGGGACTACAGCTATGAGACCGCCTTTGAACTGTTCAAGAGCGGCTTCCTGCCGGTAACGGAGGAAGAGATATTCCGCCTGGAAAACTTCTGCCTGGCCTGCGGCATCCGCGGAGCGTCCTCGTATGCCAAACCGTTTGCCGGCCGCTTTGAGCGGTGGGATGCGGAGGAACTGGCGGCGCTCGATGAGACCAGAGGCCGCCTGTGGGACGTGATGGCCGGCTTCCATGAAGCCATGAAGGGGCAGAAACCGGGTGCCGTGCGCGTGCAGGCCGTCCGGAATCTGCTGTCATCCGTGGATATGGCCGGCTGCATGGAGCGGCTGGCGGCGGAGCGCGAGAAGGAAGGCGACCACACGCGGGCGCTGAGGCTCCGCCAGACCATGGACAAATGGGAGGAGCTGCTCTCGCAGGTGGAAACACTCCTCGGCGGCTGGCAGACGGATGCCGCCTCCTTTGCGGAGCTGCTGGAAGCGGGCTGCGCCGACCTGAAGGTGGCCGTGGTGCCGCCCGTCATCGACCGCATCGTGGCCGGCGATATGATCCGCACGCGCCTGGACCGGGTGAAGGAGGTGTTCCTGATCGGCGCGGACGACGGGCATTTCCCGGCGCCCATATCCTCCGAAGGGATGCTGACGGAGCGCGACCGGCAGGTGTTCTTTGCCAGCGACGTGGAACTGAGCGAATCGCGCCGCCGCGAGGCGCTGGCGCAGCCGTACTATGTCTTTCTGGCGCTGACCAAGCCCACGGAGCGGCTGACGGTCACGTACTCCGAAACATCGGCGGACGGCAAACCGCAGCGGGCCTCCATGGTCTTCGGCGAACTGAAGGCGCTCTTCGGGCCGCTGGCCCTACACCCGGTGGAGCCGGGGAAACTGCTGACGGCGCCGAGCACGCTGCCGGCGTTTGCGGACGGCCTGCGGCAGGCGGCCGCCGAAGAGGAGGTGCCGGACGGCTTCAAAGACCTGGCGGCCTGGTATCTGGGGGCTGAGGCCTACGCGGACATCGCCCGCGGACTGATCGCCGCGGCCTTCGTGCGCCATGAGGATGAGGTGCTGCCGCCGGCTTCGGCCAGAACCGTTGCCGAAGGCGTGACGTCGGTGAGCCGCCTGGAGAAATACGGGAACTGCCCGTATTCGTGGTTTCTGCAGTACGGGCTGGGCCTGCGCGAGCGCAAGGCGTTTGAGCGCAGCAAGCGGGATATCGGCACCATCGCCCACGCGGCCATGGAGCAGCTGGTGCGCCTGCTGACGCAGGACGACCGCCAGATCGCTTCCTATTCCGATGAAGAGCGTCTGACGCTGGCTCGTACCGCGGTGCGGCAGGCGGCAGCGGACATGCAGCGCGAACTGTATCTGGAGGGGCCGGGCACGGCGTTCGCTGCCGAAGAGGTGGCCGGCATGCTCTCGCGCGCCCTCTGGGTGATCGGGGAGCAGCAGAAGCGCGGCCAGTACCGGCCTTTCGCCTTTGAACAGCGCTTCCTGCCGGGCTCCCGGAAGGATGACGTGCTCCTGCGCGGCCAGATCGACCGCGTGGACGTGGCCGAGGCGGCGGATTCGGTGGCGGTCAACGTCCACGACTACAAGACCGGCCAGACCACCCTCGACTACGGCCTGATCGCCGAAGGCCTGCAGATGCAGCTGGTGCTGTATCTGGAAGAAGCCATGCGGATGGCAGCGGCCGCCTTCCCGGGAAAACTCATCGTACCCGGCGGCATCTATTACGACGCCCTGCACGACGGGTTTGTGGAACCGCCGAAGGACGAAGCGGACCTGGAAAAGAAGCGACTGGCCAAGGGGAAGCTCTCCGGCATCGCGGTGACGGATGATAATATCATCTCGCGGCTGGAGCCGACGCCCGCCAAGGGGTCGTCCGAGATCGTCAAAAACCTGCGGTACGAGGACCATAAAGCCTTGATGGACAGGCAGCCGGTGACAGCGGAGCGGATGCAGGAACTCATCCGCTATGTGCGCGGGAAGGCGGAAGAGACGGTGGCGTCCATCGAAGAGGGACAGATTCCCGTCCGGCCTGCCGAACACGCCGGCAGCCGCCCGTGCCGGTACTGCCCGTATCTGTCCGTCTGCGGGTTTGACCGGCGCATCGACGGCTTTGCCGGACGCACGGTGGGCAAGCTTGACGCCGAGGCATTCTGGAAGAAGATCGGAGGGGAGTGATATGGCCATATCCTGGACAGCGGAACAGGAGCAGGTGATCAAACTGCGCGACCGCGGGATCCTGGTGTCCGCGGCAGCGGGCAGCGGCAAGACGGCCGTGCTCATCGAGCGGATCCTGGAGCGCATCACCGACGAGAACGACCCGGTGGACATCACCGACATGCTGATCGTCACGTTCACGCGCGCGGCCGCCTCCGAGATGAAGGAGCGCCTGCGGAAGGGGCTTGACGAGCTCTTTGACAGGAATCCTACCGAGCGTATCCGGCTGCAGCGCGCGCTGCTGCCGCAGGCGAACATCCAGACGTTTGACAGCTTCTGCGCCGAAGTGGTGCGCTCCTGCTATTACAGGATCGACCTGGACCCGGGCTTCCGCATCACGGACGAGGCCGAGATGGCCCTGCTGCGCGCGGACATCCTGCAGGCCCTGCTCGAAGATGAATTTGAAAACGGCACGTCCGAAGAACTGCGCCCGCTCGCATCCGCCCTGGGGGTCAGCTACGATCTGACCAAACTGGGGGATGCCATCCTGAAGGTGGCGGACACGGCCGAAAAGACGCCGTGGCCGGACCTCTGGCTGGCGCATGCGGCCGATGTCTACGACCTGCCGGACGACGGCGCGCTGGAGAAGATGCCCGTCATCCGCCGGCTGGTGGCCGATGTGCGGCGGGACGCCGAAGAGGCGTATGAGCACTACGAGAACGTCATCCGGTGCGCCTCGATGCCGGGCGGGCCGGCTGCCTACCCGGACAAGCTGGCATCGGAGATGGATGCCATCCGCCGCCTGCGGGAGGCGGAAAGCTTTGCCGAGGCGCAGGCGATCCTTTCCGGATTTGACTATGTCAAGCTGATGCCGCCGCGCAAGGACGTGGATCCGCTTGTCATCGATAAGGCGCGCGATGAGCGCAACGCCGCGCGGGAACTGATCGAAAAGACCTGGAAAAAGCAGGTGTTTGCCCGCACGCCCGGCGAGATCCGCGCCGAACTGCGGGAAGACGCCGCCCGCGCCCGGGAACTGGTGCGGCTGGCTGTCCGCTTCCGGCAGATGCTGGAGGAAGAAAAGCGCCGCCGCGGCGTGCGCGAGTTCTCCGATCTGGAGCACGATGCCATCCGCATCCTCTCGGACGGCGAGGGGCCGGATGCAGAACCGTCAGCGGAAGCCTGCGAGTACCGCGAGCGCTTCCGGGAGATCCTGATCGACGAGTACCAGGATTCCAACGATGTGCAGGAGACGCTGATCGGCTTGATCAGCCGCGAGCGCATCAACCGCCCGAACGTGTTCATGGTGGGCGATGTCAAGCAGAGCATCTACGCGTTCCGCAACGCCAAGCCGGGCCTCTTTCTGGACAAATACCGGCGCTACACCCGCGAGGAGAGCCGCCATCAGAAGATCGAGCTCTTCCAGAACTTCCGCTCGCGCGCCCAGGTGCTGGACAGCGTGAACTACCTGTTTGCCCAGCTGATGCAGCCGGACATCGGCGGCATCGAGTACGACGTGTCCGCGGCGCTGCATCCCGCGGCAACGTTCGCAGAGAGCGAGGAGAACGTGGGCGGCCGCACCGAACTGCTGCTCTGTGACCCGGGCGGGGAATCCCTGACGGATCTGGAGCAGGGCGCGGAAGAAGCCGGGCCGGAAGAGCCTGCGGACGGTATGGAACTTCCGGATGGGGAGGAAGAAGAATCTGCCGATGAGCGCACGGCCGCCGAGTGGGAGGCCGCCATGATCGCGCGGCGCATCCAGAACCTCCTGGACCCGGTGCACGGGCAGACGGTGTGGGATGCCAAAGCCAAAGTCTACCGGCCGGCCTGCGGCGGCGATATCGTCATCCTGCTGCGGTCCTTCAAGGGGTACGCGGAAACCTTCGTGCGCGTGCTGACCGCCCGCGGCATCCCGGCCGTGGCTTCCTCTCGGAGCGGGTATTTTGCCGCGTGGGAAGTGCAGGTGATGATCAATTTCCTGCGCCTGATCGACAACCCCCTGCAGGATATCCCGCTGGCCAGCATCCTGCGCTCGCCCATCATCGGCATGAACTCCGCCGAACTGGCCGAGCTGAAGACCGGTTTCAAAGACGGCGGGCTCTGCGATGCCTTCCGGGCCATTGGCGGGGTGCCGGAAGAGGAGCAGACGCCGGTCATGAAGAAGGCTGCCCGCCTGCAGGCGATGCTGGCGGAACTCCGCAGCGACGCCGCGGTGCTGCCGGTGCGGGAACTGCTGCACAAGGTGTTCCGCGCGACCGGGTTTTACGACACTGTGACCGCCATGCCCGGCGGGGCGGCGCGCCGCGCCAACCTGGACATGCTGGTCATGAAGGCGGCCGATTTCGAGAAGACCAGCTACACGGGGCTCTTCCAGTTCACTCGCTACATCGAGCGTCTGCGCAAGGTCGACATCGATTTCGGGGAGGCCAGCCTTGCGGAGCAGGCCGATAAGACGGTGCGCATCATGACCATTCACGGCAGCAAGGGGCTGGAATTTCCCATTGTCTTTGTCAGCGGGTTGGGCAAGAAGTTCAACCGGATGGACCAGCGCGCCGCCGTGCTCACGGACGATGAGCTGGGCATCGCGTTCTCCCGGATCGATGAGCGGGAGCGCGTGAGAGGCCGGTCTTTCTTAAAGGATGTGATCGCCTCCAAGATCGAGCGGGATATGCTGGGCGAGGAGATGCGCCTGCTGTACGTGGCCATGACCCGCGCCAGGGAAAAGCTGATCCTGACGGGCTTTGTGGAAGGCGCCGACGAGTGGGTGGGGAAACACCTCGTCAACCGCCGGGACCTGCCTCTGCCGCGGGCCGGACGGCAGAGCGCCGGCTGCCTGCTGGACTGGGTGGGCCAGGCGTACCTGCGCCACCGCTCGGCAGATGAACTGCGCGCGTTGGCGGGGGAGCCGCCTTTCCTGGCGGCCGATGTCTACCAGGGGGTCAAGTGGCTGGTGATGCCCTGGGAAGGCCTGCGGATGGCGGTGGTCACAGGCGCCGATCTGGTGCGGCATGAGCAGGCCGGCCGGCGTGACCGGGAGGGCCGCTATCACGCGCTGATGGCCGCCTTTGCCGGTGCGGACGGAAAGACCGCCGGCAGCTGGTTTGACACGCCGTGGCGCTACGGCCCCGAGCAGGATCTGCACGCGGTGTTCTCGGTCTCCGAGATCAAGAAAGCCTTCGCGGAGGACGAACCGGTGCCCGAGACGATGCCCGGCGTGCAGGTGGAAGCCCCCGAAGAGCGGGCGGCCGCCCCCGCTGTGCACGGCCCGTCCGAAGGTGCTTTGCGCGGCACGGCCATGCACGCCTACCTGGAGCATGTGAACCTGGCAGAAGCCGGTGACGTGGACGGCCAGATCCGGCGGATGGCGGAAGAAAGGAAGCTGACACCGGACCAGGAGCGTCTGCTGGTGCGCCGGCAGCTGAAAGCCTTTGCCGGCTCTGCACTGTGCCGCCGCATGAAGGAGGCAGATGAGAACGGCCTTCTTCACCGGGAGTGGCCGTTTGTGGCCGGCTTCCTTCCGCAGGAGACCGAGATGGTCACCGAAAAAGACGCTGTCTTTACCGGCCAGCGCCTGCTGGTGCGCGGCATCATCGACGCGTGGCTGGAGGAGGCGGACGGCAGTCTGACCGTCATCGACTACAAGACGGACCGCGTGCCCGCCGAAGGCGGGGATGAGATCCTCATCGGCCGCTACCGGATGCAGCTGGTCTTTTACAAGCGCGTGCTGGAGCAGCTGACCGGAAAGACCGTAAAAGAGTGCGTGCTGTGGTCCTTCGCGCTGGGCCGCACCGTGAAGGTGCCGGTCTGACGCTCAGGCTTTCCGGAAATACCCGGCGCCGGCTTCTTTTACCCGGCCCTTGTGCTGCAGCATCATGAGGGTCACCGAGACGGCGCCCGGCGTCATGCCGGAGACCGCACACAGATCCGAAACCGTGATGGGTTTTCGGTCAAAACAGGCGAGCAGTTTCTTTTCTTCCGAGGAGAGAGGAACGGCCGCCTGTTTTTGCTGTTTCCTGACGTCCGCGGGGAGGTCGCCGTGCAGCAGGCGGCGGATCAGCGACTCCGGGTCCAGGAGGATGCCGGCCCCCTGTTCGATCAGGTGGTTGGTGCCTTCCGAGAGCGGATCGGTGGTCCGGCCGGGCAGCGCGAAGACATCGCGGTTCTGGGCAAGCGCATGGCCGGCGGTGATCAAAGACCCGCTGTGAAAGCGCGCCTCCATGACCAGAATGCAGGAGGCAAACGCGCTGATCAGCCGGTTGCGCTGCGGGAAGTGATACGCGCGCGGCGGCGTGGCGGGCGGGTACTCGCTGAGGATGCCGCCGGTCTCCGCGATGCGGCAGGAGAGATAGTAGT
Organism: uncultured Lachnospiraceae bacterium; assembly: GCA_946405185.1. Lineage (GTDB taxonomy): Bacteria > Bacillota > Clostridia > Lachnospirales > Lachnospiraceae > CAKQHB01. Next base: position 11,727 of record CAMJGH010000068.1, read on the forward strand.
TTTCCTTGGGGTAGCAGATGTCGATGCCGCACCCGAGGATGGCCAGCGTGTAGCCGTAGCCCTGCAGGGCGCCGCGGTGGGCGGCCGCATCCACGCCGAAGGCCATGCCGCTGATCACGGCGATGCCCGCAGCAGCGAGCGCCGCTCCGAAGCGCTCGGCCTCCGCAATGCCGTACTCCGTGCAGGCGCGGGCGCCCACGATGGCCGCGGCCGGCTTCTCCGGTTCCGGAAGCTTCCCGCGCACAAAGACGGCAAACGGCGGATCTTCGATGCCGCGCAGAACGGCCGGATAGTCTTCATCGAAAAACGTGAGCATCCGGTCACCGGCTTTTTCCAGTTTCTCCAGGGAAGCCGCGGCGGCGGGCACCTGCTTTTCGGCCTGTATCAGCGCCGCCACCTGTGCGTCCGAAAGCGAGAGCAGCCCGCACAGGCGCAGATCTTCTGAAAACGGAGACCCGTATCCGGAGGCGCACTCCCACAGCGCTACCTTCTCGGGTGGAGTGAACTGGTCGATGCCGGCCAGCACGAAAGCCTCTTCGCGTGTCATCGCTCCTCACCTCCTTCGTTTCCCGGTACACCGGTGTTGCGCAAAAACCAGGCTTCGGACAGCTCCGCGTCGCCGATGGTCTGCCGGTCCTCAAGATCGGCGATGGTCCGGGCGATGCGCAGCAGTTTGTGGTGGCTGCGCATGCTGTGCGGGTTGGCGCCGTACAGCGCCCGGAGCGTGGAGCGGGCTTCCGGTGTGAGTGAGACGGCTTCCTCGAGCGCCTGGCCGGTCAGCGAGGCGTTAAAGACGGGCTTCCCGCCGCTGCGGGCGCGCTGGCGCTCGGCCGCTGCCGTCACGCGCTCGCGGATGACGGAGGATGCCTCCGCGTGGGGCCCTTCCTCCATGGAGCGGTAATTCAGGGAGGACAGCGTGACGCGCAGGTCGATCCGGTCCATGAGCGGGCGGCTGATGCGTCCCTGGTAGCGCAGGATGTCCGCATCGGTGCAGCGGCAGCGCTTGCGGTCCGGGTAATATCCGCACGGGCACGGGTTCATGGCCGCCGCCAGCATGAAGCGGGCCGGAAAGCGGTAGACGCCGTTGGTCCGGCTGATCAGCACCTCGCCGTCTTCCATGGGCTGTCTCATTACTTCCAGCGCACTCTTATTGAATTCCGGCAACTCATCGAGGAACAGCACCCCGCGGTGCGAGAGCGAGATCTCGCCGGGCTGCGGTACGGCGCCGCCGCCGGCCAGCGCGTAGGGTGAGATGGTGTGGTGCGGGCTGCGGAAAGGCCGGTGGGTCATCAGGCCGCCGCGGGTGAGCCCGCGCACGCTGTAGATCTTGGTGATCTCGATCTGCTCGGAGAGCGTGATGGGCGGCAGGATCCCCGGCAGCCGCTTGGCGATCATGCTCTTTCCGATGCCGGGTGGTCCGGAAAACAGAAGATTGTGCATGCCGGCCGCGGCAATCTCGGCAGCCCGTACGGCGCCGGGCTGGCCGATGACATCCGAAAAGTCCGGAACGTCTGCCGGAAGGGACGGATAGTCCTCCGGGGAGACCGGCGCGTACAGATGGGGGTCTTTAAGAAACCGCAGGACATCCGTGAGCGACCGGACGCCATAGACGGGCAGCGTCTGCGAGGCGGCCCCTTCGGCGGCGTTTTCAGCCGGCAGGATGACGGCCTTCCTGCCGCAGGCCTTTGCGCAGGCGCAGAGCGAGATGGCCCCGTTGACCGGCTTGACGGAGCCGTCGAGGCCGAGTTCGCCCGAAAACAGATACGGATCCACCTGTTTCTGCGTCAGCAGCCCGGCGGCCGTGAGCACGCAGACGGCGATGGGCAGGTCGAAGCTGTTGCCGGCCTTGCGGCGATTGGCGGGGGAGAGGTTGATGGTCAGACGGGAGGGCGGCAGGGAGATATCCGAGTTGTGCAGGGCTGAGCGCACGCGCTCGCGCGCCTCCCGGACCTCCGAGCTGAGGAAGCCCACCAGATCAAAGGAGGGCAGGCCGTTGGAGAGGTCTGCCTCGCATTCGACCGGAAATGCGTCGATGCCGAACAGACCGGCGGTGAGAACAGAACCAAGCATGAAAACATACCCTGACAGGGGGTGCCAGATATTGCCATTCTGCCGGAATGTCCCGGCTTTGTCAAGGCGGTTTGACCGTCCGAAGGAAAAACTTCCCTCTTGCAGGCGCAAAATGGTTCGTGTATAGTGGGAGGGCACGGCATTATTGTCTGACAAATTTAACGGTCAGCAACCGTTCACGGAGAATTACGGATAATATGGCAAACAATCTTGTAATCGTGGAGTCACCGGCCAAGGTGAACACCATCCAGAAGTTCCTGGGCAGCCATTACGAAGTCATGGCCTCCAACGGCCATGTGCGGGATCTGCCCAAAAGCAAGCTCGGCATCGACGTCGATCACGACTTCGAACCGCACTACATCACCATCCGCGGCAAGGGGGATCTGGTCGCCAAACTGAAGAAGGCGGCCAAGAAGGCGGATAAGATCTATCTCGCCACCGACCCGGACCGCGAGGGGGAGGCCATCTCCTGGCACCTGAAGGAGACGCTCGGCCTGCCGGAAGAAAAGACCCGCCGCATCACCTTCAACGAGATCACCAAAAACGCCGTCAAGGCGTCCATCAAGAACCCGCGCGACATCGACATGGCGCTGGTCGATGCGCAGCAGGCGCGCCGCATGCTCGACCGCATCGTGGGCTACCGCATCAGCCCCATCCTGTGGGCGAAGGTCCGCCGCGGGCTCTCCGCAGGCCGCGTGCAGTCGGCGGCGCTGCGCATGATCTGTGACCGCGAGGCGGCCATCGAGGCGTTCGTGCCCGAAGAGTACTGGACCATCGAAGCCAAGGTGGTCTTCCCGGGCGAGAAAAAGGCGCTGACGGCGCATTATCACGGGGAAGCCGGCACGTCCGGCCGCCACGAGATCAAGGACGGCGCCGAAGCGCAGGCCATCGTGGCTGCGGTGGAGCACGGGCCGTTTACGGTGTCCGAGATCCGCACCGGCGAGCGCACCAAGAACGCGCCGCTGCCGTTTACCACCAGTACCCTGCAGCAGGAAGCCTCCAAGCAGCTCAACTTCTCCACGCAGAAGACCATGCGCCTGGCGCAGCAGCTGTACGAAGGCGTGACGGTGAAGGGCCACGGGACCATCGGTCTGATCACCTACCTGCGTACGGATTCCACCCGCATTTCCGAGGAGGCCGCAGAGGCCGCCCACAGCTACATCGAGGAGAATTACGGTGCGGCCTACACCCGCAAGCGCGAGGCGCAGGTCAACGCCGCCGGCCGCATCCAGGATGCCCATGAAGCCATCCGGCCCACGGTCATCGAACTGGCGCCGGCCATGGTCAAGGACGCCCTGGCACGCGATCAGTTCCGTCTCTACCAGCTGATCTGGAAGCGCTTTGTGGCCAGCCGCATGTCCGCCGCGGTCTTCTCCACGGCGAACGTCCGCCTCGAAGCCGCCGGCCACGAGTTCACGCTTTCCTCGTCACGGGTGAAGTTTGACGGCTTCCTGTCCGTGTACACGGCCGATGAGGAGAAGGAAGAGAACACATCGCTCCTTTCCGGCATCGAGAAGGGCACGAAGGCCGAAGCCAAAGCCGTGGAAGCCGCCCAGCACTTCACGCAGCCGCCGGCGCACTTCACCGAAGCCGCGCTGGTGCACGCGCTCGAAGAGCAGGGCATCGGCCGCCCGTCCACCTACGCGCCCACCATCACCACGCTGCTGGCCCGCCACTACGTGGCCAAGGAAGGCCGCAACCTGTTCGTGACGGAGCTGGGCGATGTGGTCAACCAGATGATGATGCAGTCATTCCCGGCCATCGTGGATGCCGGCTTCACCGCCACCATGGAATCCCAGCTGGACGCCGTGGAGAAAGGGACCATCGACTGGCACACGGTGCTGGAGAACTTCTATCCGGATCTGGATGAGGCCGTGAAGCAGGCCGAAAAGGATCTGGAGCACGTGACCGTCGCCGATGAAGTGAGCGACGTCATCTGCGAGAACTGCGGCGCCAACATGGTCATCAAGTACGGGCCACACGGGAAGTTCCTGGCGTGCCCGAACTTCCCGAACTGCCGCAACACCAAGCCGTATTTCGAGAAAGCCGGCATCAAGTGCCCGAAGTGCGGGAAGGACCTGCTGATCCGCCGCACCCGCAAGGGGCGCCGGTACTTCAGCTGCGAAGGATATCCGGAGTGCGATTTCATGTCCTGGCAGAAGCCGAATGCCGGGAAG
>CAMJGH010000069.1 GCA_946405185.1 uncultured Lachnospiraceae bacterium
CACAGGGCCCCAAACAGCGGAAGCCACAGCAGGGTGACCGCCTCGGCCGTCAGGCATGACACCCGCACCAGCCGATAGCCTTCCCGGGCCTGGCCTTTTTCTTCTGCCGAGCGCAGCGCGGAGCCAAGCCACAGGCGCTGAATGAGAAGAACGCCGGCCAGGATCAGTACCCCGAAGACGATGGCTTCCGGGGGCAGGAGCGCCCGCTGCATGCCTTCTTCATAAATCCTCAGGATGATCTCTTTCATAGGCTTCGAATACCCGCTTCAGTTCTTCCCTCTCCTCCGCCGACAGGTTCTGGACCAGCGCGGCGGTGAGCCGGGAAAACGAGCCGTTGAACGTCACGTCACGGACGCGCTCCAGTTCCTGCGTCTGGAATTCCTCCTCCGTCAGCGTGGTGGCATAGACAAAGGATTTTCCCTTCTTCCCGCACCGGCTGACCAGGCCTTTTTTCATGATCAGATCCAACAGCGTGTTGATGCCCTGCACGGAAAACGCCTCCCCGTACGAGCGGTTGATCTCCTCCACGATCTCCTGACTGGTGGCCTGGCCGCCCAGCTTCCAGATACAGTGAAGGATCCACTGCTGCCGCTTGCCCACCTGTTCCCTGCGTACCTCTGCTCCTCTTGAACCCATCGGTTTCCCGCCTTCCGAATGGCCGCTCTCAGGCGCCACTTCCTGAATGTACTGTCTGCACTGACAGTATACCACGCATATATGTGTTGACAAGTATGTATATCATCTTTTCTCATCTTTTCTCATCTTTTCTCATCTTTTCTCATCTTTTTTCCCTTCCGGGAGAGATCACTCTCACCGGAAAGTGTCGATCACGCAGTTTCCTCCCTCATCCCGCAGGGTGATGGCGCCGTCGTGCGCCGTGCAGTACCAGTCCACGCCCGCCGCGTCAAGCCGCCCGGTCATCTCGGGCGAGGGGTGGCCGAAGAGATTGTCTCTCCCGCAGCTGATCACGGCGATCCGCGGCTGCAGCGCCATGATCAGCTCTTCGGAGGTGGAAAAACGGCTGCCGTGGTGGCCGGCCTTCAGGCAGAAGGCCGGTTCCAGCCCCGCCTCCAGCCACCGCTCCTCCTCTTCCGTTCCGGTATCGCCGGTAAAGAGCATCGAAAAAGCCCCGGCCTGCAGGCGATAGACCAGTGAGGAAGCGTTGCTTTCCAGACCGGAAGCCTCCCGTTCGGGCCAGATCACCCGGATCTGCCAGCCGTTGCCGGCCAGCTGATCGCCGGCCGCCAGCGTCCGCACCTCCGTGCCGTTCTCTTCCGCCGCCCGCACCACCTGCGCGATGTGGTCGCCTTCGGCCGCCGCGGACAGATACAGCACTTCCACCGGAAAGCCCGCGTGCAGCATCTCCAGCAGACCGCTGCAGTGGTCCGTGTCGCCGTGGGTGAGGAAGCAGGCATCGATATGCCCGATCCCTTCATAAGATAAGTACGGATGCACGATGTTCTCCCACAGCCCGTCATAACCCGTGGTGCCGCAGTCCGTCATCAGCACCTCGCCGTCCGGCGTCAGGGTGAGGAGGCACTCGCCCTGCCCCACCGCCAGCATGGTGACGGTCAGGGCCCGCGGCCGCACGCGCACCAGCAGAAACGGCAGCAGCAGGAGCGGCAGGAAGAGCAGACGGGCGCGTCTCCTGGTCCGCGCGGAAGCCCGGCCCTGCCGCTGCTCATGTTTCCATCGGTGCCAGAGAACACCCGCTGCCGCCGGCAGCGCCAGGTACAAGAAGATCTGCCAGACCGCCGGACGCCCGGTGACGAGCACCCCGCCCGGCAGGCGGGCGGCTACGGCAGCGCTCTTCTCCCACGCCAGCACGGCCAGCCTTCCCGGCACGAACAGCGCCTGTGCCGGGAGAGAGGTGGCCTGCCCCGCCAGGCCCATCCGGTGCGCCAGCGCTCCCCACGCGCACCCGGCGGCCGCCGTCCCCATGATGAGCGGCATCAGCGGCAGAAACACGGGATTCAGCAGCAGCGACCCCACCGGCACCGTGCCGTAGTGCCAGGCCAGGATGGGCGCCGATGCCAGCCACAGCGCTCCCGCCGATGCCGCCCGCGCCCGGGCTGCGTCCCATCCGAGAAAGACTTCTTCGCAGACCGCCAGCACCAGCGCCGCCGTATAGGACAGCTGAAACCCCGGCAGCAGCACCCGGGCGGGCCGGTGGAAGGCCTGCACCAGAAAGGCGAATGACACCGCACTGAGCGGATCGTACGTCCGGCCGGCCAGAAGAGCCGTCACCTGCAGCGCGAACTGCAGGCTGGCGCGCTGCCCCGATAAGCCGCACCCGGTCATGAGCAGATAGAACAGGCACACCGCCATGGACAGCCCGCAGGCTGTGCGCTTGGGCGCTCCCGCCCGCCGCAGCAGCCGCAAAAACCCCCGGCAGAACAGCGAAAAGTGCAGGCCGGACACCGCGATGAGGTGGAACAGCCCGCCTTCGCGCAGCACGGCCGCCACGTCCTCATCCACCCCGCTGCGGTCGCCGAAGAGAACGGCCGCCAGCACGCCCGCCTGCTCCCCGGCATACCGCCGGATGACCGCCGTCCCGGCTTCCCGCACGCGCCCCGCCAGCCATCTCACCCGCCCCGGAAAACCTTCCGGCGGCAGCACCCGCACCCGCTCCGCGCGCAACTCGTACCGGCAGCCCATCCTCTTGTAATAGGAAGCGGCGTCAAACTGCCCCGGATTGTCCGCCGTGGAAAACGCCCGCACCTTCCCCGTCACCTCCACCCGGCTGCCGATCACGGCACTGCTTTCCTCCGCGGGTACCACGGCCAGCACGCCATCCGTCAGCCACAGGCGGTTCGACCACGTGCTCCCGGTCACGTTGATGACCGTCCCGGTGACCGTCACCCGTTCGCCCTCCGCCGGCACCGGCCGCTCCACATCCTGTGTGACACACACGCACAGCATGGCGAACGACAAAAAAGAGAGGGCCAGGCAGCCGATGCCGGCTGTCCGGTCCCCTCTCTTCTTATGACGGATGTGCCGGGTGATGCCCGCCGCAGCGAAAACGGCCGGAACGGCTGCCGCCATCCCGGTTCCGCCCGCCGCCATCAGACAGATGACGGCCAGGCACGCCGCGGCTGCCGCCGGCAGCCTGCGAATGTTCATAGTCCCTCACGGTGCGATCAGATCCAGATTGTGCGTAAAGGCATCCTTGACGGAAATGCCGAAGTATTTGGCGTCCTGCGCGCTGTCGATCAGCAGCTGCACCGACGTGATGTTGGCAATGGTCGTCAGCGAGTCCACGATGGCGTACAGGCTCATCTCCGCGCTGACCCCCTCCGGCAGCTGTTCGCCCGGGTGCAGGTTCAGGTAGCACACGCCGCCGCGGACCGTCAGGTCCAGCACGCGGGTGCCTTCGGCGATGACCGGGCGCAGCGACTCATCCGAAGGCCCGGCGATCAGCGACTCCATCAGATACTCGCCCACCGACGACAGGCCGCTGTAGGTGACCTGGCGGCTTTCGCCGATCAGGAACGGGCTGTCAGCCATGGCGAAATAGACGGTCAGTACGGCCTCGGTGTTCATGTTCACGTCCTGGCCGCTGACGTTGACGAAATCCTCCGCGTCAAACGGCCCGATGGGCCGGCCGGACGCATCCGTCAGGCGCTGCCCGTCCACCTGGAAATCCACCCGGTCCACCTGCGGGATCTGCGTGAGCGTCTGCACCACCGCCGCGCGGCAGATCAGTTCGCGCTCCGGCGTGATCTCGCGGTAGCCGGAGTCAAAGGCCACCTGCAGCAGGTCGTTTTCGACCGTCACGCCGTTCACCATCACATCGGCCGGAATGGCGCTGGCGCCCTCCAGGTCCGGCCGCGGATGCCGCATGCGCTCCAGAAGCGTCTGCGCCACATCGGCCGCCTCCCCCGTACCCGCTTCAACAAGATCCGTCACCAGCCTGTAGCCGGTGCCGGCATAATACACCTGATAGATACCGGCGGCCGGATCCGGCCCGGTCGGGCCGTTCTCCTTCCGGCACCCGGTCAGAAGACAGAAAGCCGTCACAACGGCCATCAGCACTGCGATCCCTCGTCTCATGGCCCACCTCACATCTGCCGGACGGGAATGCGCACCGTAAAGGTGCTGCCTTCCCCCGGTGTGCTCGACACGCGGATGGCGCCGCCGTGCATCAGCACGATGGAGCTGGCGATGGACAGGCCCAGGCCCGTGCCGCCGCGCTCGCGCGAACGCGCCTTGTCCACGCGGTAAAAGCGCTCGAAGACATGCGGCAGCGCTTCCTGCGGGATGCCGATGCCCGAATCCGCCACCCGGATGTAGGCGTAGCGGTAGTCCGCGTCACACACCACCTTCACCCAGCCGTTCTCGTGGTTGTACTTGATGGCGTTTTCCACCAGATTGGTCAGCGCGAGCGACAGGCGGATGGGATCCGCCTCAGCGTTCACCTCGCGCATGCTCTCGTAGACCAGCTCGATGTTGCGCTGCTGGGCCAGCGGCCGCAGGCGCTTGAGGATGCCCTCGATGAGCGCGCCGATGTCCACCTTCTGCAACGACAGGTCGTCCGACGACACGTGGTCCAGGCGCGAGAGCGTCAGCAGGTCGTTGATGATCTGCGTCTCCCGGTCCAGTTCCCCGGAGATATCCGTCATGAAATCCCGGTACAGTTCGGCCGGCACCTCCTCCTGCAGCAGCAGCGAGTCCGCCAGCACCTTCATGGAGGCGATGGGCGTCTTCAGCTCGTGGGAGACGTTGGAGACGAACTCCTCGCGCGTCTGACTCTGGAACTGCAGGCGCTTCAGGATGTGCTCGTACTCTTCGGTCATGGCCGAGATCTCGTAGATGCGCGAATGGAACAGCGGCGCGTCCAGACTCCCCTCGCCAATGCGCGCCAGCGACTGCTGCGTGCGCGCGAAGGTCTGTCGGATGAGGATGCCCGCCAGCACCGCCAGCAGCACGATGAACAGAAAGACCAGCGCCACGATGGCCGACACCCGCAGGTTCAGTTCGCGCACGCTCTTATAGATCTCCATGGTGGAAGCACTGATGAAGAGAACGCCTGTCACCTCGCGGCTGATGGTATCCATGACGGGCAGGGCCATCTCCAGATAGTGGCGGTCCCGGTTGAGCCGCCGGTAGGAAGTGCCCGCAAAGGCGTTCATCACTTCCGGCGAAATGACGTAGCGCCCTTCGTCGATGACGAAGGTATCCTTGACGATGCGGTAGTCCGGGCCGATGATCAGGATGCGGCTGTCGTACATGTCGGCCACGAGTTCCAGTTCCTGCTCGGTGCCTTCCGGAATGCCGTTGGCGGACTCGTCGTGCGTGCCCAGCTGACCGGTCAGACGCGTGGCGAAATACTGCAGGGAATCCACCCGCTCGTCCACCTGCTGGTTCTGATAAGAATGTACAAGATATAAGCGGAAACCAAAGAGAAGAACGGCCCCTCCGATGATCAGAGCGGCCGGTATGATCAGCTCCAGGCTGATCATTCTCTTAAGCAGTTTCCTAAACTTCAAAATAATACCCCACGCCCCACTTGGTATGTACATAGGTAGGGCTGCCCGGATCCGGTTCGATCTTCTCGCGCAGGCGGCGCACATGCACGTCCACAGTGCGGGCATCGCCCGGATAGTCCTTGCCCCACACGAGCGTCCGGATGCTGTCGCGCGAATAGATCTTGCCGGGATTGAGCATCAGAAGCTCCAGCACTTCGTACTCGCGCCCAGTCAGCGCCACGGCTTCGCCGCGCAGGTAGGCGCGCCCCTTGTCCGTATCCAGCGACAGATCGCCGGCCGTCACCACGGCGTTCTTCTTACGGCCGCGGCGGGCGGCAGGAGCCGTCTGCGGCTTTGCGGGCGCCTCCGCGGGCTTTTCCTCCCGGCGGCCGGTGCGCCGCAGGATGGCCGCGATGCGGGCCTTCACTTCCAGCACGTTGAACGGCTTGGTCATGTAATCGTCCGCCCCGGTGTTCAGGCCGAGGATCTTGTCCGTATCCTCGCCTTTGGCGGTCAGCATGATGATCGGGACGTCGGAAAACGCGCGGATCTGCCGGCAGACCTCATAGCCGTCCAGTTTGGGCAGCATGATGTCCAGCAGGATCACGTCATAGGCGCCGGCCTTCGCAAGGGCCACCGCCTCCTCACCGTCATAGGCGGCATCGCACTCGATGCCGTCGGCCTGCAGCGAAAAGCTCAGGCCCTTGACGATCATTTTCTCATCATCCACGATCAGTACTTTGCTCATGTCTTCCTCTCACGGTCCCACCGTGACGTAGTTTTTCAGCCTGTCAAACGACGCCTGCTTGATGCCGCTGACCTTCATGAGGTCCTCCACGGCCGTAAACGCGCCGTTCTCCCGGCGGTAATCCAGAATGGCCGCCGCGCGGGCGGACCCGATGCCGGGCAGCGTCATCAGTTCCTCGGCGCCGGCCGTGTTGATGTTGACCAGCCCGTCATCCGGCTTCGCCCCGCCGTAGGGGTTTTCGGTGACATCCTCCAGGAACGGGATGACGATCTTCTCGCCGTCCGACAGCGGCCTGGCCAGATTCTCGAACCGCTCGGCCGCGCCCGGCGCAAACCCGCCGGCCAGCGTGACGGCATCGATCAGGCGGCTGCCCTCCGGCAGCTCGTACACGCCTTCGCGCTGTACCGCCCCGCACACAAACACCGTCAGCAGCGGCACGGCAGGTGTCTGGCTCTCCGTCTGCAGACGGGCCTGCGAAGCCTCCCCGTACCCGTATGTCTCGCCCGGCAGGGACCGGGAAGGCGCACAGGATGTGCAAAAAAGGAGCACCGCGGCGATGGCGGTGCAGCAGAACCGAAACCGGCTTTTTTTCGTCATTCCGACTTGACTGGCAGTCGCGCAGGGGTTTTATGATTATACCCGAAAACGGCGGCAAGCGCAAGGCCTGCCGCCGTCTTCTGCGGTTTATGCCAGCGCCGCCGACAGAGCGGTCATCAGCGCCAGGGAGATCAGGATGGAAAGGGAGTTGGCCGCGGCGGGGATATCGCTCTCCCCCACCATCTCCCGCGTGAAGACCGGGCCGGTGGACGTGATGGGCGCTACGATGCACAGGATGATGCCGCGCTTGGCCACATCCGGCAGCGGCACCAGAAACCACACCGCGAGGCTGGCCAGAAGCGCCGTCAGATACCGGCCGCACAGAAGCTTCGCCAGCCGGCCGAGATCCTTTTTGGGCAGCTTCACCTCCAGCAGCAGGCCGATCATGGTCATGGCAATGAAGGCGTTGCCGGAAGCGGCCGTCTGGCTGATGGTCAGCACCCACTCCGGCATGGCGATCCCGAACGCCGCCAGGCCGATCACCAGGATGTAGACCAGAAACGGCGGCATGGTGAACAGCCGCCGGACCGTCTCTTTGACGGTGCGCTTCCTGCCGGTGCCGGCCACGATCCCGCCCAGCGTGTTGTTGACGCCCAGGTTCATGATGCAGTTGCCGGCGTCAAACATGCACACGAACGCCAGCGCCTCGGGCGGGAAAAAGAGCGTGATGAACGGCAGCGCAAAGCTTCCCACGTTGAACCCGGCGGTGTTGATGACAAACAGGCCCTTCATCATCCGCGAATCCTGCCCGGCCATCAGATACCCGATGCCTATGGCCAGGAAATTGACCAGAAAGCCCACCAGAAACGCCACGCCGATGGCCGCGGACAGCTGCAGGTTCCGTCCGGCGGACAAAAGAGCGCACGGCATGGTCACGTTGATGAGCAGGCGGGACAGCGTCATGCCGTCTTCCTTCCGGAACATGCCTCCGCGCTTGAGCAGAAACGCCGCCGCGATCAGCAGCAGGAAACCACTGGATTTGAGCAAGATATCGGACATGGGGACCTCCCGTTGGTGAAAACGCTTACATCCTACTCTGCCCGCCGCCCTTTGGCAAGCCTTTCCGCGGCTGTTTTGCCCCTCCGAAAAAACAGCGGTGGCGTTTTTTTGCGAAATGCGCTAACATATGTCTCGGACAGACAGTCTGTCACATGTCTTACAGGAGGTTTTATGGATCAGGACACACGTTTTGCCGTCCTCATCGACGCTGACAATATTTCCGAAAAATACATCCGCATCATCCTCGAGGAGACCGCGAGCCTCGGCATCGCCACCTACAAGCGCATCTACGGGGACTTCACGAGCCCGCACCTGAACAACTGGAAGACGGTGCTGCTGGACAACTCCATCATCCCCATGCAGCAGTACGGCTACACCACCGGCAAGTCTTCCACGGATTCCGCCATGATCATCGACGCCATGGACATCCTCTACTCCGGCAACGTGGGCGGCTTCTGCATCGTCTCGTCGGATTCGGATTTCACCCGCCTGGCCGCGCGTCTGCGCGAAGCCGGCATGATCGTCATCGGCATGGGCGAAGCCAAGACGCCCAAGCCCTTCATCGCCGCCTGCAACCAGTTCAAGTACCTGGACATCCTGTACGCCAACAACCTCAAGGAGCTGGCCAGCGAGTCCCGCAAGAACCGCGAGAAGGCCCGCAAGCTCCGCGAGACCCTCGCAAACGATCAGCAGGCATCCGCCAAAACGGTGGAGGCCAGCAGCAAGTCCGAACCGTCTTCCCGCTCCCGCAGGCGCCAGCCTAAGGAGGAAGTCAAGGAAGACCCCATCCGCGAGGAGGCGCACGAGGAGCCCGCGCCCGCCCCGCCGGTGGACCTGGACACCATCACCGATGCCATCCTGGCCATCGTGGAGGAGTTCTCGGACGACGACGGGTGGATCATCATCAGCGATGTCGGCAACCAGCTGGCCAAGCGCTACCCGGATTTCGACGTCCGCAACTACGGCCACAAGAAGCTCTCCTCGTTCCTGCAGTCGCTCTCCTCGCTGGAGGTGCGGCGCGAACGCGGCAGCGGCTCCCGCAACAGCCAGCTGATCTTCGTCCGCATCCGCCAGAACTGAGGCCAGCCCACACCGGTTCCAACAAAAAACGCTCACCCGGCAAGACCGGATGAGCGTTTTTATCTGTCTTCAGTTTCCGTAATCCTGCTGGATCCGGGCGTTCACGTCCGCTTTCAGCTGCGTCCAGGCTTCCGGGTGCTCCACGTAGTAGAGGGGGCACATCTTGCCGGTGACGTCGTAGTGGCGGATCAGATCATCGCCCGTCAGGCCGGTCTCGTGGCACAGGAACGCGCACAGGCGGATGAGCGATTCATAGGTGGCGTCGTTGAACTTGCCTTCCGCATCCGGGTGGCACACCTCGATGGAGAGCGTGTCCGAGTTGCGGTTGTTGGAGCAGTATGCCTTCTCGTAGATGGGCATGCACTCGTACACTTCGCCTTCCAGGCCCACGATGAAGTTGGAACTGGCCATCTTCGGGTTGGGCGCATCCGGGTCCTGCAGCGCCAGCGACTTGAAGTAGTTGAGGTTAGCCAGACCGGAGGTGTCCGGGTTGCCCACGTAGTGGATCACGATGTTGTTGACCGCGTCCAGCGCGATGCACGGACGGGAGAACTTGTTGACTTCGATGTAATCCTGCGTGATCCAGTCCGGCAGGCGCCCCTGCAGCTCATGCATGGAAGCCAGCCACACATCATAGCTGGACTGTGTGACCACCGGTGCCGTGGAAGGGGCTTCGGTCTGCGGGGCTTCCGTCTGCCCCTCGGAAGCCGGCGCCTCCCCGGAAGTGCCTTCCGGCGCTTCGGGCGTGGTGTTGTCCACCACGGGCTTGGTGCGGTCATCCTCATCCTTGCTGCTGCGTCTGGTCCGCCCGGTCTCCTCGGCCGTCTCCTGCGCTTCGCGGGTGCTGCGCTCGTGCAGCGTCACGGCCAGCACGATGCCGCCGATGATCAGCGCCAGGATGGCAAAGAACAGGGCGAAGCGCTGCCGCAACTGACGGCGCCTGGCGGCGCGGCGCAGTTCCTCTTTCTGTTTGCGGGTAAGGGGCTGTGCGGGCTCCTCCCCGGTCCGGCCTTCGTGAAAAGCCTTCTGTCTTTCTTCTTTATTCATTCGGATCCCCTGAAATACGGCCATAAAGCCGCCGTTCTCGCATATCTGGGATATCATACCACAAACCGTCCGGGATGCCAACCGAAAAGCCAAAAGACGTGCCGGGAAGAATGTATGGCCGTCTTTCCCTCTTTTCCGTTTCCAATGGAGAAGGATTGTGTTATACTGGATTGGTGTGTGAATCTCACCCGGGAGGTGCCCTTCCATGAACCGAAAACGCGCCGCCATCCAGCGTGACAACCGCAAGCTGGCCGCCTATCTCATATCGTTCTTTGCTCCCATCGTCATCATGCTGATGGTCTTTGTCATCAAGCAGGTCTACCCGTTCGGCGATGACTGCTTCCTGCGCACGGACCTCTACCACCAGTACGCGCCGTTCACCCGTGAGCTGCGCCGGAAGCTTCTGGCGGGCGAAGGCCTCACCTGGTCGTGGATCATCGGCTGCGGCACCAACTTTACGGCGCTCTTCGCCTACTACCTGGCCAGTCCCACCAACTGGCTGGTGGTGCTCGTGCCGGCGGACCACATCATCGAGTTCGTCACCTACATCACCGTCCTCAAGATCGGCCTGTGCGGCCTCACCTTCACCTATTACCTGAACCGCCGCGAGAACCGCTTCCGCTTCATCTCCTGCTTCTTCGGCATCGGCTACGCGCTCTCGGGGTATCTGGCCGCCTACAGCTGGAACATCATGTGGATGGACTGCATCGTGCTGTTCCCGCTGGTCATCCTGGGGCTGGAGTTGCTGGTCAAAGAGGGGAAGTGCGCGCTCTACGTCTTCACGCTGGGGCTGTCCATCTTCACCAACTACTACATCTCCATGATGACCTGCGGCTTCCTGGTCTTCTACTTCATCTTCCTGCTGTTCACCATGGAAGCCCCCACCGGCAGAAAAGCCGGCGCCGCCATCGGGAAGTTTGCGCTCTTTTCGCTGCTGGCCGGCGGCATGGCGGCCGTTCTGCTGCTGCCGGAGGTGTACGCGCTGGCCGGCACCGCCTCGGCCAAGTCTACCTTCCCGAAGACGGTCACGCAGTACTTCTCCATCGTCGACATGCTGGCCCGCCACATGGATCTGGTGGCCACGGAGAACGGCCTGGACCACTGGCCGAACATCTTCTGCGGCATCGCGGTGCTGGAGCTGATCCCGCTCTACGTCATGAACAAGGAGGTCTCCTGGAAGGAGAAGGCCGGCTATCTGGCGCTGGTGCTGTTCCTGCTGGCCAGCTTCTCGCTGAACGTCCTGAACTACATCTGGCACGGCATGCACTACCCCAACTCCCTGCCCTGCCGTCAGTCGTTCACCTACGTGCTGCTCATCCTGACCATGTCCTACCAGGGGCTGTCCGGCACCTCCAAGCGTCCGGCCCGCCAGGTAACCATCGCCTTCTGCCTGGCGCTGTTTGCCATCGTGGCCTTCCAGGCGCTCTGCGATGACGACGCCATCACCTGGTACGTGGTCTGGGTGTCGTTCGTGTTTGCCTGCTTCTTCGGGCTTTTGATCTACCTCTTCCGCGACAAGAAGAGCGACAAGATCCTGCTGGCCATCGCCGCCGTGCTGCTGATTGTCATCGAAAACCTGGCCAACACGGCCGTCACCAGCGTGACCACCGTCAACCGCCACACCTACATGGACATCGACGCCGCCTCCCAGCGGCTGCAGGACCAGGTGATGAACCTGGATCCGGAACCGTTCTTCCGCGCCGAGAAAGTCAGCCAGCGCTCCAAGAACGACGGCGCCTGGCTCTCCTACCGGTCGGCTTCCACGTTCTCGTCCATGTCCTACGCGGCCATGACCACCTTCTGCAAGGAGATGGGCATGGAGGCGTCCACCAACGCCTACTCCACCAAGGGCGCCACGCCGTTCATGTACTCGCTGCTGGGCATCCGCTACCTGTTCTCACCGGACGATGCCGGCAACTCGCTGTACACCGCGGTGGCCAGCTCGCCTTACACCACCGGCTCCCAGCGCACCGAAAAGACGCTCTATCTGTATAAGAACGACGCGTCGATGCCGCTCGGCTTCATGCTCCCTGCCTACATGAGCACCTGGGCGCCCGGCAAGACCACGCCGTTTGCCGAGCAGGAGGATTTCGTCTATCAGGCCACCGGCGAGTCCTTCCCGCTGTTTGACATGCTGACCGCCACCACCAACGACAAGGTGGCCACCGTGGACGTCACCCGCACCGGCAACGTCTACCTCTACATCACCGGCAACGTCAAGGAAGTGACCGTCAACTGGGGCAGCTCTTCCCGCACGTTCAACAACTGCAACCGCGGGTATCTGCTGGATCTGGGCATCGTCGAAGCGGGCACGCCCGTCACCGTCAAGAGCACGGACAAAGACGAATCCGTCTCGGTCACGGCCGCCGTCTTCAATGATCAGCACTTCCTGGCCGCCCGCGCCGAAATGGCCAAAGAGCCGCTCGTGCTCTCGCGCATCACGGACACCCGCGTGTCCGGCACCGTGACCACCGGCGGCGGCCTGCTCTTCCTCTCCATCCCGTACGACAAAGGGTGGACCATCTACGTGGACGGCCTCAAGGTGGAACCCGCCGCGTTTGCGAAAGCGTTCCTCTCCGTCTCGCTGGCAGCCGGCACGCACACGGTGGAGTTGGAATACCACCCGCAGGGCCTGCGGGAAGGTTTCTTTATCAGCCTTATCTGCCTGCTCGTCACCTGCCTGATCTTCCTGGCCGTCTGGCTGTCTCACCGCCACAAGGACGGCGACGGGACGCACGCTCCGCTGCAGCCGGTGCCGGAGGAGTCCGAAGCCCTGACCGCTCCGGAAGAAGCCCCCGAACCCGCCGAAACGCCGGGTTCCGAAGAAGCTTCCGATGAGCCGGAAGCACCGGAAGAGCCGGACGAAGCTCCCGAAGAGCCGGAAACCGCCCCCGCGGAGCCGGAAGCCGGTCAGGAAGCGCCCGCTCCCGAAGAGGGTGACGGCACGGAGCCTGTGCAAAACGCGGTTGCCGAGGATGCGGCCGCGGAGTATAATAAAGTAAGATCCGGGGAGGATCCGGAGTCATAACGAACTGCTGAAGGAGGAATCATCAACATGCTGGTCACCACCAATGACATGCTGCGTAAGGCCGTCGAAGGCCATTATGCTGTCGCTCAGTTCAACATCAACAACCTGGAGTGGACCAAGTCCATCCTGCTTGCCTGCGAAGAGAAGAAGGCCCCCGTCATCCTGGGCGTCTCCATGGGCGCCGGCAAGTACATGACCGGGTACAAGACCGTGGTCGCCATGGTCAATGCCATGGTCGATTCGCTCGGCATCACCGTGCCCGTCTGCCTGCACCTGGATCACGGCGATTACGATGCCTGCCTGGCCTGCATCGAAGCCGGCTTCTCTTCCGTCATGTTCGACGGCTCCCACCTTCCCATCGAGGAAAACATCGCCAAGACCAAAGAACTGGTGGCCCTCTGCCATGAGAAAGGCATCAGCATCGAAGCCGAAGTCGGCGCCATCGGCGGCGAAGAAGACGGCATCATCGGCAGGGGCGAGTGCGCGGATCCCGCACAGTGCAAGCTCATCGCGGACCTCGGCGTCGATCTGCTGGCGGCCGGCATCGGCAACATCCACGGCATCTATCCGGCCAACTGGGAAGGCTTAAGCTTTGAGACCCTCGAAGCCGTCAAGGCCCTGACCGGCGACATGCCGCTCGTGCTGCACGGCGGTTCCGGCATTCCGGACGAAATGGTCCGCAAGGCCATCACCATGGGCGTGGCCAAAGTCAACGTCAACACCGAGTGCCAGCTGTCCTTCGCTGCGGCCACCCGCGAGTACATCGAGGCCGGCAAGGACCGTCAGGGCAAAGGGTATGATCCCCGCAAGCTCCTGGCGCCGGGCGCTGAGGCCATCAAGCAGACCTGCCGCGAGAAGATCGATCTGTTCGGTTCCGCCGGCAAAGCCTGAGGCATATGCCGTCCCGCGGACAGAAACATCTGAATCCCCAAACCGGCAGGACCCGCCGTATCCTACAGCGGGTCCTGCTGTTTGTGCTTCTTGTGGTCTTCTGCCTGTCCGCATACTTTCTCTGGTCCGAACTTCACCGCAAGGACGCCTCAGAGAAAGCCTACGACGCTCTCTCCCGCTCGGTCCGGACGGAGCATTCCCGGCCGGTCGTCCTCCCGCCCGTCATGGTGGACGGCGAGACGCCGGCACCCGAAGCCGAAACGCCGGCACCGCCCGCCTTCACCATGGATTTTGACGCCCTGCTGGCGGAAAACGAGGATACCGTGGGGTGGCTCACGGTTCCGGCCGCCGACATCGACTATCCCATCGTCCAGGGCGAGACCAACGACACCTACCTCAACGACAGTTTCTGGCACGTGACGGACTGGATCGGCGTGCCGTTCGTGGATTCCCGCATCAAGGCGGATTTCCTTCAGCCCAACACCATCATCTACGGGCACGCCATCACCAAAGGCGCCATGTTCACCAAGCTCACGCAGCTCAAGGACCCGGCGGTGGTTGAACAGCACCCGTTCATCTATCTCTACACACCCGACGGCCTCGTGCGCATCTACCGCATCTACGGCACGCACACCGCGGAGGCCGTTTCCATGAGCTTCTGGACGGACTACCAGAGCACGGCGGATTTTGAAGACTATCTCGCCCACTGTAAATCCGTTCAGGATTATGACACCGGCATCACTGCCTCCCCTTCCGACCGCATCCTCACGCTTGTCACCTGCGAGGATGACCGGGCCTACCGCTTTGTGGTGCAGGCCCGCCTGGTCTACGAGATGGAGGCTTCCGAGGCTCCTCTGCCTCAATAAACGCACCCTGTCACCTTCCACTGTTCCGAAAGGGGGTCCCTAGTGACCACACACCGCAACCCGGCCGACTACTTCGGCGACAACGTTTTTACCGATGAAGTCATGCGCGAGCGTCTGAGCGAGGAGGCGTACCGTGAAGTGCGCCGCATGCGCGAGACCGGCAGCGACATGTCCATGGCCGCCGCCGACCAGGTGGCCGCCGCCATGAAGGACTGGGCCGTCGAGCACGGCGCCACGCACTTCACGCACTGGTTCCAGCCGCTCAACGGCTTCACCGCCGAGAAGCACGACGCCTTTGTCTCCAACCCCAAAAACGGCCGCATGATGCTGGAGTTTTCCGGCAAGGAGCTGATCAAGGGCGAGCCGGACGCGTCTTCCTTCCCCTCCGGCGGCCT
>CAMJGH010000070.1 GCA_946405185.1 uncultured Lachnospiraceae bacterium
CCGCTGCCTTGAGCAGGGGAGCGGGAGCGTGTCTGAAAAGTGCCTGCCGACGACGGCCCACGCGACCTCTGTTTTACTTGTAATCATACCCCGACGCTTCACCCAACGGTTTTTCGAGCAATTCAGGATGTGCGAATATGTACCGCACCAGCTTCAGGCTCCTGGCGAAGTAGAAGCCATCTCCGATTCTCTCATCGATGGTAGCGCCGACGGTGACGACGTCGCGGATCTCCTTGTGGCCGTCTTCCATCACCATCTCCTCCTTGTGGAGGGTTCCGATGGTGACCATCAGCGAGTTGGTGCCGTAGTTGTTCAGGTGGTGATAGACGGACGGGCACTTGATGGAGCCGAGGTTGCTTAAGAAAATGGAGACGTAGTTCGGATCTCCGTCGGTGATCATGCGCGGGTTGTATCCGAAGAAGTCCAGCGTCTTGATGATCTTGACCACGAACGCCAGGAGCGGCATCGGGAGTTTGGCCAGGCCGTCGATGATGCCGTCGATGGAATCCGTGCCCACTTCGGCGTGCTCGGCCTTGCGGGTCTCGCGGACATCTCCGCGGATCTTTTTCGCCACCTCAAAGATGGTGTCCGTATCCTTCGGTTCCAGCACCATGAGCGCCTCATCGGCATCGTCCGCAAAGCGGCGCTTGGCCACGAAGGCGGAGGTGACGGCGTAGCGCTCGTAGAGATGGCGCCCCTGAATGTAGCGGTTCATGAGCGGACGCTCGCGCACCATGCGGGTGAGCGCCGTCACGAAGCAGTGGAACAGCGTGATCTTGTTCTCCGGATCCGCCGCATTCTTCTCCGCCAGCCACCTGACCAGCTCGGTGGCGTCAAACGTCTCTTCCAGATAGACCTCGCACTCCGTGCGCTTGGGCATCAGGTGCGTCATGATGGTCTGCAGGCCTTTGGTGTCCCGCACGCGGAACGCATCGTGCCGGTCCCCGAACCGGCGCTTTCTCTTCTCAGCCATGGCTTTTTCTCCTCAGAATTCGTAGCGGGCAGAGAGCCGCACGGGCTCCCCGCCTCCCTTTTTATTCAGAACAGGCCGGTGATCTGGCCTTCTTCGTTCACGTCGATGGCGTTGGCCGCCGGGACTTTCGGCAGGCCCGGCATGGTCATGATGGTACCGGTGATGGCCACCACGAAGCCCGCGCCGGCGCTCACATACACCTCGCGCACGTGCAGCGGCACGCCCTCCGGACGGCCGAGCAGCTTCGGATCATCCGACAACGAGTACTGGTTCTTGGCCAGGCAGACCGGGCAGTTGCCAAAGCCCATGTCTTCGATCTTCTGGAGCATCTTCGCGGTATTTCCCTCAAAGATGACCTCCGACGCGCCGTAGATCTTGTCCGCCACGGTGCGGATCTTGTCCGCCAGGCTCATCTCGTCCGGATAGATGGGCGCGAAATGGCTCTCCTTCGTCTCCAGCGTCTCCAGCACCTTCTCGGCCAGCGCCAGGCCGCCTTCGCCGCCCTTCGCCCAGACTTCCGAGAGCGCGAACATGCAGCCGCGGGACTCGCAGAACTCCTTGACGTAGGCCAGCTCGGCATCGGAATCCGAGGTGAAGCGGTTGAGCGTCACCACCACCGGCACGCCGTAGAGCTGGAGGTTCTCGATGTGCTTCTCCAGGTTGACGATGCCCTTCTTCAGCGCCTCGACGTTCTCTTCCGCCAGGTCGGTCTTCGGCACGCCGCCGTTGTATTTGAGCGCGCGCACGGTGGCCACCAGGACCACGGCATCCGGCTTCAGGCCGGCCATGCGGCACTTGATGTCAAAGAACTTCTCCGCGCCCAGATCCGCGCCGAAACCGGCCTCGGTCACGCAGATATCGCCCAGCTTCCGGGCCATCTTGGTGGCGCGCACGGAGTTGCACCCGTGAGCGATGTTGGCGAACGGACCGCCGTGCACGATGGCCGGCGTGTTCTCGAGCGTCTGGATCAGGTTCGGCTTGATGGCGTCCTTCAGGAGGGCCGCCATGGCGCCCACCGCGTGCAGGTCCGCCGCGGTGACCGGCTCGCCGGCGTAGGTGTAGGCCACGATGATGCGGGACAGGCGGGCCTTCAGGTCCTCCATGTCCGCGGCCAGACAGAGGATGGCCATGATCTCGGAAGCCACGGTGATGATGAAGTGATCCTCACGCACCACACCGTCGCTCTTCTTACCCAGGCCGATGACGATGTTGCGCAGCGCCCGGTCGTTCATGTCGAGGCACCGCTTCCAGACCACGTTGCCGGGGTCAATGCCCAGGGCATTCCCCTGCATGATGTGGTTGTCCAGCATGGCCGCCAGCAGGTTGTTGGCGGAGGTGATGGCGTGGAAGTCGCCGGTGAAGTGGAGGTTCAGCTCATCCATGGGCACCACCTGGGCGTATCCGCCGCCGGCGGCACCGCCCTTGATGCCAAAGCACGGGCCCAGAGACGGCTCACGCAGCGCCAGCACGGCCTTTTTGCCCATCTGACAGAGCGCCTGTGCCAGGCCGATGGACGTGGTGGTCTTGCCTTCGCCGGCGGGCGTGGGGTTGATGGCGGTCACCAGCACCAGCTTCCCGTCGGGCGCATCCGACAGCCGGGCTTCCAGCTCGTCGGACAGCTTGGCCTTGTACTTCCCGTACAGTTCCAGTTCATCCGGATCGATGGCCAGCTGCGCCGCCACCTCCGTGATGGGCTTTTTCACCGCTTCTCTTGCGATCTCGATATCACTCTTCATGTCCACCCTCCCATGATTTATCCCGCGATCCGGACAGATACGGTGTGACCGTCCGGTTCATCAGCTGTTTGGTGATGTTCTGCTGCATCACAAAGCGCACCACGCCGCCCATGGACCCGCGCTCGAGCGACGGCATGAACGACTCCGCCAGCGCCGTCAGGTGCGGCCACTCATCGCACTGCACGTACAGGCGGTCTTCCTCCACGCGCATGACGAAGGTCCGCGCGTTGCTGTACTCCGGAAAGACCAGCGTGACGGACAGCAGCACCCCGCCGCCTTCCGCCTCCGCCACGGTGCCGAAGGCCGACACCTTCCACGGCTCCTCGCGGACATTCAGGATGACGGTCTGCGGCTCCTCGGAGCCCGCCGTATCATCCGACCAGCGGATCATGACGGGAACGGTGTATGCCGCACCGCCCTCAAAGACTCTGAGGGACAGCCGGCCGCGCTCCCATGCGAAGCCGATGGCATTGATGCCGCCGGCGTAGTTGTTGTGCATTACCTGCGTAAAGAGCGGCAGGATGCCCGCCGCGTTGCGGTCCATCCGGTAGAGCCGCCCGGAGAGCGAGACCGCCAGCGCTTCCTCCTTCAGGTGGGCGAAGCGCCCGATGTCCTCGCGCCAGCGCCCGCGGCCGTGAAAGACGGCGGGCTTGGTGCGGCTGGCCGCGCGGGCAAAAGCCGCCCCCGTGGAATGCCACCCGCTCTCGGCCATGGCCGGAACCCCCTCCGGCAGCGGCGCCGAAAAGCGAAGCGATGCTTCCGTCATCTGCAGGCGGTGCGCGGCGGACGGGTCTTCGGGCAGCGGATGGTCCGCAAAGTGCCGCCCGCTCTCAAAGGTGCCGTAGATGGTGTCCGTCAGCCGGCCGGTGCCGAAGATCTCGGAACTGCCGGCGGTGATGGCCACCACCAGGTTCTCGTCCGGGATCACGAAGACATTCTGGCCCAGCATCCCGTTGAACTGGAAGGCGCCTGGGCGTCTTCCCATCCAGATCTGGAAGCCGTACCCGTAGCGGCTCATGTCCGGGTCACTCTCGATCTGTTTGGAGGACGCCATCGTCAGCCACTCTTCCGAGATGATGCGCTTCCCCTCCCAGAGGCCGCGGTTCAGGAACAGCTGCCCCAGCTTGGCGTAGTCCTCAATGGTCAGATACAGCCCCCAGCCGCCGGCAGTCACACCGGCCGGCGAACTCTCCCAGAACACGTCCGTGATGCCGAGCGGCATGAACAGCCGCAGCCGCAGGAACGCCATCATGGTCATGCCGGTCTTCGCCTGCACGATGGCCGAGAGCATGTGCGAGTTCATGCTGTTGTAGGAAAACTTCGAGCCCGGCTCAAACTCCCGGGAGGACTCGAAAAAGGTTTTGATGTAGTCCGCTTCGGTGGCCACGCCCACCTCGTCAAACCCCACGCCGGAGCTCATGGTCAGAAGCTCCCGCACCGTGATTCCGCAGGTCCAGGGCGTGCCGGCGTAATACCCGAAGGACGGCGGGAAGATCTCGCCCAGCGTCTCATCGAGGCGCAGCACCCCTTCGTCCGCCAGGATGCCGATGGCCAGGCTGGTCACGCTCTTGCAGGCCGAGTGCGACACGTGCCACCCGTCCAGCGTAAAGGGCGCGTAGGCGCCGGCCGCAATGCGGTATCCGTTCTTAACGATGAAGATGGCGTGCGCGCCGATCTCCGGCCACCTGCCCATCTCGCGCAGGAAATCCGAGAGGACATCCGACGGCACCCCCTGCGCTTCGGGCGTGCTCACCGGGAAGTGCCACGGCGTTCCGCGGCTGCCGGTCTGCAGCACCGTCTTGGGCCGCACGTCCACCACGGCCACGTCCTCCGTCTGCCCGGCGGCCAGTTTGCCGATCAGCGCCGCCGCTTTCATTTTGACTGCCAGATCCATGCTTTCTCCGTCAGACCGGCGCCTGATCCGTCTGCGCGCGGTCTGTTCTCTTACGTTTTTCGGGGAGCTGCACCAGCACCACGGCCGCAAACATCAGCGCGCAGCCGGTCAGTTCCACCGGGGACAGTTTCTGATGAAGGATAGCCCACCCGGCCAGCGCCGAGATGACCGATTCCAGGCTCATGATGAGCGAAGCCGCCGCCGGATGCAGGTCCCGCTGCCCCGCGATCTGCAGGGTGTAGGCCACACCGGACGACAGGATGCCGGCGTACAGAAGGCTGCCGGCTGCCGGCACGAGGGCGGCCGGAGCCAGCGTTTCAAAGAGCACTGCCGGCACGCACGAGAGCAGGCCGCAGACCAGCATCTCCGCGCTGCACAGCCGGATGCTGTCCAGCTGCACGCCGAACCGGTCGATCAGCAGGATCTGCACCGCAAAAAAGAGCGCGCAGGCCGCCAGGGCCAGATCCCCTTTTTCGGGCGTGAACGGACCGCCTCCGAACAGGAAGTAGAGCCCCGCGCAGCCGAGCACCGCGCAGACCCAGATCATGGGCCGGGAGCGCCGCCCCACAAAGACCCCCAGTACCGGCACCAGCACGATGTAGAACGCGGTGATGAAGCCGCTTTTGCCCACACTCGAGTACAGGATGCCAATCTGCTGCAGGTTGGTGGCAAAGCAGAGGCAGATGCCGATCAGAAGGCCCGCCTTCCACAGGGTTTTGCGCTCCTCACGGGAGGGCTTTACGCCGCGGCGCCCATCCCGTATGGCGGCGGCCGCCGCCAGAAAGATGCCGCCCATCAGGCACCGGATGGCCGTGTAGGTGTACGGTCCCAGATGGTCCATGCCGATGCTCTGCGCCACGAACGCCGTTCCCCATATGAACGCTCCCAGCAGGAGCAGTGCCGACGCGCGCAGCGCTTTCCGGTCCATGGTCCCATCCTCCCGGCAAAGCCTATCACACTTCCCGTCCCTTCGCAAGTTGGAGGCTGTCACGAACCGGCGTGAAAAGCCCCGCAAAGGCCAGTGGCCTCTGCGGGGCGGCAAAGGGAACGGTTAAACCCGCCCCCGTCCGTGTCGGTTATCTGCCGGGCTGAATGCCCTGAGGGCCGTTTGCCTGCTGCGGCTGCGGCTGCTGTACCGGCTGCCGGTTGGCGCGCTCGTTGAAGATACGGCGCTGCGCCACCATGTGCAGCATCACCTCGTTCTGCGGGCTGAAGGCGATCTTTTCCATGGCCGTCTGCATCTCCTGCGGCGTGAAGCTGTCCACGAACTGATGCATGGCGCGGTAATCCTGCGGGCGCTCGCTGAAATCGCGGATGTCTCCCCATGGGGCATCCTTGATCCAGCCGGAGCTCAGGTCGTGCGTCTGCGGGTCGCGCATGGTGCTGTCAAGGATCATGTACTCCGCCAGCATTTTCTTCGAGGCTTCCATATGCTCCGCCACCTCAGCGGAGTTGGCCCCGTGGTCACGGATGGCATCCCGCATTTCGTAGATCATGCTTTCCGCCTGCCCTTTGATCCGCTCCATACGCCCGGAACAGGTATTGCCGAAGAGTATGCGGGAAGCGTCATTGCCTATGTACAGCCGGTTCTGTACGCACTGCCGGCGGATGGTCTCGGTCATGAGGCCGCCGTGGCCTTCTGTCACCAGATCCTTGACCGCCGTCGTCTGGCTGGCCGCAAGGAAGACATCGTCATGCGCCAGATCGCGCACGCGGTCTTCGAGCGTATAGTTGACGACGACATCCACCGGTTTGTTCAGGCTGGATTTCTTGCCGCGGATGGCCCTGGCCATGCCGCGCAGCGCGACGATCTCGGCCATCTCGGCCGTGGCCATCTCTCCCCGGTCGATCCTGGCTTTCGCCTGCCCCTTCAGGAATTCGATCCTCTCCTTGTAGGTGGGAAGATAGCGCTTGAGGAACGGGGAGGCCGGCATCTGACCGGCCGGCAGTTTCTTGAGATACTGGCGGAACTGGTCATCGAGCCCGCCGCCGTGGCCGTCTTTGGCCGCGTTGACGGCTGCCTGGAACTTGCGCGGATCCTGACGCAGGGTTTCGATGAACGCATTGAACGTGGGATCCTGCATGAAGGCGGCATGGCGGTCCTGGATATCCTGACTGGTCAGGAACTTTTCGTCCAGTTTTGTGCGGTCGCCCCGCACGGACTGCGCCATCTCCCGGGCGGCCATGATCTTGGCGATGGTGAGGATGGCATTGACCTTCTGGTACTCGCTCATGCGCCTGACGTTCTTTTCCGGGATGCCGATCCGGCGCAGCCGCTCGATCTGCAGCGCCGCCGTGGACGGGCCTTCGATGTCCGCCGACGGCGCGACCGGCCGGATGCCCGGCTCATTCTGCTCCTCTTCTGCCGGTGCTTCTTCGGCGGGCGGCTCTTCGTTCACCTCTTCTTCCGCCTCTTTTTTGGGTGCGGCCAGGTTGTTGTGCAGCAGCGTCATATTGACGCCCAGGCCGAAGAGGTTGTTCACATACGCGAGGGAATCGTCAAAAGTGGCTTTGTCCGCCTCGCTCCCGCTGGTCACCTCGCCGTAGGCATCCCGCAGCTTCTGGAAATTGGTGACGCCTTTTTCGTCCTTGCGGTACAGGAAACTGCGGAACTGGTCCAGGGTCTTCAGTGCCTGCGACACCTGGAACGTCGGCTCGTCTTCGTTGACATCCAGTCCGTGCGCGTCCATGGCGGCGGAACGGTACCCCCGCACCGCCTCCGCCAGTTCCTTATCCCCCTGCTTCTCCAGCTGATTGGCGATGGCGAACATTTTCTGAGAAAAGCGGCCCAGCGAGGATATGGTCGCAAAGGGGTCCCTGTCCTGCTCTTTGAATTGCTTCAGATTCTCATAACGGATGACGGGCATATCGGTTTCCTCCTGTCTGTGAGGGCTTTCGGTGAATACGGCACCATCCTACCGCTTCCTGTCCAACGAATGTCCAACAATTTCCCGGCTTTTTCCGTTCTTTCGCGTTTTTTTCAGTTCTCCCGCCGCGCAAGTTTCGCTTCCTAAAAAGCCCGGACTATGCTAAAATAAGGCTTCAGGAGGTGCCGACATGAACGTGACAGAATCCGCAGAAAACTATCTGGAAGCGATTCTGATGCTGTCGGAGACGAAAAGCGAAATCCACGCGGCCGATATTTGCGCGCAGCTTGGCTTTTCCCGACCTACCGTCTCGGTCATGCTCAAGAATCTCAAGCTCAATGGGTTCGTGACCGTCGATGAATTCAATCACGTCCGCTTAACGCCGGACGGCCTGACCATCGCGGAACGCATCTATGAGCGCCACAAAGTCCTCACCGCTGCCCTCGTCCATCTGGGCGTGGATCCGGTGACGGCCGCCGACGACGCGTGCAAACTGGAACACGACGTCAGCGATGAGAGCTTTTCCGCCATCAAGGCCTGTATGTTGAAATGGCAGCTGATCTGAGAAGCTGCCGAAGACCGCCGGAGCGAACACTCCGGCGGTCTTTCTTTCTGTCAGAAAGCCGCCCGGAACTAAGCGCTCCGGGCGGCCTTTTGGTCATGCCGTATGGTTTCCTTTGATCAGCTTGAACAGGTCCGCCGGCTTCGGCGTCTTGCCGCGGTAGAGGATCAGCGCCTTGTAGCACTTGGCCGCGATCCACAGTACCACCGCCACACCCGCCAGGATGGCGGCAAGGATGCCCACGCCCATGAGCGGGCTGATCTCGCCGAGCAGCAGCCCCGCCGGCGTGATGAGCACCGACGTGAACGGGATCCAGTACAGGATGGCGGGCGTGCCGCTGCCGCCCCGCAGGGCCGTCATCAGCACCGCCAGGAAGCTGATCACCAGCGCCATGGTGAAGAAGACGTTGGTGGTGCCCAGGTCTTCCGTGGTGGAAGCGAGCGCTCCGCCGATGGAGGCGAGCGAGCAGTACAGCAGGAAGCCGGCCAGGATCACCAGCACCGCCAGCACCACGCCCGGGACCGTCAGCATGCCGCCGAGGTCTCTGGCCGCGCGCAGGAAGGCCAGGATGGGCGCTTCCGCGCCGGGGTACGTCGCCGCCAGGATCCTGATGCCCGCAAAGGCGCCCAGGAAGAGCGACGCCACCCAGGAGAGCACCTGCAGGATGGCCGCCGTCACCGACGCCAGCACCTTCCCGAACAGGATGGTCTCCGGCTTCACGGAGATCAGGAAGGTATCCACCAGTTTGTTCTGCTTCTCCAGCAGGATATTGGTAGCCACGCCCTGCCCGAAGAACAGCACCAGGAAGTACAGGATCATGACATTCACGTACACCACGGCCATGTGCAGGATGCTCTTCATGCCTTCGTACTCCTCGGCAGCCTGGTTTTCCGGCTCGGCGGGAGCACCCGGTACCGCCTCACCGCCTTCACCGCCCTGGCCTTCGGGGGCAGTGCCTTCGCCCGGCAGGTGAACCTCGGTCTCCACCGTCACCTGCGCGGCGTTCAGATCCAGGATTGACACGCCGGAGAGCATCTGCACCAGCTGCGGGTCAAAGTCGCTCACATAGTATCCCAGCAGCGACGCGTCCTCCGCGGTCAGCTCCGTCCCCTCCGGACGCACCAGCGCCACGCGGTACTCGCGGGAGCTTTCCTCGATGGTCATGACCAGCGCCGTCTTCTCGGCGCCGGCCGTCTGCAGAGCCTCCTCCAGAGAGGCAGCCATCTTGAAGCGGACATGGCCGAACAGCTCATCGTCCTTCTGCTCCATGAAGGAGACATCCTTCAGTTCGCGGTCCGTCAGGTTCACCGCGTACACCGTGGTGATGGGCGAAACGGACGGCATCTCCTGCTCCTTCGGCGTGGAAGGCTTTCCGATGAAATAGACCAGCAGTGCCGGCAGCAGGAAGCAGCACAGCGCGACGATGATCAGGGCCGCGCGGTATCCCTTGCGCTCCGTCTGGCGTTTCAGCGTAAATGCGTAAACTTTTGCAAATCCTCTCATGACGCCCTCCTCTCCCGGCGGCCGGCCAGCGAAAAGAGTTCTTTCAGCTTCACCCGCTCGCCGCGGTGGATCAGCAGCGCTTCATACACGCGCCCGCCGAAGACGGCCAGGCCCGCCAGGATGAGCAGCTGGATGGCCCACGACAGCGCCAGAAGGCCGAACGAAATGTTGCCGCACACGTAGTTGACCGGGGCTGTAAAGGCGCTCACCACAGGGATGAGCGAGAGCACCGCGGCCGCCGTGCGGCTCTCGGAAACGGCGCCGAAGATAGAGACCATATACCCCGCCATGATCAGCACCATGGGCAGGGAGATGGCCTTCTGCACGTCTTCCATGGTGTTGCTGGTGGCGCCGAAGATGCCGCCGAGCAGCGAGAACGTCGCAAAGCTCAGGGCCAGCGAGAACACCACGATGGCGCCCACGGAGAACCCGAACGAGAACATCGACGAGGAAAGGCCTGCCAGCATGAAGTTCTGCAGCACGACCGACGTGTCCAGGAAGCGCGAGCTCACCACCCAGCTGACGGCCACGCCCGCGATCATGCAGGCCATCATGCACAGCACGAACAGCATGCAGGCCAAAACTTTCCCCAGCACCAGGGCGCCGGGCTTCACGCTGATCAGCAAAAACTCCACCAGTTTCGAGCTCTTCTCTTCCGCCAGGTTCTGCGCGATGTAGCTCAAGGCGTAGATGGAGAGCATCATCACCACGATGGCGTAGATGAGCTGCACGCCGTACTGCACGTCAAAGCTGACTTTGCGCGAGTCCGTATACTGTGACTCGGTCAGGTTGTCAAGGCTCACCTGCTTCGACAGCGCCATGATGGCCGCATCGTCCAGGCCGCTCTTTTCGAGCGCCAGCTGCTGCACCAGAGCCACCGTGCGGTCTGCCAGCGATGACCCCGCGGCCAGTTTCGCGGTGTAGACATCCACATTCACCTGCTTGCCTTTGCCGGAGATCACCACATAGGCATCCGTGGGAAGGATCATGCCCGTATCCTCCGGTATGGCTTCCGCCGCCTCAAACGGGATATCCTCAAACTGCCCCGTGGCCAGTGCCGCCGGGTCAAAGGCGTACTTGGTGTCGTTGACCACGTACACGTGCGCAACGCCCCCGGCCGTCTCCGTGGGATCATCGATGTCCATGATGCCCCCGCCGTTCGTCAGGACCATCAGCGGGATGGAAAACAGCCCCATCACGAACAGCGCGATCAGCACGCCCCGGTAGGACTTGTTGCGGAACATCTGCTGCAGCGTGAACGTGAAGACTTTCTTCAGTCCGCGGTAGCGGTCACTCCCTTTCATCCGCCTCACCTGCCTTTTCCACGAAGATCTCGTGCAGCGACGGCTCGCGCAGATCGAACGTGATGATGGTCACGTGATCGTTCATCAGACGGAACAGCAGGGCGTTGGCCTGCTCCTCGCCCGTCACGCGCAGTTCGTACTCGCACTCTTTTTCGGACATGACGGCGATGCCGGCCTCCTGCAGGTACCGCGTGATGTCCTGCTCGGTCTTCACGTGCAGCCGCACGCGGCCGTACCCCTTCTTGATCTCGTTCAGGTTCCCCTGCAGCACGGCTTTGGAGCGGTGCAGGATGGTGATGTCCGTGCAGAACTCCTCCACGGTGGCCATCTGGTGGCTGGACATGATCAGATACTTGCCCTCGGCGATCTCCTCGCGGATGACGTTCTTGATCAGATCCGTGTTCACCGGGTCGAGGCCCGAGAGCGGCTCATCGAGCACGATCAGCTCCGGGTCGGACAAGAGCGCCGCCAGGAACTGGATCTTCTGCTGGTTGCCTTTGGAGAGCTGGTCCGCCAGCTTCGGTTTCTCTTTCTTGCTGCCGGCAAACATCCCGCGTCTGGCCGGTGTCTGCAGCTGCGACTGCTTGTGCTGCTCCGGGTACAGATACTCATCCAGCTCCAGCCGCTTGCTCCAGTGGCTGATGCGCTTCTTCGCGTCGGCTTTGGACACCCCGCGCAGCTCCGCGAAATAGACCAGCTGGTCCATCAGCGCGTACTTGGGGTAGAGGCCCCTCTCTTCCGCCAGGTAGCCGATGTTGCAGGTATTGACGGAAAGCGGCTTCCCGTTCCAGATGGCCGTGCCGCCGTCCTTGGCCAGGATGTCCAGCATCATGCGGATGCTGGTGGTCTTGCCGGCGCCGTTGGTGCCCAGCAGCGCGTACACGCCGGGCTCATCCATCCGGAAGCTCAAGTGGTCCACGACCGTCTTCCCTCCGTACTGTTTGAACAGTTCGTTGACTTCCAGTCCCATAACGTCCTCCGATCAACAGGCTCATTCATACTGACAGCCGAAAAAACGGCCGTTACGCATATTGTACGATAAAATCCTTTTTTCTCCTACTGCCAAAAATGCCAATTATCGCGCTTTTTTCCGCGCTTTGCGCTAAAAAAAGGCGGAAGCCCGAAGGTTTCCGCCCGTTTCCGGAGGGGTTACCCCTCCTGCTCTCTTTTTTTGTACTTGTGCGCGTCCTCCAGCACCATGTCCTTGACTTTCATCAGGCGGATCTGGGTGCTGCGCTCGTTCTCGTCCAGCTTCATGGAAATGTAGCGGATGGCCTCCTGGGTGTCCGGGATGATGACGTGCTCCAGGGCGTTGACACGGCGGCGGGTCTTTTCGATCTCGGCCGCCATCAGCTGGCAGCTCTTCTCCACCTCCGCGAGCTTTAACATCTGCGGGAACACGTCGGCCAGCGACGCCACGGCGCCGTCCAGCTCCGACGAGGTGAAGGCCAGGCCGTAGGAGTAGATGTCGTTGGCATCGGCGGTGCGCGTCTCAAACGAGAACACCGGGATGTTGACGCTCATCACGTTGCGCTCGGTGTGGGAGAGCTGCACCTCCTGCTTGGGCGCCATCAGCGCCGTGCGCAGCACCTCGCCGCTCATGCCGGCCTTAGCCACCACGAAGTTGCGGTTGGCGTTTTTGATGCCCTCTTCCACCGTCTTGCGCAGTTCCATGTTCTCACGGACGAGTTCGAGGAATTCCCGCATCAGCTCGTCGCGCTTGTCTTTTAAGAGTTTGTGGCCCTTCACGGCTGTCGCGAGCTTCCTCTTCAGACGCGTCAGCTCCATGCGGGTCGGTATGATCTGTTGTCCCGGCACGGGTCCACCTCCTCTTACTTCTTATCGTAGTACTCCTGCAGCATGCTCTCGGAGATACGCTTCAGTTCGGAGCGCGGCAGCAGCCGCAGCAGATCCCAGCCGAGATCCAGCGTCTCCTCGATGGAGCGGTCGGTCTGGTAGCCCTGCGAGACGTAGCGCGCCTCGAACTCGTCCGCAAACTTCGCGTACTTGAGGTCGATCTCCGTTAAGGCGGCCTCGCCCAGGATGACCATGAGTTCCTTGGCGTCCTTGCCGCGGGCGTAGGCCGCGAAGAGCTGGTTCATGGTGCCGGCGTGGTCCTCACGGGTCTTGCCTTTGCCGATACCTTTGTCTTTCAGACGGGACAGCGACGGCAGCACGTCGATGGGCGGCGTGACACCCTTGCGGTAGAGCTCACGGCTTAAGATCACCTGCCCCTCGGTGATGTACCCGGTCAGGTCGGGGATGGGGTGGGTCTTGTCATCTTCCGGCATGGTCAGGATGGGGATCATGGTGATGGAACCCGACTTGCCGCGCTGGCGGCCGGCGCGCTCGTAGAGGTTGGCCAGGTCGGTGTACATGTAGCCCGGGTACCCGCGGCGGCCCGGCACTTCCTTGCGGGCGGCCGAGACTTCACGCAGGGCGTCGGCGTAGTTGGTGATGTCCGTCAGGATGACCAGCACGTGCATGTCCTTCTCGAACGCCAGGTACTCGGCGGCGGTCAGGGCCATGCGCGGCGTGGAAATGCGCTCGACGGCCGGGTCATTGGCCAGGTTGATGAACAGCACCGTGCGGTCCAGGGCGCCGGTCTCGCGGAAGGACTCCGTGAAGAAGTTGGCTTCCTCGAAGGTGATGCCCATGGCCGCGAAGACCACGGCGAAGCTCTCATCGGTGCCGCGCACCTTCGCCTGACGCGCGATCTGCGCAGCCAGGTTGGCGTGCGGAAGGCCGGAGGCCGAGAAGATGGGAAGCTTCTGGCCGCGGACCAGGGTGTTCAGGCCGTCGATGGCCGACACGCCCGTCTGAATGAACTCCGACGGATAGGCGCGGGCAGCCGGGTTCATGGGCAGGCCGTTGATGTCCATGCGGGCCTCGGGCAGGATCTCGGGACCGCCGTCGATGGTGCGGCCCAGGCCGTCAAAGACGCGGCCGAGCATGTCCTCCGAGACGCCCAGCTCCATGGAGCGGCCCAGGAAGCGGACTTTGCTGTTGCTTAAGTTGATGCCCGCGGCGTTCTCGAACAGCTGCACCAGGGCGTTGCTGCCGTCGATCTCCAGCACGCGGCAGCGGCGCTTGGAGCCGTCCGCCAGTTCGATCTCGCCCAGCTCGTCAAAGGCGACGTTTTCGACATTCTTGACCAGCATCAGAGGTCCGGCGACCTCTTCGATGGTCCGGTATTCCTTTGCCATTTACCGTCCCTCCTTCTTCACCGCGTTGGCCATCTGGGCCGACAGGGCCGCATCCACGCGTGCGTACTCGGCGTCGATATCGGCTTCCTTCGTGTACTTAAAGCGCCCGATCTGCTCGCGCACGGGGAGATTGACCAGGTCTTCGATATCCGCGCCGTCGCGCAGGGCTTCCGCGCCGCGCACGTAGTAGGCGTTGACCAGCTTCATCATGTCGTACTGCTTGCGGGTGCTGGTGTAGGTATCGATTTCATCGAACGAGTTCTGGTGCAGGAAGTCCTCGCGGATGGAGCGCGCGGCTTCCATCTTCAGGCGGTCCTGCGGCGAGAGCGCGTCCATACCGACCATCTTGACGATCTCGTCCAGCGATGCTTCCTCCTGCAGCAGGCTCATCAGCGCCTGGCGGATGCTCATCCAGTCCGGAGCCACGTGCTCGTCAAACCACTTCTCCATGGAATCCAGGTAGAGTGAGTAGCTGGTCAGCCAGTTGATGGCCGGGAAGTGGCGCTGGTAGGCCAGCGAGGCATCCAGGCCCCAGAACACCTTGACGATGCGCAGCGTGGCCTGCGAGACCGGCTCCGAAATATCGCCGCCGGGCGGCGAGACGGCGCCGATGGCGGACAGGGCACCTTCGCGGCCCTCCTTGCCGAGGGTGATCACACGGCCGGCGCGCTCGTAGAACTGCGCCAGACGGGAGCCCAGGTAAGCCGGGTAGCCTTCCTCACCGGGCATCTC
>CAMJGH010000071.1 GCA_946405185.1 uncultured Lachnospiraceae bacterium
TGTTCTGCTTCTCAAAATCGGACAGGGTGACGCGCGGGTCATTCGGCTCGAACACTTCCTCGCCGCCCGTCAGATCCCAGGTGGCGGTAAACTGCTTCACATACACCGTCTCAATGGTCACGTCCTGTGCGGGCATGGTGAAGCTGAGGCCGGAGTTCAGAAAATTCCCCCGCACTTCTTCACCGTTGACCAGCACGTAGTACGGGCACATGCCTTCCGGGCAGCCCTCGTACACGAAATGGACGTGCAGCGTCTCGCCGGCTTCCGCGTACTCCACGGCATCCTCCGGCCGGCAGTCAGTCCCCCGCGTGACAAAACAGTTTCCGTCCGTGGTGATGGCAAAGGCTCTGGCGGCCCTGACCGGCATCCGCAGGCCGAAAGCCAGTGCGGCTGCCAGGAAAAAAGCCATCACGATGACCGCCCGTTTCGAAAGCCGTGCTCGTTGGATCATCTCTGCTTCCTCCTTCCGGTGTGCCCCTGAAGGCATACTCTCCTGTCTGTCATGATACCGGAAACAGACGGGATACGCATGGCCCGAACGGACCATTTTCCGGAAAAAAAAGAGCTGCACCCGAAACGGATGCAGCTCCTTTGCCGATACGTATAAACGGCGGATCAGAACTCCGGCGTAACGCCCAGCTTCTCGAGCAGTTCCGCCCAGGCAGCTTCCATGGCGTTGTAGTCGTCATCGCTGGCCGAAAGAGAGTCGGACAGGGCAAAATGACCTGCCAGATGGTCGATCGGGAAGCTGGCCATGTCTTCGGACAGAGCCTTCTTCTCTTTCGCATACTCGATCATGGCCTGGCAGTCGGCATCGGACGTATCCGCATAGCTGCCGTCAAGCACAAAGATCATGACCATGGCGTCGCCCGTGTCCGGCTGCCACCAGCCGGCGCACTCACCGACAGGGGTGGCGGGCCAGTAGGTCGCATGATCCTGCAGCCAGGTCTCGTAACCGTCGCCATCCTTGAAGATGCCGATCTCCTTGAAGTAGTCGATGAAGTTCTGACCGGTCCACTCGTCAAAGGATGCCGGATACTTGGCCAGAATGTCATCCGCCGCAGCGCCGCCCTGCGAAGCGGGGGCTTCGGTGGAAGCCGGGGCTTCCGTGGAGGCCGGAGCTTCCGTGGAAGCAGGAGCACCTGTGGAAGGAGCCGCCGTGCTGCCGTTGGTGTTGTTGCTGCCGCCGCAGGCCGCGAAGGCCATGACCATGGCGAGGTTCAGCAGGATTGCCAGTGCTTTTTTCATTGTGTTTCTCCCTTTGCCGTCCGTCTGTTTCCGGTCCCGGGGAGGGACGGCCGTCAGTCCCCGGTTCCGTTTCGTGCCGTTTATGAGTACAGGACCTCCGAAAGGCGGTCCATGAACGTCTGCTTGTTCCCAAAGCCGACGTCGTGCGCGGCAATCTTTCCGTCTTTATAGAAATAGATGTCCGGGATGCCGTTGACTTCAAAGCGTTCGGAGGTCTGCGGGCAGTCGTCCACATCCACCTTGACGATGTTCACGAACGGGAACTCATCGTCCACCTCTTCGAGCACCTTCGCCAGCATCTTGCACGGGACGCAGGTCTTGCCGAAGAAATCGACCACCACCACGCCGTCCTTCACCAGCTCTTCATAGTTTTCATCGGTTGCATATGTGATCATATCCTTCTCCCTCACTTTTCGATGTATTTCATTTCGCCGCGGATATAGTCATCCAGGAACTTCCACGGGTAGGTCTCCATCTCCTCGCCGGTCTTGCCGAAGAGTGACACCAGCCACAGATCCTCGGCGATGCTCCATTCCACCTGCTTGGTGATCTCGCGTTCCAGATCCTCCGGGGTGGAAATGCCGAAGTTCTGCAGCATCTCGTCAGCCGTCAGTTCCTCCAGTGTCTTGCCGGACTCCGCCAGCATGGCTTTGACCTCTTCATAGTAAGCGGCTTTGCGTTCGGCCACCTCCTCCTCGTCAAAGTCGAAGTCGCTGTGAGTGAGCACATAGTCCATGACGGCCTGCAGCCGGTCGTACATGGCGCTGGTGCGCAGTTCCGTCAGGCGGTCTGCCCGGACTTTCTCCTTGTACGCGGCCACCGTGTTCACACCGGCAAACTCCTCGTGCTCCGCGGCGTAGGCGGCCACCATCTCATCGGTCGGCTCCGGAAACGTGGTGCGCATGGCGGACTTCACGGTCACTGTGACCGGGGTGCCGGCGCTTGTGGCCGTAAACGTCTCGCCCACGGCGTGCCCCGCCAGCTGTGACTCAAGTTCCGTGTCGAACAGCCCGCCGCCCACCGTCACATAGACGGAACTTCTGTTGAACTTTTCCGCGGTGCTCTGCAGGGAAAGCACGGCCACATCGCCCTTTTCGAGCGTCTTCACGGCCTGTGTCTTCTTGAAGTTTCTGGTCAGGTGCCGCAGCTGCCCTTCCATGTAATCCGGTGTGCACTCCACCGTGACCGTGCGCTCAAACGGCACGGTGCGGTAGTCCACCAGATGGTTGATGCGTGACTTCATGGTAATCCCCCCTTTATTCCGAGGCGGCGATCAGGCGGCGCAGCATGGCGCTCCTTTCCACCGCTTCCTCTCTGGTCCCTTCGGCCTCCACGCGGCCGTCTGCCAGCACGATCACGTGGTCCGCGTCCGAAAGCGCCTCCATGTCGTGCGAGATCATGACCGTGGTGCGGCCGTTCATCAGCCCCCGCAGGGCGGCGCTCACCTGCTGCTCCGAGAGCACGTCCATGTTGCAGGTGGCTTCATCCAGCAGCAGGCACGGCGGATCCAGCAGGACCGCCCGGGCGATGGCCAGGCGCTGGCGCTGCCCGGCTGAGAGCCGGCTGCCGTTCTCGCCGATCACAAACCCGTACCCTTCCGGAAGTTCCTTTATGAACTCATCGGCGCAGGCCAGCGCGGCGGCTTTCTCCACTTCCTCATCCGACACCTCGCGGTCCATGCCGTAGACGATGTTCTCGCGCACCGTGCCGTCAAAGAGCTGCGGGTCCTGGAGCACGTAGGCAAAGTTCCGCCGCCAGCCGGACAGGCTGATCTCTTCCGCGGGGACATCGCCCAGACAGATCTTCCCGGAAGCCGGCACGTAGAAGCGCTCGATCAGCTTGAAAAGCGTGGACTTGCCGGAACCGTTCGGGCCCACCAGCAGCGTGGTCTTCCCGCGCGGGATCGTGAAACTGGCGTTTTCGATGACCGGCCGGTCCCCATAGGCAAAGGACACGTCCGAGAAGGTGATATCGCCCGCCGGCACCTCCGCCATCTCCCGGCTGCGCTCATACACCTCCGGCTTCTTGTCCAGCAGGCCGGCAATGTAGAACAGCTGCCCGTTGTAATACATCAGGCTGGTGTACAGCCCCGGCAGCGACGACAGCGACTGGTAGGCAATGAGGATGTAGCTCTGGAACGCCGCCAGTTCCTGCAGCGTGATGGTGCCGTCGTTGACCTTCGGCACCCCCAGCACGAAGATCAGGATGCTCATGACGGTGGTCAGCGACCCGTTGAAGACGTTGTTGACGAGCGTCAGGACCGCCATGTAGATATCCGCCTTGTAGTTGTCCTGAATGGCGGCCCTGCCGCGTTCCAGTTCCTCCCTGTGCGTGCCCATCTGGCGGATCTGTACCAGGAAGCTCAGGTGCTCGGCCATGTAGGCGGTCAGTTCCGAAGACGCGCGCCGCCCGCGGCGCTCGCGCAGGAACATCAGCTTTCCTTCCAGCCAGGTGGCGAACAGGATGTAGATGACGATGACCGGCACCAGCCAGACCATGGTCATATCGATGGCGCCCATCTGGCGCACGCTCATGATGGTGGCGGCGATACCCGTGATGAAGCCGATGACCGACGTGATCAGGCCGCTCGCGAACGGGGCGTCCTGCGTGATCCAGGAGACGATGGCCGTGCCGCTCTCCTCGTAGTCCGTCATGGGCAGGCGCACCGCATGGCGGATCATGGTGTTCTGGAGGTTCCGGCTCACCTGGTTGTTGGCATAGAACGACGGGATGCTGCCAGCGATCTGCACCCCCGTCGCCAGCAGCAGGAACAGCACGTACCCCAGCACGATGGCCGGGTCCGAAACATTGCCGGTCTTTAAGGACGTCTCGTACGGCACGTACATCAGCGCCACCTTGGTGGAGACGATGCCCAGCCCCGTCTGGAACAGATATAAGAGCCACGGGATCCGGAACTTTGTGTAGATGCCGAACGTCCGCTTCCACATGCCGCGGTCTTTCGTATTATTCATGGACGGCCTCCTCTCCGGCGAACGCCTGCATGAACGCGGAGGCTTTTTGCACCTCATCCAAGGACCCCTCAGCCTCCACGCGGCCTTCGGAGAGGATGACCGCGCGGGAGCATAACGGCAGCACGGCTTTCGTGTGCGCGATGACGATCAGGCACCGGCCTTCGGCGGCTTTGCGCAGGATCTCCACCAGCTCGGCCGTGGCGATGGCGTCCATGGCGGCCACCGGCTCGTCCAGGATCAGATAATGGGCGTCCGAGAGCAGGGCTCTGGCCACGGCCAGGCGCTGACGCTGCCCGCCCGAGAGATTCTGCCCGTATTCGGTCAGTTCCGTATCCACGCCCTGCGGCAGCGCCTGCACAAACTCCCAGGCGCCGGCACCGCGCAGAGCCTTTTCCAGGCGCTCGCCGGCCACGTCCGTCTGCCCGTAGCAGACGTTTTCGCGGACCGTTCCGGTGAAGAACATGGCGTTCTGCGAGACCATGGCAAAGTGCTTCCGGTACTCCGCAAGCGCGAAGCGCGAAATGTCGCTGCCGCCGGCCGTGATCGCACCGCCTTCCGGCTCATAGAGCCGCAGCAGGAGGTTGACGAGGGTTGTCTTGCCGCTGCCGCTCGCCCCTAAGAGCGCCGTCACGGCGTTGTCCGGGAACGTACACGAGACACCGGTCAGCACCGGCGCCTCCTCATGATAGGAGAAGGCCACCTCGGACAGGACGATATCGCCCGACAGCGCCGGGCACGGATCCCCCTCTTCGTTCTCGGAGGGAGCCTCCATGATGTCCGCCACCTTTTCGGCGCTGCCCTGGATGGTCTTGACGTTGTTCCAGTACATGATCAGCTCGTAGATGGCCCCGGTGAACAGCGACGAGAACAGATAGAACGTGACCCAGCCGCGGGTGTTGATCTCGCCGTTGCGTAAAAGCGACGTCCCCACCAGCACCATGATGACGGCCTGGACCAGGTTGATGCCCGTCTGCGTGAGATCTTTGAGCTGGTCCAGCCAGCTGCCGCGGATGGATACCTTGTAGAGACGCTCCGTCAGGTCGGCGCCGACTGCCTCCTCGCGGTCCTCCCGGGCAAACGCCTTGGCCAGCGGGATGTTGGTGACCAGCTCCGCCAGGCGCTCGGTCAGGCGGGAGCGGATGGCGGTCTCGCGCTCGTTGACGGCGTAATTGATGCGCCCGAACAGGAAGGCCATCAGCAGCTGCAGCGGGATGAAAGCGATCAGGATGGCGGACAGCCGCCAGTCATACCTGAAGATGCGGACAAAAATGTTGGCCGACTTGTAGAGGGCCATGACGATGGGTACCACGAAAAAGATCAGCGTGTTGTCGATGACCTTCGCGTTCTGCACGATGCGGTAGACCGCGTCGCGCGGGTTTTCGTCCTGAAAATACGTCATAGGAAGGTGGAGCACCTTATCGAACAGGACCGTGCGCATGCTGCGCGTGGACCTGGCGCTGACCAGTTCCCGCACGAAGACCTTCATGTGCGAAGCCAGCGCGTTGATGATGAGCACGGCGACCAGCCGGAACACCAGCCCGGCGCTGGTATCCCCGGCAAAAAGCTGCGCCGTGTAATCCGTCTCGGACAGGCCCAGGTTCAGCGTGCCGAATTCCAGAAACACATACAGTGCCAGCCACAGCCACGGCAGACGGCACCGGATGAACAGTTTGGCGAAGCGTCCCCAGATGCCTTTGCGGCTGCGGATATAGAGCTGATCGGACGGACGGTCCTGTCTGGCCATGATCGTAACTCCCTGTCTCTTTGAAAACAACGTGCGGCATGACGGCGCTTTCAGGCGCGAACTGTTTTATCTTGTCACATTTTCCGCGCATGAACAAGGACAAAATATAGCCATTTTCCTTACTTACACATTAAATTTCATCCATCCCGCTGCGCAGGAGCAGCAGGCCGCTCTCTCCGTCTGCCACCGATTCCTTTAACACGCCCCGTATGACCGTGTTGGGAGCGAGCCGACCGGGCACGGCGGCGCGCAGATATTCGCGCGTACAGCCCACCGTCATCACCCGGCCGTCCAGGGTGACGGTCTCCTCGGCCAGCCATTCGGCTTCCTTCCCGAGGTGCCGCTCCTCATAGGCGGCGGCCAGTTTCCGGTTCTCATCGGCCAGCAGGGCCGCGCGCACGGTCTTGTCCTTCGTGCTCACGTGGTCCGGCAGCCGCTCGGCCGCCGTCCCTTTGCGCAGCGAGAACGGGAAGATGTGCATACGGGCAAAGCCGATCTCCTTCACAAACGCGCGGGTGGCCGCAAA
This sequence comes from uncultured Lachnospiraceae bacterium, assembly GCA_946405185.1. Classification (GTDB taxonomy): domain Bacteria; phylum Bacillota; class Clostridia; order Lachnospirales; family Lachnospiraceae; genus CAKQHB01. Next base: position 6,491 of record CAMJGH010000071.1, read on the forward strand.
CTCTTCTTTCGTCTCGCCTGGGAAGCCGGCGATGACATCCGTGGTCAGCGCGGGGTCATCGTAATACGCGCGCAGCAGGCGGCACCCTTCGGCAAACTCCTCCGCCGTATAGTGCCGGTTCATGCGGCGCAGCGTCTCCGTGCAGCCGCTCTGCAGGGATAAGTGGAACTGCGGGCAGACCTTCGGATTGGCGGCAATCTGCTTCACGAACGCCTCCGTGAGGATGCGCGGCTCGAGCGACCCCAGGCGGATGCGCTCGATGCCGGGAACGGCCGCCACCATGTCCGCCAGGTCCGCGAGGCCCGGCTCCCCGTAAAACGGGATGTCGTTGCGCCGGCGCTCCGGCGGCACGAAGTCCGTCCCGTAGGAACTGATGTGGATGCCGGAAAAGACGATCTCTTTGGCGCCCTGTGCGGCGAGCACCCGCACTTCCTCCACGATGGCCTGCGGATCGCGGCTGCGCACCCGCCCGCGGGCGTACGGGATGGCACAGTAGCTGCAGAACTGGTTGCACCCGTCTTCGATCTTGACGAAGGCGCGGGTGTGGGTCCGCACGCGGGCGCTGCCCAACTCCTCAAACGGCGTTTTCCGGGTCAGATCGGTGATGCGCTCGGTGAAGGCGGGCGTTCCGGAAGGCGAGGCGGCGCGGGCCGCCAGGGCCTCTTCCACCAGCGCCAGCAGTTCCCCCTTGTGGTCGTTGCCGACCGCCAGGTCGATGCCGTCCTCGGCCAGCCGGCTGGTCTGCTCGTTCTTCTTTTCGTTCTGAACGTAGCACCCCATGGCCGCCACCACGGCCTGCGGGTTTTCCCGACGGGCGCGGTGCAGCATCTGGCGCGACTTGCGGTCGGCGATGTTGGTCACGGTGCAGGTATTGACCACGTAAACGTCCGCCGGCTCATCAAACGGCACCAGTTCATAGCCGGCCCGGCGGAACTGCTCCATGACCGTTTCCAGTTCGGTAGCGTTTACTTTACAGCCCAGATTGTGAAAAGCGGCTTTAGGCATGGATTTCTCCTTGACTTTTTTCAGCAATCATCCTAGTATGTATGAGGACAATTCCTGCAGATAATTACGCAGATGCACGACTACGAGGAGGGGTACTATGAAAACCGTGAAGATTTCTTTAAACTCCATCGACAAGGTTAAGTCTTTCGTCAACGACCTTGCGAAGTTTGATTCCGACTTTGATCTGGTCAGCGGGCGCTACGTCATCGACGCCAAGTCCATCATGGGCATCTTCAGCCTGGACCTGTCCCGCCCCATCGACCTCAACATCCACACCGAGGAAGACGTGGATACCGTGCTGGATGTCCTGTCTCCGTACATCATCGGGTGATCACACAGCCGGAATGAAAAAGGACCGTCCCCGCCGGGGGCGGTCCTTTTTTGCGTTTGTGTTTCTTACGGCGCCGGCTCGCACCAGATGACTTCGGCCGTCTCCACCGCCTTATCGAGCATCTCTTCGATCACATCGTCCAGATGCGTCTCGGACTTGCGGATGCTCTTGAGGTTCGGCTTGGTGACCGGATGCTTGGCCACAAAGATGGTGCAACAGTCCTCGTAAGGCTGGATGCTGGTCTCAAACGTGCCGATCTTCTGCGCCACGTCGATGATCTCGTTCTTGTCAAACCCGATCAGCGGCCTAAAGACCGGCATGGCGCACACTTCGTTGGTGGCGGTCAGCGACGGGATGGTCTGGCTGGCCACCTGGCCGATGCTCTCGCCCGTGATCAGGCCCAGGCATCCGGAATTTTCGGCGATGCGCTCCGCGATGCGCATCATCATGCGGCGCATGATGATGGTCAGCTGGTCGTGCGGGCACTTCTCATAGATGGCCAGCTGGATGTCCGTGAAGTTGACCACGGACAGCGGGATGGGCCCGGCGTAGCGGGCCACCTGGCAGGCCAGATCCACCACCTTCTGCTTGGCGCGCTCGCTGGTGTACGGCGGCGCGTGGAAGTACACGGCATCGATCTTGACGCCGCGCTTGGCGATCATGTAGCCGGCCACCGGGCTGTCGATGCCGCCCGACAGCAGCAGCATGGACTTGCCGTTGGAACCCACCGGCATGCCGCCGGGACCGGGGATCTCTTTGGCGTACAGGCTGACGCCGCCCTCACGCACCTCCACGTGCAGGGTGACCACCGGGTGGTGGACATCCACGCGCATGCCGGGCACGCGCTGCAGGATCACCTCGCCGAGCGCGGCCGCCAGCTCCATGGAGTGCATGGGATAGCTCTTGACGCTGCGGCGGGCCTCCACCTTGAAGGTGCACCCCTCCGGGACCACTTCCTTGAGATAAGCCGACGCGGCATCGGCGATGTTTTCAAACGCCGGATCGTCCACGCGGACCATCGGGCAGATGTAGGCGATGCCGAACACCCGCTGCAGGGCTTCGATCAGGTCTTCATAGTCATACCCACTGGCCTTCAGGTAGATGCGGCCGTTGGTTTTGAAGACCGTAAACTCCCCGGGGAGCGGCTTGACCGCCTGACGGATCTGGCGCACCAGCGCGTCTTCAAAGACATAGCGGTTTTTTCCTTTGATGCCGATCTCGGCATATTTGATCAGAAACTCTTCGTAGACCACGGAAAGCCTCCTTCTGATTTACTTTCTCACAAAACGGCGGAGCATGGGCAGCTGCCTTTTCAGGGATGCCAGCGTCTCGTCCACGTCCTCTTCCGTGTTTTCCTTGCAGAACGAGAACCGCACCGTGGAGGACAGCGCCTCCTCCGGCACCCCCATGGCGATCAGCGTGGCCGAGGGGCTGGGCTTGTTGGACGAGCAGGCGGAACCGGCCGAAATGCAGATGCCGTCGGCTTCCAGCGCGTGCAGCAGGACCTCCGCGCGCACGCCCGCAAACGTAGCGGAAAGCACGTGCGGCGCCGCGAATTCCCCTTCCGGGGTGTTCACGGTGACATCCGGGAGTTCCAAAAGGCCCTCCCGCAGCCGCTCCCGCAGGGCGGTGATCTTCGCCATCTTCTCTTCCAGCCCGTCATAGGCGATCTTCGCGGCCATGGCCATGCCGGCCGCTCCCGGCACGTTTTCGGTGCCCGAGCGCATGCCGCTCTGATGGCCGCCGCCGTAGATCACCGGGCGGATCTTCGTGCCTTTTTTGATATACAGGAAGCCCACGCCCTTCGGGCCGTGGAACTTGTGCGAGCTGACGCTCATGAGGTCGATCCCCAGCCGGCCGGGGGCGATGCGGTACTTGCCGAACGCCTGCACCGCGTCCACGTGGAAACTGGCCTGCGGCGCCATCTCATGCGTGAGCTTTGCCAGCTCTGCCACCGGCTGCACCGCTCCCGTCTCCGAGTTGACGTACATGCAGCTGACCAGGATCACGTCCGGTGTGAGCACCTCCTGCAGGCTCTCCGGCCGCACGATGCCGTCCGGCCCCACCGGCAGGCGCACCACGTCAAACCCGAACTCCGTGAGGAAGTCCGCCGTACGCGCCACCGCGGCGTGCTCCACGGCGCTGATGATGATCCGGTTGCCGGTGCGGCGCTTGGCGAGCGCCGTGCCGATGATGGCCAGGTTGTCGCTCTCCGTGCCGCCCGAGGTGTACAGGATCTCCTGCGGGGAGCACTTGAGGATGTCCGCCAGGATCCGGGAGGCTTCGCGTACGCGCTTTTCCGCCTCCACGCCCTTCAGATGCAGCGATGACGTGTTGCCGTACTCTTCGGTGGACAGCCGTTCTATGAAGGCCGCCACCTCCGGATCGGTCCGGGTGGTAGCCGCGTTGTCGAGATAGATCTCTCTCATATCAGTCCTCTGCCATAAGCATGATGGCTGCCGAAAGCGCCATGCCGGCGGTCTCGGTGCGCAGGATGCGGGAGCCCAGGGAAATGAGTTCCCCGCCGGCGGCTTTCGCCGCTTCCGCTTCTTCCGGCGCAAACCCGCCTTCCGGTCCGATCAGGATGCCGATGCGCATCCCCGGGGAAAGGCGCCCCAGCACCTCGCGGGTGTAGGCCGCTCCCTTGGCATTTTCGTACGGGACCAGGAATAAGTCAAGGCCTTTTGCCTGGGTGAGCGCCTCCACAAAGGAAACGGTGGGCAGCACCTCCGGCACACAGCTGCGCTTGCACTGGGCCGCGGCAGACCTGGCCACCGCCTGGCGGCGGGCCGTTTTGGCCCCTTCTTTCTTCTCATCCACCTTCGGAACGGAATACTTCATGGCCACCGGCACGAACCGCGCCGCGCCCAGCTCCGTGTTCTTCTGGATGATCCACTCCAGCTTGTCCGCCTTCGGCAGGCCCTGGAAGAGCGTCACTTCAAACGGCAGTTCGTGCGTGGGGAGGTCATCCTCCGTGACGCGCACCGTCACCTCCGTCTTGGACAGGTCTTCGATGACGCCCAGGCTGTCGCACCCCCGGCCGTCCGCCAGACGCACAACATCGCCCGCCCGAAGGCGGAGGACACGGCTGATGTGGTTCGCGTCCTCCCCCTCCAGACGGACGGTGTCGCCGATCCGCTGTTCCGGTTCATAGAAAAACTGATCCATTATGCTTCTCTCTCAAAGACCAGGCAGACCCAGTCGTTCTGTGCGTCTTTTTCCACAAAGCGCAGGCCCGGCACCTTCTCGGCCGCCGCCCGCACTTCCGCCTCGCGGGTGTTCAGGATGCCCGAGGTGAGGATGCGCCCGCCGGGTTTGACAAACTCCTTGGCCACCGGCAGCAGCGGCATGATGATGTCCGCCAGGATGTTGGCCACCACCAGATCACACCGGTTGGCACCGATCTTCTCGCGGAAGGCCTCATCGCCGATCACATCCCCCGCAAAGATGGGGAAGGCTTCTGCGGCGATGCCGTTGACCGCGCGGTTTTCCTCCGCGGCCACGCAGGCGTTCTCATCCACGTCCGTGCCCACCACGTGCTCCGCGCCCAGCAGCAGCGCCGCAATGCCCAGGATGCCGCTGCCGGTGCCGATGTCAAACACGTGGTCCCCCTTCTGCACATGGCGCTTGAGCGCACGGATGCACAGCTGGGTGGTCTCGTGCTGGCCGGTGCCGAAAGCCGTGCCCGGGTCCATCTCGATGACGCGCTTGTCGGCCCACTTCTCCGGGACATCCTCCCAGGTGGGCTTGATCAGGAACTCGTCCACGGTGAACGGATGGAAAAACTCTTTCCAGTTGTTGATCCAGTCCTTGTCCTCCGTCTCGCCGGTGGTCAGCGTGCATTCGCCCAGATCCATGTAGGATCTCATGTCCTCGATCTCTTCCCGCAGGCCGGCCAGGATGGCGGCTTCATCGTCCGCATCGTCCAGGTAGAAACGCACTTTGGCGGTGCCGTCATCCGGCGGCAGCTCCGGGAGGATGTCGATGAACATCCCCTTGGTCTCCGCCTCGGTGAGCGGCACGTTGTCTTCGATCTCGATGCCCTGCACGCCCAGGTCGCCGAGCACGGCGCTGATCATATCCACCGCGTCGGTGCGGGTGGTCAGTTCAAAAACTTTCCATTTCATCAGTGGAAAAGTCCTTTCTTCTTTCTCTCGCCGTAAGGCGACTTGCCTTCCATGGTCTCCTCAAACGCCCGCAGCGCTTCGCGCTGTTCGGCATTCAGCGATGTGGGGACATCCACCGTCAGGGTGACGAAGTGGTCCCCGCGGGTGCCGCGGGAGCGCAGGTTCGGCACGCCCTTGCCGCGCAGCCGCACCACCGTACCGGTGGGGGTGCCGGCCTTGACCTCCTGCTCGAAGTCGCCGTCCAGCGTCTGGATGTGCACCTTGCCGCCCAGCGCCGCCTTGGTGAACGGGATCTTCACTTCCGAGAAGATGTTCACGCCGTCGCGCTTGAAGACCGGGTGCGTGGAGACGCGCACCAGCACCATCAGGTCGCCGCGCTCGCCGCCGTTGCGGCCGGGCTCGCCCTTGCCGCGGATGCGGTAGTACTGGCCGTCCTCAATGCCGGCCGGAATGCTGATGGAGATGGTCTTGCGCTCCGCCTGATAGCCCGTGCCGCGGCAGCCCGGGCACTTGTTTTCGATGAACTGGCCGGTGCCGCCGCAGTCCGGGCAGGCCGACACCTGCTGCACCGTGCCAAAGAGGCTCTGCGAGTGGTAGACCACCTGCCCCTTGCCGCCGCACTTCGGGCAGATCTTGGGAGCCGTACCGGGCTTGCAGCCGTTGCCGCCGCAGACCTTGCAGGTCTCCTTCATGGTGACGTTGAGCTCTTTTTCCACGCCGAAGACGGCCTGTTCGAAGGTGATGCGGACTTCGGTCTCCACGCTCTCGCCCTTCTGCGGGCCATTGCTGCGGGAGGCGCGGCTGCCGCCGCCCGTGAACATGTCGAAGACGCTGCCGAAGATATCGTCCGCGCCGAAGCCGCCGAAACCGCCAAACCCGCCGAAGCCGTCAAACCCGCCCGCTCCCGCGCCGGCGCCGGCGCCACTGCCGAACGCCGCGTGGCCGAACTGGTCGTACTGGGCGCGCTTGTCCTTATCGCTTAAGACCTGGTAGGCTTCGTTGATCTCCGCGAACTTGGCCGCCGCGCTCTCATCGCCCGGGTTGTTGTCCGGGTGGTACTGCTTGGCCAGCTTCCGGTAGGCGTGCTTGATATCGTCATCCGAGGCGGTCTTGGAAACGCCCAGCACCTCGTAATAGTCTCTTTTATCTGCCATGGCAATGCTCCGTTAAAACGCAAGACCGCTCCGCCGGCCATACGGTGCGGCGGAGCGTCCTGTTTATTCTTTTACCGCGTGGATCAGACTTCCTTGAAGTCGCCGTCCACCACGTCATCGGCCGGGTTGTACCCGCCGCCCGGGTTGCCGGTGCTGCCAGCGTTATTGCCCGTACCGGCGTTGCCGGCGTTGGCGGCCTGCGCGGCCTCGTACACCTTCTGGAACAGAGCCTGAGCACTGTTCATCAGCTTCTCACGGCCGCTCTTTAAAGCCTCGGCATCCGCGTCGGAGATGGAATCCGGCGTGGTGCGGCCAAGCACTTCCTTCAGGGCATTGATGTCCGCTTCCACGGCGGCCTTGTCGCCCTCAGGCAGCTGCGCGCCCACTTCCTTCATGGCCTGCTCGGTCTGGTTGACGATGGCTTCGGCGTCGTTGCGGGCGTCCACGGCCTCCTTGCGCTTCTTGTCGGCGGCCTCGAACTCGGCAGCCTCACGCACGGCCTTCTCGATATCGTCATCGCTCATGGTGGAGCCGGCGGTGATGGTGATGTGCTGCTCCTTGCCGGTGCCCAGGTCCTTAGCGGAGACGTTCACGATGCCGTTGGCATCGATGTCAAACGACACTTCGATCTGCGGCACACCGCGGCGGGCCGGCAGGATGCCGTCCAGGCGGAAGCGGCCGAGGGTCTTGTTGTCGCGGGCGAACTGGCGCTCGCCCTGCACCACGTGGATATCCACGGCGCTCTGGTTGTCCTCCGCGGTGGAGAACACCTGGCTGGCGTGGGTCGGGATGGTGGTGTTGCGCTCGATCAGACGGGTGGCCACACCGCCGAGGGTTTCGATGGACAGGGACAGCGGCGTGACATCCAGCAGCTGGATATCGCCCGTGCCGGCCTCACCGGCCAGCTTGCCGCCCTGGATGGCGGCGCCGATGGCCACGCACTCGTCCGGGTTCAGGGACTTGTTGGGCTCCTTGCCGGTCAGGGACTTCACCTTCTCCTGTGCGGAGAGCATACGGGTGGAACCGCCGACCAGCAGCACCTTGGAGAGTTCCGCGGCGGTGATGCCGGCATCACGCAGGGCGTTCTGCACCGGGATGGCCGTGCGCTCGATCAGATCCTGCGTCAGCTGGTCGAACTTGGCGCGGGTCAGGTTCATATCCAGATGCTTGGGGCCTTCGCTGGTGGCCGTGATGAACGGCAGGTTGATGTTGGTGGTGGTGGCGGTGGAGAGTTCCTTCTTGGCCTTCTCCGCGGCCTCCTTCAGACGCTGCATGGCCATCTTGTCGTTCGACAGATCCACACCTTCAGCGCGCTTGAACTCGTCGATCATCCACTGGGTGATCTTGTTGTCGAAGTCGTCGCCGCCCAGGTGGGTGTCGCCGTTGGTGGCCAGAACCTCGATGACGCCGTCGCCGATCTCGATGATGGAGACATCGAAGGTGCCGCCGCCGAGGTCGTAGACCATGATCTTCTGCTCGTTCTCGTTGTCCAGACCGTA
>CAMJGH010000072.1 GCA_946405185.1 uncultured Lachnospiraceae bacterium
CGCGTCGTTCGCGGTGGTGGATTCCGTGGCCAAGATCACGGCGTCCGGCGGTTACTGGACCAAGATCCGCATGACCTTCCAGGAGTACTTCCGCCGCATGACGGAGGATCCGCATACCTGGGGGCTGCCGTTTGCCGCGCTCTTGGGCGCCTATGAGGCCCAGATCGGCTTCGGGCTGCCGTCCATCGGCGGCAAGGACTCCATGTCCGGCAGCTTCGGTGAGAAGAACGTTCCGCCGACACTCGTGTCGTTTGCGGTGAACGTCGGCGACCGCCGCACGGTGGTCACGCCGGAACTGAAAAACCCCGGCAGCCGCCTGGTGCTCTTCGCGGTGCCGCGCACGGCCGAGGAGTGCCCGGATTACGCCGCGCTGGCGGATGAGTTCTCCGCGGTGCGGGACAACATCCGGGCCGGACGCGTGCTCTCGGCCTGGGCACTGGGTGCGCACGGCGTGGCGGAGGCCGTCTCCAAGATGGCCTTCGGCAACCGTCTGGGCGTGCATCTGGATGACTCTGCGCTGGAGGAAGAGGAGCTCTTCGCGCCGGCCTACGGCGCCATCCTGGCGGAAGTCCCGGCGGACAAGGTGGCGGAACTGGCCGGAAACGGCCGCTTGATCGGCACGGTCATCGCGGAGCCGGTCTTCCTGTACGCCGATGTGAAGCTGGATCTGGCGGAAGCCGAAAAGCTGTGGGAGAAGCCGCTCTCCGGCGTCTTCCCGACGGATTCCGGCGAGAAGCAGAAAGCCTCGGAGGCCCCGCTGTATCACGCGGAGGCACCGTACATCAATCAGCACAAGGTGGCGAAGCCGCACGTGTTCATCCCGGTCTTCCCGGGAACCAACTGCGAGTACGATTCGGCCCGGGCCTTCGAGCGGGCGGGCGCCATCGCGGACGTGCGCGTGTTCAAGAATCTGTCGGCTTCGGATATCCTGGAGTCCGCGGAAGAGTTTGCGAAGTGCGTGAGAAACGCCCAGATCGTCATGTTCCCGGGCGGCTTCTCGGCGGGCGATGAGCCCGAAGGCTCCGCGAAGTTCTTTGCCACGGCCTTCCGCAGCCAGGTCATGAAGGAAGCCATCGACGACCTGCTGACAAACCGTGACGGCCTGATGCTCGGCATCTGCAACGGCTTCCAGGCGCTCATCAAGCTGGGCCTGGTGCCGTACGGCACGGTGCGCACGCAGGAGGCGGATTCGCCCACGCTGACGTACAACACCATCGGCCGGCACATCTCGCACATGGCGTACCTGAAGGTGGTCTCCGACAAGTCGCCGTGGCTTGCGGGCGCGGAGCTTGGCGGCGTGTATGTCAACCCCATCTCGCACGGCGAGGGGCGGTTTGTCGCCAGCGACGAGTGGCTGCAGAAACTCTTTGCCAACGGCCAGGTGGCCACGCAGTACGTGGATCCGGCCGGCCGTCCCGGCACCGATGAGATCTGGAACCCCAACGGTTCGTACTGCGCCATTGAGGGCATCACCAGCCCGGACGGCCGCGTGTACGGCAAGATGGCGCACTCCGAGCGCATCGGTGAGTCGGTGGCGGTCAACATCACCGGCAACCAGGATCTGAAACTCTTTGAGAGCGGCGTGAGATACTTTGGCTGATGCCGCAGGGGGATGAGAGGATGGAAGAAGAGAGAAACGAATTTCGCCGGCCCCGCGAGAGCCGGCAGGGCGGGGATCCCAACGATACCAAGCGCGTGATCGCAGGCGTTCTGGCCGGTCTGATCGTGGTGTCTGCGGTGCTGCTGGGCCTCTATCTGTGGATCGGGCGCGGCGGCCAGGCGAACAAAGCCACCAAGGCACAGCCGGCCTCCCAGTCATCCGAGACGGTGCCGTCTTCGGAAGCGCCGTCTTCGGAGGCGGTGTCTTCGGAAGCGCCGTCGGAGAGCGCGAGTGCGGAACCTTCCGCGGAGCCTTCCACGGAAGCGCCCACCGAGAAGGTGACCGAGGCGCCCACGGAAGCCTCCACGGCTCCTTCCACGGCGCCGACGGAACCGCCGGCCACCAGGCACGAAGAGGTGATCATCAACCCCGTGCTGACGGGCGAGACGGTGGAAGAGCAGGGCGTGGTGTTTGATCTGTGCGAGCCGCAGCAGGTGACGGCCAAGGGCCATGTGAACCTGCGCACGTACCCGGGTGTCCGGGACGATGCGGACATTGCCGGCACGCTCTATCACGGCGAGTGGGCCACCCGCGTGGGCATCGGCCGCAACGGCTGGGCCAGGCTTGAGTGGAACGGGCAGATCGTGTACTGCGTGGGCAACTACATCACCACGGATCCGGACTACTCGATCGAAGAATAAAGCGCGCTGTTTACCGGGCCGGCAGGACATGCCGGCCCGTTTCTTGTCTGCATGATCGGAAAACGAAAACAGCCTCGGGATCTCTCCCGAGGCTGTTCTGTGCAGTTGGCGGGACTTGAACCCGCACCCACGTAAGTGGACATGAACCTGAATCATGCGCGTATGCCAATTCCGCCACAACTGCATTTTTTCGGCACGTCGATTAATATAGCACAGTGCCCGGCAGGTGTCAACCGGATTTTGAAAAAGTTTTCGGAGGGGCAAAAGCCCCCGAAAAGACGTGCCGGAACCCTTACTTTACTTCGCGGCAGGGGTCGATGGCAGGCCTGGCCATCAGCGAGTAGTTGGTGTAGTAGACCACAAACCCGGGCTTGGCGCCGGCGGGCTTTTTGATCTCTTTTTTGGGCGCGTAGTCGATCTCCACCTTCTCGGAGTCGCGGGCCGAGGAGAAGTAAGCGGCCAGGGCGCCGGCCTCCTCAAAGGCGCGGTCCGGCACGTCGCGGCCGTCGGTGCGCAGGATCACGTGCGAACCGGGGCGGCCTTTGGCGTGGAACCACCAGTCGCCGCCGGAGGCGGTGCGGAAGGTCAACTCATCGTTCTGGTAGTTGTTCTTGCCCACGTAGATGTCAAACCCGTCGCTGGACACAAAGTGGTAGGGCTTGCTGGTCACGCGCTCCTTCTTGCCGCCCTTGCCGCGGGAAGCGGCTTTTTTGAGGTACCCATACTCCGCCAACTCCTGGCGGATCTGCACCAGGTCTTCGTTCTCGAGCGGCAGGGTGAGGGCGGCGGCCACGCTCTCGAGGTGGAGGATCTGCTCTTTCGTCTCGGCCAGCTGGTCCGTGACGGCCTCGAACGTGCGCTTCTGCTTGGCGTAGCGGTCAAAGAAGCGCATGGCGTTCTCGGTGGGGGTGAGGGTGGGATCCAGCGGGATGGTCACGTCCTCGCCGGTGTAGTAGTTGTTGAGGACGGCGCTCTTTGCCCCCGGTTCGATGCCGTACCCGTAGGCGTTCAGCAGTTCGCCGTACACGCGGTACTTGTCCCGCCCTTCGGTGTCCTTGAGCTGCTTTTCCTGCAGGTCCGCCTTCTTGCGGGCGCGCTCGAGGTGCGTCTGCACCACCTTGCGCAGGTCCGCCGTCTTCTGGCGGCTGCGGTCCGCCTGGTTCTTCTCCCCGTAGTAGGACTCGAGCATCTCACTCACGGAAGCCAGCGGTCGGACGGAGATACTCTCATCGGAAGCCGCCAGCTGCTCCCACACGGTAAACGGCAGCACGCCATACTCCACGGGAGTGCCATCCCGCAGCAGGATGGCGGGAGAGAAGTGCGCGGCCTTCACATCCTCCAACAGCCGCAGGAACGTGTGGGCGGCGTGGGTGCGCCCGGCGGGGGAGAGGTCCCCGGCGGGCACGTCCGGGTCGATGCCGGCGCGCGCGCAGACTTCCTCCGCGATCTGGTTGCCGATGCCGGTGAAGGTGCTCACCAGCGTGCGCGGCAGCGGCCGCGGGGAGGCGGCCAGGATCTCTTCGGCCTCTTCCCGGGTGAGCGTCAGCGGGTCTTTCTTGTCTTTGGTGTTGGGGATGAAGTACGGGCGGCCGGGCAGCACCTCGCGCACGGAGCTGACCTGCGCGGAGACGTGCTTGACAGCATCCAGGATCACGTTTTCCTCATCCACGAAGATCAGGTTGGAGTGCTTGCCCATCAGTTCCAGGATGAGGCGCCGCTCCTCGAGGTCCCCCAACTCGCTGCGGTGCTCGAACGTGAAGACGAGCACGCGCTCGAGGCCCGGCTGCGTGACGGAAAGGACGCGCGCGTTGCCCACGTGCTTGCGCAGGAACATGCAGAAGTTCGGCGCCGTGGCCGGATTCGGCCAGGTGCGGTCCGTCAGGTGGCACAGCGGCAGGGAGGCATTGGCGGAGAGCAGCACCTTTCCGGTAAAGTTCCCGTTCTTGACGGTCAGTACCACGGCGTCCGCCTCCGGCTGCGCGATCTTGGCCACACGCCCGCCGGCCAGTTTCGTATTCAGTTCTGCGGCCAGCGCCGCCGTCACGATGCCGTCAAATGCCATCGCGCACCTCCTTGCCGGGCGTTTCGCCCGCCCCTCAGTATAGATTGTCGCGCCGCTTTGCGCAAGGGCGGTTCGGATTGACGAAAACGGCCCCGGCGATTATAATCAAAAATTGATTCATTCTGTCCGGCTATGACAGAAAGATCCAAAATCGGTGGCGCGTTCGCGCCGGAAAGTTGAGAAGCATGAAGATAAGAAGCATGACCGGGTTCGGCCGCAGCGAGTTCGTGAGCGACCGCTTCCGGGTGAGTGTCGAGATGAAGGCGGTGAACCACCGCTATCTTGACCTCTCCGTCAAGATGCCCCGCCGCCTGAACCCCTATGAGGCGCAGATCCGCTCCCTCATCAAGGAACTGGGCGTGGAGCGCGGCAAGGTGGATCTGTACATCCAGGCGGAGGATTTCTCCGAGGGCGGCAGCGTGGTGCGCTACCGGGCGGATCTGGCCGCCAACTACGCGGAACTCTACCGCCGCATGACCGAAGACCTGGACCTGGACGATGACCTGAAGCCCTCCACCATCGCCCACATGCCCGACGTGTTCACGCTGGAGCAGACCGAGATGGACGAGGAAGAGCTCTGGCAGGTGACCGAAGGCGTCATCCGCGAAGCCACGGCCCGGTTCGTGTCCGCCCGCGAGGCGGAGGGCGCGCGCCTGTGCGCGGATCTGTTCGGAAAGCTGGACGGCCTGAAGGGCCTGGCTGCGCAGGTGGAAGCCCGCCAGCCGGAGATCCTTTCCGCCTACGAGGCGCGCCTGACGGGCAAGATGAAGGAGATGCTGGCCGGCAGCCAGGTGGATGAGAGCCGTATCGCCACCGAGGTGGCGGTGTTCGCCGACAAGATCTGTACGGACGAGGAGACGGTGCGCTTGAAGAGCCACATCGAGGCGGTGCGCCAGGCGCTCACCGCGGGCGGTCCCATCGGGCGCAAGCTGGATTTCCTGGCGCAGGAGATGAACCGCGAAGCCAACACCATCCTCTCCAAGGCCAACGACCTGATTTCTGCGGACATCGGCATCGGCATGAAGACCGAGATCGAGAAGATCCGCGAGCAGATCCAGAATATCGAATAACGGAGGGCTTCCATGAAGGACCGTGGAGTGCTGACCGTCTTTTCCGGCTTTTCCGGAGCCGGCAAGGGGACGGTCATGAAAGAACTGCTCAGACGCTACCCGGATCAGTACGCGCTGTCGGTCTCGTGCACGTCGCGCGAACCGCGCCCGGGCGAGCGCGAGGGCATCGAGTACTTCTTCATCAGCCGGGAAGAGTTTGAGAAGCGCATCGCCGCCGGGTATTTCCTGGAGCATGCGGAGTACGTGGGCAACTACTACGGCACGCCCGCCCCGTACGTGATCGACAAACTCGAAGCCGGCATCGACGTCATCCTGGAGATCGAACTCCAGGGAGCCCTGCAGATCCGGGAGAAGCTTCCGGAGGCCGTCCTGGTCTTCCTGCTGCCGCCCACGGCGGACGAGCTCGAACGGAGACTTCGCGGCCGCGGCACCGAGACCGAGGAGAAGATCCTGGCCCGCCTGGCCCGTGCGGTCGAAGAGGCCGAGGAGATGGTCCACTACGACTACCTGATCGTCAACGACGATCTGGACGAGTGCGTGGAGGAGGTGCACAGCCTCATCCACTCCTGCCACCACACGGCGAAAAACCGCCGCGAACTGATGGAAGAAATGAGAAAACAGGTGCAGCGCTTCCGCCGCGAAGCCTGACCTTCACCCACGCCGGACATGCCGGCACAACCGTTTATCTGTTTAGGAGGAAACCCATTATGATGCATCCGTCTTATTCCGATCTGATCGCCACCGTCAACGAAGACGCCGTGAACGCGGGCGAGGAGCCCATCGTTCAGAGCCGCTACTCCATCGTGCTGGCCGCCGCGAAGCGCGCCCGTCAGCTGGTGGACGGCTGCGAGCCGTACGTGGAGCACGGCCCGGACGGCAAGCGCAAAGCCCTGTCGGTGGCCGTTGAGGAGCTGGAGACGAAGCGCGTGGGCATCAAGCGCAGCGAAGAGACGCTGGGGGAAGATGCCCTGGAGCCGGAGCGCGAAGTGGTGCGCGAAGAAGCCTGATGAAGATCTGTCTGGTGTCGCTCGGATGCGACAAGAACCTGGTGGATTCCGAGAAGATGCTGGGGCTTCTGTCCGCGGCCGGGCATACGTTCACGGACGATGAGGCTGAGGCTGAGTGCATCATCGTCAACACGTGCTGTTTTATCGGGGACGCCAAGGAAGAGAGCATCAATACCATCATTTCGATGGGCCGTATGAAGGAGGAGGGCGCCTGCCGGCTGCTGCTGGTGACGGGGTGCCTGGCCGAGCGCTACCGCGATGAAGTGCTGACGGAGCTGCCCGAGGTGGACGGCATCCTGGGCACCGCCTCGTGGGATGAGATTCTGAAGCTCATCGATGAGGCCGAGGGGCCGTCGTTCTCGCAGGATCTGCACAAGCCGCAGATCTTCGCGCCGCTGTCCGCCCTGCCGTCGTCGGGAAAGCGCGTGCTGACCACCGGCGGGCACTACGCCTACCTGAAGATCGCCGAGGGGTGCAATAAGCGCTGCACCTACTGCGTGATCCCGTCCGTGCGCGGCTCCTACCGGTCCGTGCCCATGGACGAGCTGGCGGCGGAAGCGGAAGAGCTGGCTTCCCGCGGGGTGAAGGAGCTGATCCTCGTGGCGCAGGAGACCACCCTGTACGGGGTGGACCTGTACGGGAAGAAGAGCCTGCCGGAGCTGCTGAAGAGGCTGGCTGCGGTGGAAGGCATCGCCTGGATCCGCATCCTGTACTGCTATCCGGAGGAGATCACACCGGAACTGGTGCAGGTCATCAAAGAGGAGCCGAAGGTCTGCCACTATCTGGACATTCCCATCCAGCACTGTGCGGACGGCATCCTGTCCCGCATGGGCCGGCGCACCACGAAGGCGCACATCACGGCACAGATCAAAACCCTGCGGGAGGAGATCCCGGATATCTGCCTGCGCACCACGTTCATCGCGGGCTTCCCGGGCGAGACCGAGGAAGACCACGAGGAGCTGATGGCCTTCATCAACGACGTGGAGTTTGACCGGCTGGGCGTGTTCCCGTACTCCCCGGAGGAGGGGACGAAGGCCGCCGCCATGCCGGACCAGGTGCCGGAGGAGACGAAGCTTCGCTGGCGCGACGAGCTGATGGAGCTGCAGCAGGAGATCTCGGCGGATCTGTGCGCGAGCCGCATCGGCGAGGAACTGACGGTCATGATCGAAGGAAAACTGGCCGACGAGCCGGTCTGGGCCGCGCGCACCTACCGCGATGCGCCGGGCGTGGACGGGTATCTGTTCGTGAGGTCCCCGCGCATGTTCATGACGGGTGATCTGGTGCGCGTGCGCGTGACGGCCGCCGAAGAGTACGATCTGATCGGGGAGGTAGTGGAATGAACCGCAATGTGCCCAATTACCTGACGATGTTCCGCGTGGTGCTGGTGCCGTTCGTGGTGTTCTTTCTGCTGACGGCGCTGCCCATCCCCCACAAGACCCATATCGCGCTGGCGCTGTTCATCGTGGCCAGCCTGACGGACCTGTTGGACGGCAAGATCGCCCGCAAGTACCACCTGATCACCACCTTCGGCAAGTTTGCGGACCCGCTGGCGGATAAACTGCTGGTGGATTCGGTGCTGATCGCCCTGTCGGTGCAGGGCCGCGTGCCGGCCTGGATCGTGATCACGATCATCGCCCGCGAGTTCATCATCAGCGGGCTGCGGCTGGTAGCCGCGGAGAAAGGCATCGTGCTGGCGGCCTCCTGGTGGGGCAAGTGCAAGACGGCCGTGCAGATGGTGACGGTGGTGCTGTTACTGGCGGAGCTGCCCGGGCAGGCCGTGCACGTGGCCGAGCAGGTGCTGATCTGGGCGTCGCTGGCGCTGACGGTCATCTCCATGGCGGATTACCTGTACCGCAACCGGCATGTGTTTGCGGAGGAGGCGAAATGACGGAAGACCGGCTGATCGCCTTACTGAAAGAAAAAGACCTGCACATCTCGGCCGCCGAGTCCTGCACGGGCGGTCTGGTGTGTTCCCGCATCGTGAACGTCCCGGGGTCCTCGGCGGTGTTTGACGAAGGCTTTATCACCTACGCCAACCGCGCCAAGCACGGGCTCCTGGGGGTTCCGGAAGCGGTCCTCGCCGCGCACGGCGCCGTGAGCCCCGAATGCGCGCAGGCCATGGCCGAAGGGTGTGCGAAAGCCGCGGGGGCGGACATTGCGCTGTCGGTGACCGGCATCGCCGGGCCGGACGGCGGGACCGATGAAAAGCCGGTGGGGCTGGTCTACATGGCCGGCACCTTCCGGGGGAAGACGGAAGTGGAAAAGCATCACTTCGCGGGCACGCGGAGGCAGGTGCGCGAGCAGGCGGCCGAGGCCGCGCTGTGTCTGGCCCTGCGGATGCTTGAGGAGGAACATGAGTGAGATAAAACGGCTGGTGGCCGCGATCGAACGGAAGAATGCGCCCGAGGAGGAACTGTCCCGCTTCGTCAACCGGATGACCGAGACGGCGTACCGCCTCTCCGGCATGCAGCTGGCCTTCCGGCTGGCGGGGCTTCCGGAAGAGGAGGAAGGCGCGGTGGCGCCGGCCATGAAGGCGCGCCTGCTCGGCCTGGTGAAGGACAGCCTGACGGCGGATTTCTCCGGGGCCGGCATGGAAAAGCTGGCGGCCCGCATCCTGGCGTACCGTCAGAACTGCGCCGGGTACGTCAAGGAAGCGCTGCGCCTGGCGGATGTACACGACCTGGCGGACCATATGGCCGCCCGCCTGGAGGCGGGGCTCTTCCCGGAGCGCTTCCCGGCGCTGCCGTCGGATGAGGAGATCATCGCGCAGGCCTACCGGTACGTGGCCGGCAACGGCAGCGAGGGTACCGGGCTGCGCATGCAGATGCTGCAGAAGGAACTGCCGATGCGGCTCTCCCGCGGGCGGTTTTTAGACCACGTGCGCGGCGTGTTCGCGCTCTACGAAGGCCAGCAGGGGCAGACGCTGACGGATTTCGCAGACGAACTGCTGTCCGCAGCCGGCGAGCGCCAGGCCGAAAAGGCCTACGCTCTGGCCGCCGCCGAAGAGGAGGCGGTGCGCGCGGCGTTCCTGACGGCGGGGGATCCGCTGACGCCGGAAGCGTACGAGCAGGCCAAGGAAGCGCTCGCCGTGTGCGGCGCGCAGGCGCAGAGGATCGCCGATGCGCTGCCGGAGATGGCCGGCGCGGCGGGGATGCTCCTGGTGCGCGTGCTGTCCGGGCCGTACGTACTGTCTGCCGACCCGTCGGATGAGACGGTGGCGGACGTGCTGAAGAAGCTGTCGGCCGGTGAACACCCGGACGAAGCCATGAACGCTGCGTTTGAGACGCTGGAAGGCCGGGACCTGGAACTGCTTGCGGACTGGCAGGACGGCGCGGCCGCGCTGGCGGATATCCGCAAGCACTGCCGGCTGCTCATCGACAGCCTGATGCTGGGTCCGATGTTCGCCAACCTGCTGCGGTTTGACGCGTGGCTGACCGGCGGGAACTTTGCGGACCCGGATGATCCGGGGGATATCAAGGTGCTGGAGAAGGCGGACATCGCGGAAGCCTTCGAGGCGTTTGAGAAAGCCCTCACGCCGGTCCTGCAGCAGCTGCCGCGGGCGGCCAGACGGTCCGTCATGGCCTGCATCATGGGCAAGCTTCCGCCGTTTGCGGGCAACACCGAAGACGTGAAGGCGTATCTGCGCGGCGGCATCACCTCCTGCAGCGACGAAACCGAGAAAAAGGGTTTCGTTTCCGTGTTGCACAGTCTGCAGGAAACGTGATATAGTTATCAATAAGAGAATTTTGGAAAGGAGGGCAGCGTGCTTTACTACTACGACAATCTGCTGTACGGCATGGAACTGGACACGGACTATCACAACATGGAAATGAAGCTCCGTGCCGGGCATCCCACCCGGTCCACCTGGGTGGTGGCTCTCTCCTCCAATGAGAACGAGCAGCTGGATCTGATGGCGGCTTCGCAGCTGTTCCAGCCGTTCTCGTTCTACAAAGACCTGGACGTGTACATCATCGCGCTGGCAGACGGCGAGGCCGATGCCATCGCCGTGGTGAAGGACATCACGGAAGCCGAGGTGAGGCAGTTTGACCGGGTGGACTACCGGGCGCGCTTCCCGAAGGAGGTGTTTGCGCCATGACGGTCGTGCTGGCCATACTCAAGTGGATCGGCATCGTGCTGCTGGCCATCCTGGCGCTCATCCTGCTGATCCTGCTGCTGATGCTGTTCGTGCCCATCCGCTACCGCGTGGCGGGCACCAAGGCGGATAAGGACATCCGCGGAAAAGCCGTGGTCTCGTGGCTTTTGCATCTGGTGCACGCCTCGGTGACTTACGAAGACAAAAAAGTCCCGCTGACCATCCGCGCGGCCGGCATCCCGGTGGTCCGCAAGTGGCTCCTGGGAGGCCCCGAAAAGCCGAAGGAAGAGGAGCCGGCGAAGGAAGAGGAAAGCGCGGGGGCGTTTTCCGATGAGGACCTGCTGGGAACGGATGAGGTGCCGGCCCTGACGGACACCCCTCCGGAGGAGCCTGCGGGCAAAGGCAAAAAAGAGAAGAAGAAAAAGAAGAAGGACGCCGCGCCGGAAGAGCCGATGAAGCCGGCCGAAAAGCCGCCGGAAGAGAAGCACCCGTTCGGCACCCTCTACCAGCCGGAACCGGAGCCGGAGAAAGAGAAGAAGCCCGTCACGCCCATCATGCAGTGGGTGAGCGAGAAGATCTTCTGGCTGGATGAGAAGGCCGAAGGCGTTTCGGAGAAGGCGGACGGCATCCTCACGAAAGTCGGACGCATCACGGACCTGCTGGATGACCCGCACGGGCAGAAAGCCCTGGTGCTCGTCAAGCGCCAGCTGATCCGCATCCTCAAGTCCATCGCGCCGAAGCGCGGAAAGGCCACGGCCCACGTGGGCATGCCGGACAAGCCGGAGACCATGGGCCAGATCTGCATGATCACCGGCATCCTCTATCCGTTCACCGAGAAACGGCTGACGGTCATTCCGGAGTTTGAGGAAGAGGTGCTGGATGCGGACGGGTGGCTGTCCGGGAGGATCTGGCTGTGCGTGATCGCCGGGTGCGCCATCCGGCTGCTGGTGAGCCCCAACGTGTGGTACTGCATCAAACAGGTAAAGAAATGGAAGTGACCGGCGCCGCCGGGTTTTTAGGAGGAAAGGATATGTCTAAGGAAAACATGAATTTCAGGGAAACCGCCGGGGCGCTCTTTGAAGGGATGAACGCCTACCTGTCATCCAAGACCGTGGTGGGCCAGCCCATCCAGGTGAAGGATGCCATCCTCGTGCCGCTGTCGGACGTCAGCTTCGGCATGGGCGCGGGCGCGTACGCCAAGACGGACAAGAACAATTCCGCCGGCGGCGTGACGGGCAAGATGAGTCCCAACGCCATCCTGGTCATCCAGAACGGCACCACGCGCCTGATCAGCGTCAAGAGCACCGACAACGTGGGCAAGGCCCTCGACATGGTGCCGGACATCATCGCGCGGTTCACGGGCAAGGCGCCGGCTGAGGACGCCGACATCGCGGAGGCCGTCGATAACATCAAAAACGGCGAAGCGTAAGCCGCGGCCGCTGCCGCCAAAATTATTTCAGATTCCGCTTGCAATCGGGTGGGATATCTGGTAAGATACCTGCGTTGTGCCCCTCTGATCGCGGGGCGGATGATTCTTACGGAAGGAGGTGCGATCATGGCAAAGTGTGATATCTGTCAGAAAGAAGGCCACTTCGGTAACAATGTCAGCCACTCTCATAGAAGATCCAACCACATGTGGAAGGCCAACGTCAAGAGCGTCAAGGTGAAGACGGACGCGGGCAACAAGAAAATGCATGTGTGTACTTCCTGCCTGAAGTCCGGCAGAGTGGAGCGTGCGTGATCTCAAAAAAAATGATCAAAGGCGGGTCGGGTTTCCGGCTCGCCTTTATTCGTGTTCCGCACAGTACTCTTTACTTGCTTTTTCCCGCCCGGTTCGCTATAATCCTAAGTTGGTGGTTTTTGCAGAGCCTTTGCTCTGTCGGAAACGGAGGTGACTTATGAAAGGACGCATTTCCAACAGCTACGGCAGCATCGTCATCGACAAGGACGTGATCGCCAAGTATGCCGGGACCTGCGCGGTGGAGTGCTTCGGCATCGTCGGCATGGCGTCGGTGGGCGTACGCGACGGTCTGGTGAGCCTGCTGAAGAAGGACAACATCACGAACGGCATCACGGTGGACATCACGGATGACAAGCTGACGATCGATTTCCACGTCATCGTCGCCTACGGTGTGAGCATTGCGGCTGTGACGGAGAATCTGATCTCCAGTGTGAAGTACAAAGTGGAAGAGTTTACCGGCATTCCGGTGGAGAAGATCAACATTTACGTAGAGGGTGTGCGGGTCATCGACTGACGCCCTGTGCGAAGCGTGCCGCACGGCACGGCAGAAGGAGGACACCGAAGTGTCAGTAAATCAAATCGATGTGCAGCTGCTCAAGGACATGTTCCTGGCGGGTGCGCAGAATCTTGAAGCCAATAAAGAGTGGATCAACGAACTGAACGTCTTCCCGGTCCCGGACGGAGACACCGGCACCAACATGACCATGACCATCATGTCGGCGGCCAGAGAGGTCTCCGGGCTGAGTGACCTGTCCATGAAGACGCTCTCCAAGGCCATCGCCTCGGGGTCGCTGCGCGGCGCCAGAGGCAACTCGGGCGTGATCCTCTCGCAGCTGATGAAAGGCTTCACCAAGGAGATCGCCGAGGTGGAATCGGTCGATATCCTGACCATGGCGCAGGCCATGCAGCGCGCTACGGCTACCGCCTACAAGTCGGTCATGCAGCCGAAGGAAGGCACCATCCTCACGGTGGCGCGCGAGATCGCGGAGAAAGCCGCGGAGCTGGCGCCCGTCACGGAGGATCTGGATGAGTTCATGCAGCAGCTCATCGCCCACGGCGACGACGCGCTGGCCAGAACGCCGGAACTGCTGCCTGTCCTGAAGCAGGCAGGCGTGGTGGACTCCGGCGGGCAGGGCCTCATGCAGGTCTTAAAGGGGTGTTACGCCGGCTACAAGGGTGAGAAGGTGACGCTGAACCTCGGCGCGCCGGCCAAGGCGGCGGAGCCCGCCAGACGGGCCGTCGACCGCGAGCACATCGACACGGCGGACATCAAGTTCGGCTACTGCACCGAGTTCATCGTGCAGCTGAACCACCCGCTGACCGATGAGCAGATCCTGGAGTTCAAGGCGTTCTTAAGCTCCATCGGTGATTCCATCGTCTGCGTGGCGGACGATGAGATCGTCAAGATCCACGTGCACACCAACCATCCGGGCCTGGCTTTTGAGAAGGGCCTGGAGATGGGCAGCCTCACCAGCATGAAGATCGACAACATGCGGGAAGAGCACCGCGAGGCCCTCTGGCACGACGCCGAGGTCCGCAAGGAGGCTGAGCGCGAGACGGCCCGCCAGACCGAGGCCCAGAAGGCCAAGCTGGCCGTGGGCCAGGAGAAGAAGCCCTACGGCTTCGTGGCCGTGTCCGTCGGGCGCGGCATGAACCAGATCTTCACGGATCTGGGCGTCGACCGCCTGATCGAGGGCGGCCAGACCATGAACCCCAGCACGGAAGATGTCTTAAACGCCGTGGAGAGCATCAACGCGGACACCGTCTTCGTGCTGCCGAACAACAAGAACATTGTGCTGGCGGCCAATCAGGCCGCAGGCCTGGCCAAGGACCGGAAGGTCATCGTCATCCCGTCCAAAACCCTGCCGCAGGGCATCGCCGCCATCATCAGCTTTGACGCGCAGGCGGCTCCGGAGGAGAACGAGGAGCTGATGAACGAAGGCATGGCGGCCGTGCGCTCGGCGGAGATCACCTACGCCGTGCGTTTTAATGAGACGGCGACCACCGAGATCTACGCCGGGGACTACATGGTCATCGGAGATTCGGG
>CAMJGH010000073.1 GCA_946405185.1 uncultured Lachnospiraceae bacterium
TGACAAAACCAGTCCGGCTTTTTGCATGACGGATGCCGCTGACCACCAGCTTGCACTCGGTCTTGACCGGCAGGCGCTCAAACACCTCGGGATCACACATGAAGTTCATGATGCGGGGCCCCACCTTGCCTTTGACCACCGGCACCTTGGCGCGTCGGGCGTACTTGGGAGTCTGCTCCACCACCTGTGCCGGGAAGCCGGCTTCGGTGAGCTTCATTTTCTTTTTGTCGATGACCAGCATGGAGAGGGTCTGCGCCATGGCCTCCATCTGCTCTTTCTGCTGCACCTGGCGGCGCTGCAGACGCATGCCGAAATAATACAGGACCGCCAGAATGGCGATCACGACGACCACTACGATCAGGACAACCTTCACCCAAGTAGGCATGGGAACCACCTCCGAACGCGGAGCCCGCAGGCCCGCTTTCTTTCTTGCAAAGCCCCCGGACGAGGCTTCTTTCTTATCTGCAACACATTCTAGCATACCGCCCGCGGGAATTCAAGGCGGACGCCCGGCACCGTCAGATGGCCGGAGCCGTGTAGGCGCGGCAGAACAGCACCAGGAAGACGGCGGCGGCCAGCAGCATGACGCCGCCCACCACGAACAGGAACGCGTACCCTTTGGCCTTGCCTTTTTCGGTCTTGCGCTCGATGTAGTCCGCGTAGCGCTCGTGTTTGTGCCCCATCCCCGGGATCAGCATGCGCACCATGTAGCTGACCGCATACCCCAGGCCCAGGAACACGCCCTCACCGGAGAGCCACACCAGGACGCCGGTCAGAAAGATCAGCATGCCAGGCACCGTGAAGGCGTCGCACCAGATGCGCCAGACCTCCGCGGGCGGCAGGCCTTCGCGCGGATGGCCGGCCAGGTACAGCAAAACCAACGCGGCGCCGATGGACGCCGCGATGGTGTACTTCAGAATGATGTGGGAACGCTCTTTCATCACAGGTTGAATTCCTTGCGGTACGCCGCCTCTTCGGCGTCGTTGCAGTGCACGAAATGCCCGGGGATGATCTCCCGCAGGCTCGGCTTGTCCACCGAGTAGTCGTGCGCGGCCAGGGCGTTGTACGTGATCCTCACGCGCTTCTTCTCGGAGCGCGGATCCGGCAGCGGGATGGCCGACAGGAGCGACCGCGTGTAGGGGTGGATGGGGTGACGGAAGAGCTCTTCCGACGTGGCCAGTTCCACCATGTTGCCGTAGTACATGACGCCGATGCGGTCCGAGAAGTACTTGACGACCGACAGGTCATGCGCGATGAAGAGGATGGTCAGGCCCAGCTGGTCACGCAGGTCGTTCAGCAGGTTGATGACCTGCGCCTGAATGGACACGTCCAGGGCCGAGACCGGCTCGTCCGCGATCAGCAGTTCCGGCTCCATGACCACCGACCGGGCGATGCCGATACGCTGGCGCTGGCCGCCCGAGAACTCGTGCGGGTAGCGGCCGGCGTGCTCGCGCACCAGGCCGACGGTCTCCAGGATGTCGTACACCTTCTTGTCGATGTACTCCTTGTCGCGGATGCCGTTGATGACCATACCTTCGGAGATGATCTCGCGGACGGTCATGCGGGGGTTCAGCGACGCGATGGGATCCTGGAAGATCATCTGGATCTGCGTGATCAGGCGCGTGTTTTTGGCCACGCGCAGAGCGTCCTTGTACTCTTTCTGGAGCTTCGCCTTCTCCTCGCCGGTGGCCTTTTCCAGCTTCGGCTCGTATTCGGCCTTCACCTTCTTCACCTGCTCGGCGGCGTAGAGCTTGTCGGAGTTCTTGTGGTCAAACTTGGCCTTCTTGATCTCCTCTTTGTTCTTCTCGATCTCGGCTTCCAGCTCCTTGCGGCGCGCTTCGTTTCCGCCCTTCAGTTCCGACAGTTCCTTTTTGGCCGCCTTGATGGCGTCCCGGTAGCTGCGGGTGCCGGCGCAGATGCGCTGCCCCTTGAAGTAGATGCTGCCCGAGGTGATGTCGTAGATCTTGATGATGGAACGGCCGGTCGTGGTCTTGCCGCAGCCGGACTCGCCCACCAGTCCGAAGACTTCACCTTTTTTGATGTCGAAGCTGACGTTGTCAACAGCCTTGTTCTCGTAGCTGCCCGACTTAAAGTACTGGCAGAGGTTCTCGACCCGAAGGAGCACCTCGCCGTTTTCGTTATCCGGTCTGCCCATCAAGCCTCACCTCCTGATTTTTTCAGCATCCGCGCGATGCGGTCCGTAATGATCTTCGGCGGCTCCACCTTGGGCGCGTTCGGATGCAGCAGCCACGTGGCGGCCCAGTGGGTATCCGACACGGCGAATTCCGGCGGCTGCTCCTCGAAATCGATCTGCATGGCGTACTTGTTGCGGGCCGCGAAGGCATCGCCCTTCGGCGGGTAGATCATGTTGGGCGGCGTGCCCGGGATGGCATCCAGCTTCTCGGTGGTATCCAGATCCGGCATGGAGGCCAGCAGCGCCCAGGTGTACGGATGGCGGGGATCATAGAACACCTCGTCCGCCGTGCCGTACTCCACCAGCTTGCCGGCGTACATGACCGCGATCTCGTCCGCCATGTTGGCCACCACGCCCAGATCGTGCGTGATGAAGATAACGGACAGGTTGCGCTCCGCCTTCAGCTTGTTGATCAGCTCCAGGATCTGCGCCTGGATGGTCACGTCCAGAGCCGTGGTCGGCTCGTCACAGATCAGGATGTCCGGGTTGGCCGCCAGCGCGATGGCGATAACGATACGCTGCCGCATGCCGCCCGAGAACTCGAAAGGATACTGGTTGTAGCGGATGCGCGGCTCCGGGATGCCCACTTCCTCCATCAGCTGGATGGCCTTCTCATGGGCCATGGAGCGGGTCACCTTGTAGACCACCTGGGAGGCGCGCTCCTTGAGGTAATCCACGAGCTCCACGCTGCGGGCGGAGAAGTCCACGGTGTCCGCCTTGGCGATGTAGTCTTCGTAGTGCGCCACCATGGCGTCGATGGTGCCGGTGATGTTGGCCTTAAGCTCGTCCAGGTCATAGACCAGCTTCGGGACCACCTTCCAGTCCACCGTCTTGCCGCGGGCGATCAGCGCCTCGCGCTTGGCGGACTGTCTGGCAAACCGGGCTTCTTCCTTGGGGTTCTTCTTCTCCGCGTTGAAGTACCGGTCGATGGCATCGTTCATGGCAAAGCCGAAGGTGTAGGCCATGGAATCCTTGCGGATCTCGAGGCGGTCGATGGAACCCTCCACCTCTTTGGCCAGCTCGCCGGCTCTCTTCTTGCCGCTGCTGCGGGTGAGCTCAGCGCTCTCAAAGAACGGTCTGGCAGCCTTTAAGGACTCCACCACCTTCTTTTTCTTTTCCAGCGCCGTGTCGAAGGAGTACCTGGTGCCCTTCTCCTCCATGGCCAGGAACTCTTTCATGAAGTTGTCGTCCAGGTAGGTCAGGCAGGAAGCGTTCAGCTCCTCCACGGACTGGCTGTGCAGATCCGCGCCGGGATTCTTCATCTTATAGTAGCCGATGCGGAAGAAATCCGGCACCGTGCGGCCCTGCAGCTCTTTCACGAGGGCTTCGGCATCGCTCACGGCCTTCCGGATGTTCTCCGGGACCATCTCGCCTTCCTTCACGGCCTTCGCACCGGAGGCGGCGGACTTCAGGGCGCTGTAGGCGGCCCAGAGTTTGTCGTCGTACCCGTGGGTGAAGAACTCATCCTTCACCTGCTTGAGCTTGCCTTCCATGGTGGCCAGGTTGGCCTTCACGTCCAGGCGCTGCTTCTTCTCCGCCAGGAAGAGGAAGTCCTCGGCGTCCGCCAGGAAGCCTTCGGAAGCGGCCCGGGCGGTGTTGTAGGAGTTCTCCATCTTGATGCCTTCAATGTTGAAGTCATCAAACGTCTTGGTCATCTCGGCCACGCGGGCGGCTTCGCCCTGGCCCAGCGCCGCGGTGCAGTTGGTGCGGATCTCCGCCAGCATGGTGTTGAAATCCTTGCGGGCGGCGCGGCGGTTGCCCTTGTCCTTTAAGAGCATGGCCTCGGTGATCTGCCGGCCGATCTTGACGATCGGGTTTAAGGAAGACAGCGGGTCCTGGAAGATCATGGAGATCCGGTTGCCGCGGATGTCGCACATCTCTTCCTCGGTGATCTTCAGAAGATCACGGCCGTCGTAGAGGATCTCGCCGCCCTCGATGATGGAGTTGCCGGCCAGAATGCCCAGGATGGCCTTGGAGGTGACGGACTTGCCCGATCCCGATTCGCCCACGATGGCTAACGTCTTGCCGCGCTCCAGATCGAACGAGACATCGCGCACGGCCTTGACGGTACCGCCGGTGGTACGGAACGAGACCTTCAGATTCTTAACCTGTAAAATGGTATCCTTATTCGCCATGATCACTCCTCCACTCCGCGCAGGGACGGGTTGAACGCGTCGCGCAGGCCGTTGCCGAACAGGTTGAAGCAGATCATCAGAAGCGACAGGACGATGGCCGGGTACAGCAGCAGGTGCGGATAGTTGGTCCAGATGCCGGCGGCATCGGAGAGCAGCGTACCCAGGGACGTGGTGTTGGCGTCGCCGAGCTTCACGATACCCAGGTAGGACAGCATGGACTCACTGGAGATAACGCCCGGGATGACCAGCACCGAGGACGTGATGATGGTACCCAGCGAGTTCGGGAAAATGTGCTTCCAGATGATGCGCCGGTCGCGCGCGCCCAGCGTCCGGGCAGCCAGAACGTATTCCTGCCCTTTGAAACGGTAGAACTGCGTACGGGTACGGGCTGCCGTGCCGATCCAGCCGGTCACCACGAAGGCGAACAGGAGGCTTGGCACCGCGCCCACCTTGTTGGCCAGATGGATCTGGAACAGGGTGACCACGACGATGAACGGCACGTCGTTTAAGATATCCGAGATACGCTCCAGGATCATGTCCACCGCGCCGCCGTAGTAGCCTTCGATGGCACCGTAGATGGCGCCCAGCACCAGGTTGATGGCGGAAATGGCCACGGCCAGCAGCATGGACAGGCGGATACCGCCGGCCAGACGCAGCGCCAGGTCATACCCCTGGCTGTCCGTGCCGAACAGGTACCGCGGCTCCTCGCCGTTCAGGTAGCGGTAGTAGTTGTAGTACAGCACGCGGATCTTGTACTGGGCGGTATCGTGCGTGCCGCCGCCGGTGTACTCATAGTAGATGGGCTTGCCGTCGGCATCGCGCTTGTAGTTGTCCTCCAGCACCACGTCATCCGCGAAGGACAGGGTTTCGGCCTTGCCCTTCTCGTTGATGGCCACCGGGGTGCCCTTCTTGGACTTGAACCAATAGTTGGCATCCTGCGGATCCAGGTTCCACTCGTTGGTCTCCACCAGTGGATACAGCGCCTGCAGGCCGGTCTTCTCCTGCCACTCCAGGATGCGGCGGAATTCCGCCTGCTCCACGCTGCGGTACAGGAACCCCACTTCGAGGTAGTTTTCCACGGAGCAGGACGAATAGACCACCTTCGGCTTGGCGCCCTTGATCTCCGTGTACTCGGAGCGGGTGCCGATGTACTTGATGGGCTGGTAGTAGCTGGCCATGCCTTCGGCCACGGTCACCTGACCGGTGCCGTCATGGTCTTCGGCGCCGATGCCCATGGCCACGTCGCGGAACAGGCCGGCTTCCGAGAAGTTGCGGGAGGTGGTGCCTTTGGCGATGCCGAACTTCTGCAGCGCCAGCACGCGCGACGGCTTCTTGGCGTAGTAGGTGTCCATGAAGGTGGCCGAATGGTCACGGATCATCAGCGGAGCCAGCAGCGAGAACAGCACGATGGCCAGAATGATGCAGGCCGCCACGATGGAGCCTTTGTTCTTGCGGAAACGGATCCAGGCATCCTTAAAGTAGCCGATCGGCTTGTCTTCAAATTTCTGATCCGAGATGCGGTGGTCTTTGTTGACCATCACAAACTTCTCGGCGGGAATGTTCGGATATTCGTTGTTGTTCATCATTTCTTCGACCCCATTCTGATCCGAGGATCAATAAACCCGTAGCTGATGTCGATCACGATGCCGGCCAGCAGACCGATGAAGGTGTAGAAGACCGTATCCATCATGAAGATATCGTAGTCGAAGAGGTTGATGGACTTGATGTAGAGCTGTCCGACGCCGGGGATGGCGAAGATCTGCTCAATGATCATGGAACCGCCGAGGATACCGATGAAGGTACCGATGATCATGGGCAGGATGGGCACCATGGCGTTCTTCAAGGCGTGGCGGGCTGTGGCCTGTGCACGCGTGAGGCCTTTGGTGCGGGCCAGCAGCATGTAGTCGGACGTCAGCGTCTCCGTCAGCTCCGCGCGGGTGAAACGGCACAGGCCCGCGATCTGGCCGAAGGAGAGCGCCAGGATGGGCGCGATCATGGAATGGAACATCTTGCCGGTCCACCAGGAACCGCCGGCATCCGCCAGCGAGTAGACCGTCAGAGGAAGCCACCCCAGCTTGAAGTACAGGAAATACTGCACCAGGAAAGCGTACACATAAGAGGGCACGGAAACAAAGACCATGACCGTCGTGCTGATGAACTGGTCCTGCCATTTGTTTTTCTTGATGGCGGCATAGATGCCGAGCAGAATGCCCACCGGGACAGACAGAATGAAGGAATACAGATTGACCAGAACGGTCGGCAGCAGGCGGCTCGTCAGCACGTTCCAGGCCGGCTCACGGAACTGGATATACCAGCTGGTGCCGAAGTCCCACTGGGTGACGACGTTGCGCAGATAGATGCCGTACTGCACGATCAGCGGCTTGAAATACCCCAGTGCTTCCCAGCGCGCCAGGATGACCCGCTGGAGGTTCTTGTCCGTCGGCAGCTCCCGGGGAAGCATACGGATCAGGAAAAAGCACATAGTGACGATGACGAAAAACGTAAAGAACATGAGCACGATACGTTTCAGAACATATTTTGTCATGCGTCCCACCCCCTCTTGATAAAAATACGAAAGCGTAAGCCAGGAAGACAGCCCTCAAGCCCCCGCTTGAGCGTTCTCTTCCCGGTTTACGGTTGCGGTTCCGGCCCCTGTGCCGGAAAACGCCGGGGGAGGCAGGAGCCGCCCCCGGCGAATGCTGCTTTTCTGTGAAGCGTTACCGCCTCACGGACTGCGGATTATTCGTAGTTGAGCGTGCCGCCCTGAGAGGCGACGAACTCGTTCCACTCGGCATCCGTGTAGTTGAAGTGCATCAGGCGCAGGCCGCCGAAATCGTACATGATGTTGTACTCATCGGTGTAGTAGCCCACCTTGTACGCCAGCATGGAGCAGGAGGTGGAACCGGCCAGAGGGATACGATAGTACTTGCCAAGGTATTCCTCTTCCATCTTGGCGGTGACATTCAGCTTGGTCTCGAAATCAGCACCAGCGTAAGGGCCGGAACCGATCAGAGCACCGGACCACTGCTGCCACGTCATGGTGACATCCTGGCCGTCGATGTTGATGGTCAGAGTCTCGGTCTTCGGATCCCAGTCAGCCGCTTCGTTGATGGAGTACTGATCCGGATCGCAGTAGACCTGCATGTTGCGGAACGGATAGAAGGCCGCGCCGCCCCAGGCACCGTAACCGATAGCGAACTCGCCGCCCGGCACAGCGCTGTAACGGTCATCGATGTTGCCAACCGCTTCCAGGGTAACCTTACCGAAACCGGAGCCTTCCACAGCCGCATTGATGTAGCCGTTCATCAGCGCCATCTGGTTGTTGTCAGCGGAATCCAGAGCACCCTTCTTGTAGCCGACACGGATGTAGATGTCCTCGCCCTCGGTGTACAGGCCGGCATCGACCAGTTCCTTGCAGGCGGTGGCCATCAGTTCCTTGGCCTCGGTCAGGTTGTAACCGTTGATGGAATCATGGGCTTCCTTCAGGGTCTTGTAGGCCTTGCCTTCGCCGTACTCCACGCCGTACAGATTCACGATGGCCTGCATGGCCTGCTCGGAATTGCGGTAGGAGGATTCCGGATCATTGTAGATGTCGTAGTAGTACAGACCGTTCATCAGGGAGAACGCCGGCTTGTAGCCCTGCGTCGCCGTGACCCACTCGGCGCGGTCGATGGCAAGCGAGAACGCCTTGCGGAAGTTGATGTTGGACAGGACCACGGAGTTGGTGTTGCCCTTGGACTCGTCCATGGCCTTCAGCATATCCACATCGGTGTTGAAGAAGAAGGACATGGTGTAGGTCTCGTCAACCTTGTACAGCTGATCGGAAGCGGCATAGGCGACCAGATCTTCCGGAGTCGGGGTCCAGTCAGACAGCTGGCCCTTCAGGAAAGCCTGCTTGGCAGCGGAATCGTCCATGACATCGATGACGATGCGGGTGGCGCGGTACTGCTGCACCTGCTGGCCGTCCACTTCGAAGTTGGTGTAGGAAACAAGCGTGCCATCCTCGCCCTGCTCCCAGCCGTACCACTCGGGGTTCTGGACGAAGACCATCTGCTTGTCAGCCTGCAGGGACTCGAGCATGTAAGGACCGTAGGCCATGGTGGTCTCAGGAGAGGTGCCGTAGTTGGTGGTCACCAGCTCACCGGAGGTATCCTTGCCGGCCTCGTACAGATCCTCATACACCAGCCAGGTGCTGGTCAGAGAGGTCAGGAAGTAGTTGAAGTCGATCTTGACGGCGTTGACATAGATGATGGTGTAGTCGTCCACTTTGTAGCAGCCGACGGTCTCATCGTAGTCAGCGTCTTCGAAGGTCTTGGCATAGGCAAAGTAGTTCGGGAGATCCGCTTCGGTCTCGCCCCAGTCGGCAACCGTGGTGGTGACCGGCGTGAAGAGGGCCAGGTTCTCATCCGTCAGCGGGACAAGACCGTTCTCATCAGCCATGCCCATCAGGGTTTCCCAGTTGGTGACATCGAAGTAGGCATCGCCGTAGGCTTCGACATAGTCGTTGAGGGTGTTGCCGCTCGTCCAGGCCAGCGGGAAGTTCACCGCGATGTACATCGGATAGCCTTCCGCGGTGACGTACTGGCCATCCTCGCCGGCGGTCAGGTCGGCCATGGCCCAGGCGCCTTCGGAATCGATGTAGGCGGTGGAGCCGGCATAGTAGTAGGCCTCAGCGCCAGCCAGAGCGGACTCGCCGGCCACGTACAGGTTGGCACGGTAGTTCTTCATGGCCGGATCCAGCAGAGCCTTCATGGAGTAGATGTAATCATCCGCCGTGATGGCTTCGCCGTTCGCCCACTTGGCATCCGGGTTCAGCTTGATCTCGAAGACATAGCCCTTCTCGGCCGTATCGACGGTGTCGCCTTCGGCCAGCAGGACGTTGTACTTGGTCAGGTCGTCGCGGTGATCCGCGGTGACATCGTTGACCTCAGTGGCCATTTCATAGACCCACTGATACACGCCGTCTTCGGAGTTCAGGATGGACATGGTCACGAACGGGCTGGTGATGTAGCCGTTGACCGCGTCATCCGCGTTGGTCTCCCAGGTGTGCGGGTTCCAGTTGTTGCCGAGAGAAGTGCTGTAGGTGTTGTAGGTGTAGCTGTCAACATCGGACACTTCGCCGCCGGGCTGGGTTTCGCCGCCGGGCTGGGTCTCACCGTTGCTCTGGGTTTCGGCCGCGCTGCCGGTCTCGGCGCCGCTGCTGCCATCGGTGCCGGCGGGCTTGTTGCCGCAGGCGGCCAGGCTGAGCACCATGACCAGAGCGAGGACCAGCGCCAGAACACTGCTGAGTTTCTTGCTCATTTCTTTGTTCCTCCCTTGTTTTTTATATCATGCGCGGGATTGCGCATAATAACGGGTTTGTCGCAGGCTTGCCAAAAACCAAAACGGCAATTTGCGATTAAAAAACTTTACCACATCAACGCCCCAAAATCAAGGCAAAATCATACGGCAACAAAAAAAGAAGCAAAACGCAATAAAATCACTGCGTTTTGCTGCTCGTAAATTGTGCAATATTAATCCGTTTCGCCGGTGACCGATACGTTTTCACCTTTCTTCGTGAAGGACCGACGCCCGGACGCTCACGCGGCACCCCTCTTCGGCGGTGCCGTCCGCAAAGCGCAGGTCATAGGAAAGCGCCGCAAACGTCTCACGCTCCGAAAAGCGCACCCGCAGATGGCGGGTGTATGTCTTCAGGGGGACCGCCCCGAAGGGCATCCGGTAAAGGCCTTCCACTTCCCGGCCTGCCTCAAAGGTGAGCCGGCAGGTCAGCTCCCCCTCCCGGGTGAGCAGCAGGGCGTTCTCCGTGAGGGTGACGGCGGTTGTGAGCGGTGCGGCCGCCCCCTCCATCTCCTCCCGGAAGCGGATCACGTGCGTGCCGTCCGGCAGCACCTCCTCGGTGCCGGCCCCGCCGGACACGCTGTGGCTGCCCGCCGGATCCACGCCGGTCACGCTGACGAACACCTTCCGCTTCACAGCTTGTAATACCCGGCTTCCCGGGCGAAGGCGGCATCGATCAGCGCCTGCACCAGCTCGTCTTTGGACGTGCCGGCCGCCTCAAAGAGCATGGGATACATGCTGATGGCCGTAAAGCCCGGCAGGGTGTTGATCTCGTTGAAGACCACGCCCTTCTCATCCAGGAAGAAATCCACCCGGGAAAGCCCGAAGCCGTCGATGCCGGTGAAGATCTTCGCGGCGGCCTCACGGATCTGCTCCTCCGCGCCCTCCGGCAGCGCCGGATGGACGTTGGTCTGGGAGTCCGGGTTGTTGTACTTGGCGTCGTAATCGTAGAATTCGGCAGCGGACAGGATCTCGCCGACGCCGGACACCCGCAGGGTGTGCCCGTCGGAGAAGACCGCGCACTCCAGCTCGCGTCCGCGGATCTGCTCTTCCACCAGGATCTTGCGGTCATGGCGGGCGGCCAGTTCCAGCGCGGCTTTGAGTTCCTCCCGGTCATCGGCGCGGGAGACGCCGCACGACGACCCGGCGCGCGAGGGCTTGACGAACACCGGATACGGCAGGGCCTTTTCCACGCGGGCGATGACGGCCGCCTCGTCCTCTTCCAGGTCCGCTGCCGTCACCGGCACCCAGGCCGCCTGGCGGATGCCGCCGATGTACTGCACCACCTGCTTGGTGTAAAACTTGTCCATGCCCACCGCGGAGGCCAGCACGCCGCACCCCACGTAGGGGATATCCGCCATCTCGAACAGCCCCTGGACGGTGCCGTCCTCGCCGTAGAGGCCGTGCAGCACCGGAAAGGCGCAGTCGAGCGGAATGCGGGAGTACTCGCCATGGCGGCGGACAAGCAGCGCGCGCTCGTGCGCGTCCGGCAGCAGCCAGACGGCATCCTCGCTGTTCACCCACGAGCCGTTTTTGACGGACTCGTCGTCTTTGACGTATTTCCACGCGCCGTCCTTGGTGATGCCGATCCGGATGATCTCATACTTCTCCCGGTCGATGTGGGCCAGCACGTTGGCGGCCGACAAAACCGAGATCTCATGCTCCGATGAGCGCCCTCCGAACAGGACGGCTATGGTCTGCTTCATGCGTTTGCTTCCTCCTTCAGGATCTTTTCGCGCATCGTCCGCTCCTGATGGCTGATGTGCGCGCTCATGACAGCGCGGGCTTTGGCGGTATCGCGCGCCGCCAGCGCATCGATGATGTTCCCGTGCTCCTTGACGATGGCCGACCACTCCTGCCGGTCCTTGATGTACTCAAAACGAAAGCGGAAGATCTGACGCCGCATGTTCTCCAGAAGGCTCACCAACTCCTCATTTTCCGTGAACGCGTACAGCGCCGCGTGGAAGGCTTCGTCTTCCGCCGCCACACGGTCCGGATCCCCCGCCTTCATAGCTTCGCGCAGACGCGTGTGGATCTGCCGCAGCTGACGCACGCCGTCATCGCGGATGCGCGCGCAGGCCGTCTCGATGGCCAGCTCCTCCAGTGCCCGCCGCACCTCCAGGACGTCCTGCAGGTGTTTGGGGTTGATGCGCGCCACTTCGGCGCCGCGGTGTGGCGGGGCGATGATCAGCCCCTCCTTGGTCAGCCGGCGGATGGCCTCCCGCACCGGCGTCCGCGAGACGCCGAGCGCCTGGGAGATGCGCATCTCCGTCAGCCGTTCACCGGGGCGCACATCCCCCTGGAGGATGGCGCCGCGCAGAGCCTCATAGACCGCCTCCCCCAGCGGGAGGCCGGCCGGCAGCTCCGCCATTCGTTCCGCTCCTGTCATGTAGTGCTCCTTCCCGGACCCGCGGCCAGGCTGAGACCTGCGGCCGCCGGGGCCGTGACCGCCCGCCGGATGCCCTCCGGCAGGCTGCGGGCAGCCTCCCCGGCCGCTTCCGCATCCGTGAAGATGCCGTAGACGGTGGGGCCGCTGCCGCTCATCAGCGCCGCGAGGGCGCCATGTTCTTTCATATGTTCCGCCAGCTCCCCGATCACGGGAAGCATCGGCTGGGTCACCTCCTGCAGGAGGTTGCCGCAGGCGCCGCAGAGGGCCTCAAGATCCCCCTCGCGCAGGGCTTTACAGGCGTCTTCCGTGGCCACATGCGGATACGGCGGGCGCGTGCCGATGGACAGCGCCCCGTAGACCGCCGCCGTGGACACGCCCTCCGCCGGCTTGGCCAGCAGGATGGTGCAGGCCGGCATGGCCGGCAGCACCTCCAGTTTCTCACCGATGCCGCGCGCACGCCTCGTGCCGCCGGTGAGGCAGAACGGGATGTCCGCCCCCAGCCGCACGCCGTACGCCGCCAGCTCCTCTTCCGTCAGCCCCAGTGAGAACAGGCGGTTGGTGCCCGCAAGCACCGCCGCCGCGTCCGCACTGCCGCCGGCCAGGCCGGCCGCCGCCGGAACGTGCTTCACCAGGCGGATGGACAGCCCCGCCGGAAACGCGTGGTCTTCGGCCAGCAGCGCCGCCGCCCGGCAGGCGAGGTTGCGGGCATCCGCGGGAATATCCTCCCCCGGCGCCTCGGGATTCTCCACCGTGAGGCGGATGACCCCCGGCTCCTCCGGGAGGGCTGTCAGCGTCACCTCATCCGCCAGCGAAAGCGACTGCAGGATCATGTCCACCTCGTGGTACCCGTTCGGAAGACGGCGCACCACATCGAGCGTGAGATTGATCTTGGCATGGGCGAGAAGGGTGATAGAAGACATTGTTGCTCCTTGATGGGGGACGTATCCTTTGGGTCCCCGAAAGCGGGACCAAAAGGATACGTCCCCTTGTGGGTCCCCGAAAGCGGGACCAAAAGGATACGTCCCCTTGGTTTCCCGCGATTACTGTCTTAACTCCGTAACAAACGCGCGGATGCGCGAGAGGGCTTCCTTGAGGCGCTCGAGCGAGTACGCGTAGGATATGCGCACGAACCCTTCGCCACAGGCGCCGAAGGCCGTGCCCGGCACGACCGCCAGCTTCTTTTCGCGAAGCAGGCGCGTGCAGAACTCGTCCGCTGTCATGCCGAACTCCGAGATGTTCGGGAACACGTAGAACGCTCCGCGCGGCTCAAAGCAGGGCAGACCCATGCCGCGCAGCTCGTGCAGCAGGTAGCGCCGGCGCTGGTCGTAGACCTCGCGCATCTGCGCCACGTCCGCATCGCCGTTCTTCATGGCCTCGGCGCCGGCCTCCTGGGCCGTCGTCGGCGCGCACATGATGGCGAACTGGTGGATCTTCAGCATCTGCGAGAGGATCCGCTTGGGCGCGCAGGCATACCCCAGACGCCACCCGGTCATGGCCCAGGCCTTGGAGAACCCGCCGATGTAGACGGTGCGCTCCCACATGCCGGGCTCGGTGACCACCGAGTGGTGCTCCGTGCCGTAGGTCAGCTCCGCGTAGATCTCATCCGTGAGCACGTAGAGGTCTTTCTCCACGCAGATCTGCGCGATCTCCTCCACATCCTCCTTCGTGAGGATGGACCCGGTGGGGTTGTTCGGGAACGGGAGGACAAGGATCTTCGTCTTCTCCGTCACGGCCGCGCGCAGCTGGTCTCCCGTCAGGCGGAAGTCGTTTTCTTCCTTTAATTCGATGGGCACCGGCACACCGCCCGCCAGGATGGTGCACGGCTCGTACGAGACGTAGCACGGCTGCGGGATCAGCACCTCATCGCCCGGGTCCACCATGGCGCGCAGCGCGATGTCGATGGCCTCGCTGCCGCCCACCGTGACCATGATCTCCGTCCGGGGATCATACTTCACGCCGATGCGGCGGGCCAAGTAATGGGCGATCTCCTCGCGCAGCTTCGCCAGACCCGC
>CAMJGH010000074.1 GCA_946405185.1 uncultured Lachnospiraceae bacterium
GAAGAGCCGTCGAATGTGCACTCGTGCAAGCACGGTGCACGCTCTCCGGCTAAAAACAAAAAGCGGGCGTCGCTCACAGGCGCGGATTCGGGAACGCAGGAGCCTTCCGTCTGTAATTCGCTGGCGGACAGTCAGTCTGCTGATGCAAAAAACGTCTCCGTCACCCGCTGCATTCATTGCAGCGGATGAGGAGACGTTGGCACTTAACTTTTACGGAATCCGGCTCTCTTCCTCAGCAGCGGATCCAGGATCCGCTTGCGGATGCGCAGCGACTTCGGTGTGACCTCCAGCAGCTCATCCGTCTCGATGAACTCCAGGCACTGCTCCAGGCTCATGTCCACCGGCGGCGTGAGGCGCAGGGCTTCATCCGACCCGGAGGCGCGGGTGTTGGAGAGGTGCTTGGTCTTGCAGACGTTCACTTCCACGTCTTCGGTCTTGCCGTTCTGGCCGATGACCATGCCGGCGTACACTTTCTCGCCCGGTCCGATGAAGAGCGCCCCTCTCTCCTGCGCGTTGAACAGACCGTAGGTGACACTCTCGCCGCTCTCAAATGCGATCAGCGAGCCCTGGCGGCGGTACTGGATATCCCCCTTGTACGGCTCATAGCCGTCAAAGATCGAGTTCATGATCCCGTTGCCCTTGGTATCCGTCATAAACTCACCGCGGTAGCCGATCAGGCCGCGGGACGGAATGACAAACTCCAGGCGGGTGTAGCCGTTGCCGGCCGTGCCCATGCCCTGCAGCTCGCCCTTGCGCATGGACAGTTTCTGGATGACCGAGCCGGAGAACTCCTCCGGCACGTCCACATAGACCAGTTCCATGGGCTCAAGCTTCCGGTTGCGCTCGTCGTACTTGTAGATGACTTCCGCCTTGGAGACCGCAAACTCGTAGCCCTCGCGGCGCATGTTCTCGATCAGTACCGACAGGTGCAGCTCGCCGCGGCCCGAGACTTTGAAGCAGTCCATGGAATCCGTCTCTTCCACGCGCAGCGACACGTCGGTGTTGAGCTCGCGGAAGAGCCGGTCGCGCAGATGGCGGCTGGTCACGTACTTGCCTTCCGTACCGGCTAACGGCGAATCGTTGACCAGGAAGTTCATGGAGATGGTCGGCTCGGAGATCTTCTGGAAGGGAATGGCCTCCGGATTCTCCGGCGAGCAGACCGTATCGCCGATCTTCAGGTCTTCAATGCCCGAAAGCGCCACGATCTCGCCCGCCTCCGCATGCGGCACGTCCACCTTGGCCAGACCATCGAAAATGGACAGTTTGGAAATGCGCACGCGGCGCTTCACGCCGGGTTCGTGGTGGTTGACGATGACCGCCTCCTGGTTGACGGACAGGCTGCCGTTCTCGATCTTGCCCACGCCGATGCGGCCGACGTATTCATTATAGTCAATGGTAGAGATCAGCACCTGCGTGTCCGCCTCCGGATCCACTTCCGGCGCCGGAATGCCGTTCACGATGGCCTGGAACAGCGGCTCCATGTTCTTCGGCTCGTCACCGATCTCCTTGACGGCGTAGCCGCCTTTGGCGGAGGCATAGACGAACGGGCAGTCCAGCTGGAAGTCCTGGGCGTCCAGGTCCATCAGGAGTTCGAGCACCTCGTCCACCACCTCGTCCGGGCGGGCTTCCGGCCGGTCGATCTTGTTGACGCACACGACGACCGCCAGATTCATCTCCAGGGCCTTGCGCAGCACGAACTTGGTCTGCGGCATGGTGCCCTCAAAGGCATCCACCACCAGCACCACGCCGTCCACCATCTTCAGGACGCGCTCCACCTCACCGCCGAAATCCGCGTGGCCGGGCGTGTCGATGATGTTGATGCGGATACCGTTGTAATGGACCGCGGTGTTCTTGGACAGAATGGTGATGCCGCGCTCCCGCTCGATATCGTTGGAATCCATCACCCGGTCCCGCACCTCCTGGCCTTCGCGGAACACGCCGCTCTGGCGCAGCAGCTGGTCGACCAGCGTGGTCTTGCCGTGGTCGACGTGGGCGATGATGGCTACGTTGCGGATGTCTTCTCTTCTCTGCTTCATAAAACGTTCTCTTCCTTCTTGCTTCAGCGGACCGAAACGGCCCGGTCCAGATAGCGTCTTTCTCCCTCTTCCAGACGGACACGGCCGGCCGTGGCCTCCGTCAGCAGTTTCTCCAGCCGCGTGCGGTCCGTATCGGCCGGCAGCGCGGTGAGGGTTACGTCCGCTCCGTAGTCCGAAGCGGTCTGGGCGATGTTTTCCTGCCCCAGCAGGTACAGGATGCGGCCGACGTCCGTGTAGTCCGTACGGATGATCAGCTCCTGCGCGGGGATGCGGTCGATCACGGAGGCGGCGGACAGTGCCAGTTTGGCGGCGCCGCCGTAGGCGCGCACCAGCCCGCCAGTGCCCAGCAGCGTCCCGCCGAAGTAGCGGATGACGCAGATGAGCGTGTCCGTCACGCCGGCCCCGCGCAGCACGTCCAGGATGGGCCGTCCGGCCGTCCCCTGCGGCTCACCGGCATCCGAGAACCGCTCGGTGGGGTTCTCCTTTCCGATGATAAAGGCGTAGCAGGCGTGCGAGGCATCCCAGTACTCTTTTCCGGCAGCCTCCAGCACCGCCCGCGCTTCGTCCTCCGACGTGCACGGACGCGCGAAAGCCAGGAAGCGCGACTTCTTCTCGACAAGCTCGGCGCTTCCCTCCTCCGACAGCGTGCGGTAGGCGGGCAAAGATGACTTCTCGTCCGGCATGGCAGCCCTCCGTTCAGGCCGGTTTTTTGCAAACGTCCCCTATCTTAGCACAAAAACCTCGGTATGGAAAGTTTCAGAAGAGTGTGCTATCATCGAAACATGAATTTTTCGCGCGAAAATGTTGCAAAAGAGGTCAAAAAGGCCTCCGAAGGCGTTCACAGCCGCCTTCGCCATATGGCTTCCTGGCTCACCCGCATCGCCATCATCCTGTTCATCGTGGCAGCCTGCGGCGCGGTGAGCATTGGTTTCGGCGCCCTCAAGGGCGTCTTCTCCACGGCGCCGGATCTCTCGCACGTGAGCGTGGCGCCGGTCGGCTACTCCTCCTCCCTGATCGACAAGGACGGCAAGGTGATGCGCACGCTCTACCAGGCCGGCTCCAACCGCAAGGCCGTCACTTACGACCGCATCCCGCTGGATCTGGCCAACGCCTTCATCGCCATTGAGGACGAGCGCTTCCGCTCGCACAACGGCATCGACATCAAAGGCATCGTCCGGGCCGCGTTCATCGGTCTGAAGAACCGCCACTTCTCGGAGGGCGCCTCCACCATCACCCAGCAGCTCATCAAGAACAATGTGCTGGGCGGCGGCTCCGAAAAGAGTTTCGGCGACCGGCTGCGGCGCAAGATCGAGGAGCAGTACCTGGCGCTGAAGCTGGAGCAGGCCATGGGCAAGAACGACATCCTGCTCAACTACCTCAACACCATCAACCTCGGCTCCAACACGCTGGGCGTGGAAGCCGCCTCCAACCGCTACTTTGATAAATCCGTACAGGATCTGACGCTCTCGGAGTGTGCAGTCATCGCGGCCATCACGCAGAACCCGTCGCGCTACAACCCCATCACGCATCCGGACAACAACGCCGCCCGCCGCAAGACGGTGCTCAAGCGCATGCTGGACCAGGGGCTGATCAGCCGGGACCGGTACGATGAAGCGCTGGCGGATCCGGTCTATGACCGCATCGCGCAGGTCACGGCCTCACGCATCGCCGCCACCCCGTACACGTATTTTGAGGACGCCGTCATCGAGGCGGTGGTCTCGGATCTGGAGACGGAGCTCGGCTACACCCGCACGCAGGCCTACAACTATCTGTACAGCGGCGGCCTGGTGGTGGAGACCACCTTCGACCCGGCCCTGCAGGCCATCGTCGACGAGGAGATCAACAAAGAGGAGAACTACCCGTTCACCCAGTATTCCTACTCCTACTCCCTGACCGTTACGGACAGAGCCGGCACCGCGTTCACCTACACGGATGCGGACCTGCGGGCCTTCTATCCGGACTACACGGGTGACCCGGAGGCCTTCCTGCCGCTCATCACGGACACCAAAGAGGCCGTCGAGACGGTAACCGCCGCCTACAAGGAAAGCCTGATCGCTCAGGGCTTTACGGTGGAGAGCGAGATGCTGCAGTTCACCCTGCAGCCGCAGGCATCGTTCGTGCTGCTGGACAACGCCACCGGACAGGTGCGCGCCATCTCCGGCGGGCGCGGCGTCAAGAACACGTCGCTCTCCTTAAACCGCGCCATCGATTCCACCCGCCAGCCCGGTTCCACCTTCAAGCCGCTCTCCGACTACGCGCCGGCCATCGATCTGTACAACTGCACGCTGGCCACCACCTTCTACGATGCGCCGTTTTCGGTGAACGGCAAGGAGATCCACAACTCCTGGGGCGACAAGTACGTGGGCTACGCCAACATCCGCCACGGCATCGCCTTCTCCATGAACGTCATGGCGGTCAAGTGCATGACGCAGATCGTCACGCCCACCGTGGGCTTCCAGTACCTGAAGGACCTGGGCATCACCACGCTGGTGGAAGGCCGCCGCACGGCCACCGGCTACTATACGGATGTCATCCCGGTGCTCTGCCTCGGCGGCATCACCGACGGCGTGACCAACCTGGAACTGACGGCCGCCTACGCGACCATCGCCAACCGCGGCGTCTACAACGAGCCCACGTTCTACACGCGGGTGACGGACCACGACGGCAAGGTGATCCTCGAGAAAAAGCCGGAATCCCACCGCGTCATGCGTGAGACCACGGCCATGCTGCTGACCTACGCCATGGAAGACAGCTTCCGCGCCGGCCCGTCGCCGTGGTTCGACTACACGGACCAGCAGCTGGCGTACTTCTGCGGGTATCCGTGCAACATCCCGGTGCAGGCCGCCGGCAAGAGCGGTTCCACCACCTCCTACAACGACCTGTGGTTTGAAGGCTTCACGCCGTACTATACGGCCGGCATCTGGTCCGGTTACGATGCCGGCGCCAGCTTCGGGCACGGGCGGGACTTCCACAAGTCGCTCTGGGCGCGCATCATGGAGCGCGTGCACGAGGGGTATGACTACGCGGATTTCGCGCCGTGCGCGGACATCGTGGAATGCCAGATCTGCTCTCTCTCCGGAAAGCTGGCCGTGGACGGCGTCTGCGGGTGCGGCGATGATCCCGGCTACGTGTACACCGAGTACTTTGCCGCCGGCACCGAGCCCACCGAGACCTGCGACCGCCACGTGAAGGTGCGCATCTGTGCGGACACCCACCAGGCGGCCGGCGAGTACTGCCCGGAGGACGGCGTGGAGGAACACATCTACGTGGTCGTGGACGAAGCGGACCTGCAGGCCTGCAACTACGCTGAGACGGCCCTGACCGCCTATCTGCTGCCGGAGAACCTCCGCCAGACCTGCGTGCTGCACACGCAGGCGCCGGAAACGGAACCGGCCTCCGAAGAGACCGAAACCGGGAGCGGCACCGAAGCCGAAACGGACGTGCCGTAACCGAAGACCGCCCTCTCATCTTCCGTCAGACAAAAAGCCATGGACCGGCGCCGCAGCGCCGTCCATGGCTTTTCTCTTCGGTATTCAGCCCGGCAGATTTCAGATAGCCGTGCCCAGACACTCGCTGATGCGGGTGACCGCTTCTTCCTCG
The DNA here is from genome assembly GCA_946405185.1 of uncultured Lachnospiraceae bacterium. GTDB lineage: Bacteria > Bacillota > Clostridia > Lachnospirales > Lachnospiraceae > CAKQHB01. The sequence continues at coordinate 5,637 of CAMJGH010000074.1, forward strand.
TTCTTCCCGTCAGCCGTGACGGTGATCTCTTCCCCGGGGATAAGGCCGAGCGTCATCATGCCCATGATGCTCTTGGCGTTGACGCGCTTGGCTTCATTCTCCAGATGGATGGTGCACCCTTCAAACTCACTGGCGGTGCGCACCAGCATGGCCACCGGTCTGGTCTCCAGACCCAGCGGAAGTTTCACCTTAACGGTCCTGACTGTCATGACGATTGTTCCTCCTGTACTGCTTTCTCCCCCGTTCGCGCCGCTTCCGTGCGCAGACTTTGCGCCAGCGCGGCGATCTTCCCCATACGATGGCTCACCCCGGACTTGCCTACCGGCGGATCCAGGGACTCCCCGATCTCCGTCAGCGTGGCTTCCGGTGCCGACAGCCTGGCAAGCGCCGCATCCCGCAGCGGGGCGGGCAGGCGGTCAAGCCCCCAGACTTCGTCGATGAACAGGATATCCTCCCGCTGCTTTCTGGCTGCCTCCACGCTCTTGGCGATGTTGGCGGCGTCGCAGTTGACGGCCCGGTTCACCGTGTTGCGGACTTCCTTGAGCACCCGCACGCTTTCCAGCTGCAAAAGCGCCCGGTGGGCGCCGATCAGCGTCAGAAAGTCGGCGATCTGATCCCCTTCTTTGAGGTAGACCACGCGGTTCTTTTTGCGGGAGACGATGCGCGGCGAAAAGCCGGCCTCCCGCATGCGGTCCGCCGTGACGGCGGCTTCTGCGTCGTCCGCGCACACCACCTCCAGATGATAATGGCTGGCCGGATCGGAAACCGACCCGCTGGCCAGGAAGGCTCCGCGCAGGAAAGCCCTGCATACCTCCGGGCCGCGGCAGGCCTGTGCGATGGCCAGTGCCTCCGCCGGTGTGCGAACGCTCCTTATCTTAGCGGCTTTTTCCGGGTATGTAAAGTATTTCTTTGCAGCAGGGAGTTCCCGGATGCGGGTGACATCTCCCTCTGCCGCCGACCTCCCCGACAGAAACAGCACGATGGCCGCCCGCTCAGCGCCGGCGGCCTCCGTATCCTCCTCGAAGATGTCCTTGATCTCCTCTTTGACTTCCCCGGAAAACGACATCGCTTCTCCTTAAAACCGTCCGACCAGGCGGACTTCCAGTTCCAGCGGCACGCCGAAACGCTCCATGACGGTCTGCCGGATGACATCACACAGCTGTCGGATATCCGACGCCGTGGCGCCGCCCCGGTTGATCACAAAGCCGGCGTGCTTCTCGGACACCTGCGCGCCGCCCACGCAAAAGCCTTTGAGCCCGGCATCCTCGATCAGCTTGCCCGCAAAATACCCTTCCGGCCGCTTGAACGTGCTGCCGGCGCTGCGGTACTCCAGCGGCTGCTTCTCGCGGCGCCTCGCGGCCAGATCCGCCATCTCCGCTCTGATGGCCTCCCGGTCGCCGGGGGTGAGCGAAAACTCCGCCCGCAGGACGGTCAGGCCGTCGTCCATGCAGCGGCTGTGGCGGTAGGACAGGCAGAGCTCTTCGGGCGTCTGCCAGAAGGCCTTCCCCTCCCGGTCACAGACCAGCGCGCGGGACAGCACCTGGCGGATCTCCCCGCCGTAGGCGCCGGCGTTCATGAACACCGCACCGCCGACACTTCCGGGGATGCCCGCAGCAAACGCCAGACCCTCCAAGCCGGCCTCCAGCGCCGCGTGCGCCAGCGCGTGCAGCGACACGCCGGCATCCGCGCACAGCGTCTCGCCGGACACCGTCAGTGCCGTCAGCCCGTCCGTAGCCAGCATCACGCCGTCAAACCCGGCATCCGACACCAGCAGGTTGCTGCCTTTGCCCAGCACCAGGTACGGTACGTCTTCGTGCGCCAGGAACGCGGCGGCTTCCGCCAGCGCCTCGGCCGTGCGCGGCCGCACATAGAAGGCGGCCGGACCGCCCACACCGAACGACGTGTGCTCCGCCATGCGCTCGCCTTCCCGCACCTCGCCGAAGGAAGCCAGGCGCTCCTGCCAGCCGGCTGCCATCAGTCGGTGCCTCCCATGCGGCGGGACAGATTGCGCTGCACGCGGTTGTACAGCTCGCGCGCGGCGTTGTAGCCCATCTTCTTCTGGCGGTGGTTGACGGCCGCCGATTCCACGATGATGGCCAGGTTGCGGCCCGGGCGGATGGGGATGGAATGGCAGGTCACCTTGTTGCCCAGGATCTCCGTGTGCTCATCCTCCAGCCCGAACCGGTCATATTCCACGTCCTTGTTCCACTCGGACAGTTTGATCACGATATCGATGCTCTGCGTGTTCTTGACACTCTCCACGCCGAACAGCGTCTTCACGTCGATGATGCCGATGCCGCGCAGCTCGATGAAGTGCCTGGTGATGTCCGGCGCCGAGCCGACCAGCGTCGTCTCCGACACGCGCTTGATCTCAACCACGTCGTCCGACACCAGACGGTGGCCGCGCTTGATCAGCTCCAGGGCGGCCTCGCTCTTGCCGATGCCGCTCTCGCCCATGATCAGCACGCCTTCGCCGTACACGTCCACCAGCACGCCGTGGATGGAGATCATCGGCGCCAGTTCCACTTTCAGCCATCCGATGGTCTCGGCCATCAGATCCGACGTCTTCTTCTCGGTGGTGAAGACCGGCACGCCGTGCTTGACAGCGAGCTTGAGCACCTCGGGTGACGGGACGAACTCGCGCGAGTACATCACGCAGGGCATGTGGCAGGCAAACAGGCGGTCGTAGCGCTGCAGCATTTCTTCCTGCGTGAGCGTCTGCAGGTAGGCGTTTTCGACCATGCCGATGATCTGTACGCGCTCATGGTCAAAATAGTCGTAAAACCCCGCCAGCTGCAAAGCCGGGCGGTTGGTCTCCGGATGCTCGATGAGGATGGAATCCTCGTCGATCTCGCGGGTGAGGCAGCGCAGATCCAGCCGCTCGTGCAGTTTCCGGACCGGTACTCCCATAGGGCACCTCCTTGTTGTACTGTTCCGGCGCAGGCGCCGGCATCAGAACTCTTCGATCTGTGCAGGTTTTTCCATCAGGTCCTGCCGCCTGAAATACGCATAAACCGTTTCGGCCGATGCCCGGTTCATGCCGGGAACGGCCGCCAGGGCGTCGGTGTCCGCCGCCTTGATGGCTTCGATATCGCCGAACGCCCGCATGAGCGCCAGGCGCCGCTTGGGGCCCACGCCCGGGATCTCATCCAGCACGGACTTGACGCTCGCCTTGCTGCGCAGGCTCCGGTGGAATTCGATGGCGAACCGGTGCGCCTCATCCTGCACCCGGGTGATCAGGTGGAACCCGTCCGAGTGCACGTCGATGGGGATCTCGCGGTTGCGGTAGTAGAGCCCGCGCGTGCGGTGGCGGTCATCCTTGACCATACCGGTCACGGGGATGTCGATGCCCAGCTTCCCCAGCACCTCCAGCGCCACGTTCACCTGGCCTCTCCCGCCGTCCATCATGATCAGATCCGGAAAGCGTGTGAAGCTGTCGTCGCGCTTCTGCTTGTCCTCGGCCAGGCCGTGTTCAAACCGGCGCGTGAGCACCTCGGTGAGCGACGCGTAGTCGTTGTTGCCCTGCACGTAGCGCAGGCGGAACTTCCGGTAGTCGCTCTTTTTGGGCTTGCCGTCCTCAAAGACCACCATGGAGCCCACCGACTCCGTGCCCGAGATGTGCGAGATATCGTATGCTTCCACGCGGTGCACCTCCGGCAGGCCGATCCAGGAGGCCACCTCCTGCATGGCGCCATACGTGCGCTCTTCCTGGCGCTTCAGGCGCTCCGCGTCCTTCTCCAGCACTTCCTTCGCGTTCTTGGCCGCCAGATCCACCAGGCGGCTCTTTTCGCCGCGCTCCGGCACCAGTACCGTCACCTTGCTGCCGCGCCGGTCGGAGAGCCACCCCACGATGGCATCCGCCTCCTCTTCTTCGAGAGGTGCCTGCAGCCACAGTTCCTTCGGCACGTAAGGCGTGCCGGCGTAGTACTGCTTCACAAAGCTGGTGATGACGGCCGACGGGTCGTCGTCCTCCGCCGCGGCGATGCCGAAGTGGTCCCGGCCGATCATGCGGCCTTCGCGGATGAAGAACACCTGCATGACGCCCTCGCTCCCCTCGGCGGCGTAGGCGATGATGTCCCGGTCATCCGTATGGCCGGTATCCGTGATCTTCTGCTTCTCGGCCACGTGCTTCACGCTGGCCAGAAGATCCCGGTATTTCATGGCCTCCTCAAACTCCAGCGCGTCGGAGGCCGCTTTCATTCTGGCTTTCAGGTCTTTCTGGATGCCGTCGTACCGCCCGGAGAGGAAGTCGATCACCTGGTCCACCTGTTTGCGGTACTCCTCCTGGCTGATGCGCCCTTCGCAGGGTGCCGAGCACTGCCCGATGTGGTAGTTCAGGCAGGCCCGCTCCTTGCCGATATCGCGCGGCAGCACCCGGCTGCACGTGCGGATCTTAAACAGCCGGTGGATCAGATCCAGCGTATCCTTGACGGCGCCGGACGACGTGTAGGGCCCGAAATACCGGGCGTGGTCCCGCCGCATCTGGTGCGAAAACTGTACGCGCGGGAAGGCCTCATCCACCGTCACGCGGATGTACGGGTATGCCTTGTCGTCCTTCAGCATCGTGTTGTAGCGCGGCGAGTGCTCCTTGATGAGGTTGCACTCCAGCACCAGCGCCTCCGCCTCGGAGTCCGTCACGATGTACTCAAACCGTTTGATCTGCGAGACCATCCGCAGGATCTTCGGCGACTTGTTCCGGCTGCTCTGAAAGTACTGGCGCACGCGGTTCTTCAGGCTGACGGCCTTGCCCACGTAGATGATCTCATCGTACGCGCCGTGCATCAGATAGACGCCGGGACTGCCCGGCAGTTTTTTCAGTTCTTCCTGGATGTCAAATTCAAGCTCATTCTCCGGCATGGGTCTCTCCCATGTCCGCGGTGTCATCCTGAGCGGAGGCCGGAACGGCTTGCGTGTCATCCTGAGGCGCAGCCGAAGGATCCCCCTCCCCCTGCATGTCATCCTCAGCGGAGGCCGGAACGGCCGGAGCCGAAGGATCCCCCTCTACCTGCGTGTCATCCTGAGCGGAGGCCGGAACGGCCGGAGCCGAAGGATCCCCCTCCACTGCGGTCTCCCCCTTCTCTTCCGCCTGCACCCGCTCCAGGATCTGCATGAACTCCTTGCCGGTGATGGTCTCCTTCTCGATCAGGTACCCCGCGATCTCATCCAGCGCCCGGCGCTCGCTCAAAAGCAGGCGCTTGGCCTCGGCGTAGGCATCCTTGAGCATGGCCATGACTTCCTCGTCGATCTGAGCCGCCGTGGCGTCGCCGCAGATCAGCATGGGCTGGCCGCCCAGATACTGGCTCTCCACTTCCTCCAGCGCCATCAGCCCGAAGCGCTCGGACATGCCGTAGCGGGTGATCATGGCGCGGGCCAGCTTGGTGGCGCGCTCGATATCGTTGCTGGCGCCCGTCGTGATGCTGTGGAAGACGATCTCTTCCGCGGCGCGGCCGCCCAGCAGCCCCACGATCATGGCCTGCAGTTCTTCCTTGCTGTTCAAGTACTTTTCTTCTTCAGGCGTCTGCATGGTGAAGCCCAGCGCGCCCATGGTGCGCGGCACGATGGTGATCTTCTGCACCGGCTCGGAGTGCTTCTGCAGCGCGGCCACCAGCGCATGGCCCACTTCGTGGAACGCCACGATGCGGCGCTCCTCCTGGTTCATGACGCGGCCTTTTTTCTCCTTGCCGACCAGCACCACTTCGACGGCTTCCAGCAGATCCGCCTGGTTCACGTACTGGCGCCCGTGCTTGACGGCGTTGATGGCCGCCTCGTTGATCATGTTGGCCAGATCCGAACCCACGGCGCCGGAAGTGGCCAGCGCGATGGCTTCGAAATCCACCGACTCGTCCAGCTTCACGTCCTTCGCGTGTACTTCGAGGGTCTTGATGCGGCCCTGCAGGTCCGGGCGGTCCACGATGATGCGGCGGTCAAAACGGCCCGGGCGCAGCAGCGCCTGGTCCAGGATCTCCGGCCGATTGGTGGCGGCCAGGATCAGCACACCCTTAGAGGAATCGAAACCGTCCATCTCCGAGAGCAGCTGGTTCAGGGTATTCTCGCGCTCGTCGTTGCCGGAGTAGCGCCCGTCGCGGCTCTTGCCGATGGCATCGATCTCATCGATGAAGATGATGCACGGCGCGTTCTGCTGCGCCTGCTTGAAGAGGTCTCTCACGCGGGAAGCACCCACGCCTACGAACATCTCCACGAAATCCGAACCGGACAGCGAGAAGAACGGCACGCCCGCCTCGCCGGCCACAGCCTTGGCCAGCAGCGTCTTACCGGTTCCGGGAGGGCCCACCAAGAGCGCCCCCTTCGGCAGTTTGGCGCCGATCTGTGTGTAGCGGCCGGGGTTGTGCAGGAAGTCCACGATCTCGGTCAGGGATTCTTTGGCTTCGTCCTGGCCGGCCACGTCCGCGAACGTCACGCCGGTCTTCTTCTGAATATAGACTTTGGCATTGGACTTGCCCACGCCCATGATGCCGCCGGCTCCGCCTCCTCCGGTGATGCGCCGCAGCATGAAGCTGAAGAACACCCAGATGAGCAGGATGGGCAGGATGTAGACCAGCAGGAACTCCACGATGGTGCTGCCGGAGTCCTCCACCACGCGGGAGTACTTGATGCCTTTTTCCTTCAGCATGGGCACCAAGTCATCATCCGCCACGTAGCCGGTGTAGTACGTCACCTTCAGCGCCGGATTGGAATCCTTGACGGTAAAGTTGATCTGTGTGCCTTCAAACTCCACCGACTCCACCTGCCCGGCTTCGAGCTTCTGCCAGAACTCGTTGTACGTCACCTCACGGGTGGAGGTGCTGCGCAGCAGTCTGGTCATGGTGGACACCAGGATAAAGGTGACCACGATGCCGATGATGATCAGCAGGATGGACTGCGGGGAACGCGGCATCTTACTGCCGTTATCGTTATTTTTCTGATTATTGTTGTTGTCCAAGATACCTCCTTCCGGCGGCCGAAGAAACCACTCCTGCCTGCGGCATACGCCGACATCATCGATTATACCAGAGCATGATGATAAATCAAGAAATCGCTCTGTGAAATCTCTGTGAAGTGCTCGTGAAGCCTTTCTGAAAGTGCGGATTACGGGCTCAAAATCCGCTCCCTCCTTCCTTGACGCTTCCTTTTATTTGGCATACAATACCGATATCCTGTAAACCTCGCCGAAAGGAAAGACACTATGGGCTTTCTGATCTTCATCTTTATATTGTTTGCGCTCACCAAGCGCGACATCCGCAAGAGCGACCTGTTCAAAGGCATCTTCGGCGTGTCCATCGGCATCACGGTGCTGCTCTCGCTGCTTACAGCTTCCGGCTTCTCCGGGGTGTTCGGCCTGCTGATATTTGCGGCGGTGCTGATGTTCCTCTCCCGCCGCGGCCAGACCGACGAGCAGCAGCAGAACGCCCGCAACGCGCAGGAGCGCCAGACCCGCCAGACGCAGGGCCGCTACTACTCCTCCCGCGGCGACGGCCAGCCCATGAAGGGCGGTCAGGCCTACCAGCCGTGGCAGAACAACGTGAACGAATCCTGGAAACGCTATCAGCAGCAGTTCGGCGGCCAGGGCGGTCAGGCAGGCCAGGGAGCCCGTCCGGGCCAGGCCGGGATGGCCGGCGGCTACACCGGCACTTCCCAGCAGGCATCCGCCCGTCCGAACGTCACGCCCGAACAGCCGAAAGCTGCCCGCCGCGTGACCAGCTACATCCTGCCGCGCAGCACCAAAAAGCGCACCAAGATCCTCGATGCCTTCAACAAAAAGTACGAGCTGTCGCTCTCGGATGAAGAGATCAAGCGCATCGTGGACGCCTCCTACATTTCGGATTCCTGGAAGACGGAACTGGAGGCCATGTCCGAGAAGTACGACAACATCCACCAGTGGTTCTTGGGCCCCACCGCCTGGCTGCGCGTCTACCTCTACGTGTTTGAACTGCAGACCATCAGCTCGGATTTCAGCCGTCAGGAGACCATCGTCCAGGAGACCTACGACGAGGTGTTCCGCTACGCCGCCTCCCTCACCGGCTTCACCATGGAGGAGCGCATCAAGCGCGTCAACGACCGCTTCTTCACCTACTTTGACGAAGCGTCGTTCATGATCGCGCTGCGCTACATGGAATCGCAGGGCAAGGCGTACAACATGGAGGAATCGGTCGAAGTGATCAAGAACGAATCCGCCATCGACGAGCTGGCCCGCAAGTACGACCAGATGCCGAGCGGAGCCGCCGCTGCCGCAGCGGCCGCCCAGGAAGAAGACGAAGAAGGCGAAGGCCAGTTACTGCAGCAGGAAGGCTGATAAAACAGCCTACCTC
>CAMJGH010000075.1 GCA_946405185.1 uncultured Lachnospiraceae bacterium
CCGCAGGCCAGCTTGGCTGAGACCAGCGCGATGGGGAAGCCCGTGGCCTTCGAGGCCAGAGCCGAAGACCGGCTGGTGCGCGGGTTGATCTCGATGACCACGATGCGGTCCGTCTTCGGATCGTGCGCGAACTGGACATTCGTGCCGCCGATGACGCCGATGTGCTCCACGATCTTGTATGCCTGCTCCTGGAGGCGCTGCTGCACGCTTTCCGGGACCGTCAGCATGGGTGCCACGCAGAACGAATCGCCGGTGTGCACACCCATCGGATCCACGTTTTCGATGAAGCAGACGGTGATCATCTTTCCGTCGCCGTCGCGCACCACTTCCAGCTCCAGCTCTTCCCAGCCGAGCACCGATTCTTCCACCAGCACCTGGTGCACCAGGGAGGCCTGCAGGCCGCGGGCGCAGACGGTCTTCAGCTCGTCGCGGTTCCAGACCAGGCCGCCGCCGGCGCCGCCCATGGTGTAGGCCGGGCGCAGCACCACCGGGTACCCCAGCGAATCCGCGATGGTCAGAGCTTCCTCCACGGAGTAGGCCACCTCGGAGCGGGCCATCTCAATGCCCAGGCTCTCCATGGTCTTCTTGAACTCCACGCGGTCCTCGCCGCGCTCGATGGCTGACGGATCCACACCGATGACCTTCACGCCGTAGCGCGTCAGCACGCCGGTCTGCCAGAGTTCAGAGCAAAGATTAAGCCCGGACTGTCCTCCCAGATTGGGGAGAAGCGCATCCGGGCGTTCTCTGGCAATGATCTGTTCCAAACGGCTGGCGTTTAACGGTTCGATATAGGTGACGTCGGCGGTGCCGGGATCGGTCATGATGGTGGCCGGGTTGGAATTGACCAGCACGATCTCATAGCCGAGACTGCGCAGGGCCTTGCACGCCTGCGTGCCGGAATAGTCGAATTCGCAGGCCTGGCCGATGACGATGGGGCCGGACCCGATGATCAGGACTTTGCGGATATCGGTTCTCTTTGGCATAAAATCCCCTTTCGGACTAAAATTTCAGGCATCCGTGCTATTTTACACAGATGCCTGACATGAAAAAAGAGACGATTTTATGCGGATTCCGGGAAAATCACCCCGAAACCGGAGAGAATTTAATGAGGTAAAGTGCGAAACAGGATGACCAAATTTTACAGAAGACGTCCGTAGACCGACACGGGCTTCACGGTCTCGCGATTGGGGTAGGACTTCCAGTCCATTTTCACGCACCCTTCGTAGAAGGTGAAGAGGAAGTGGGCCGCGTACGGCGTCCGGTGGTACTGGAGCGTCAGCTCGTAGGTGCCATCCTCGCGGAAGGCGCCGGAGGCGTGCCAGTCGTCGTAGAAGAGCGTGCCGCCGGTGCTCATGAACGGATCCCCGCAGACGGAGTGTCCGGGCACCCAGCAGCCGGCGCCGGCCGTGACGGCCAGCTCGCCTTTCCCGCGGGCGATGCGGATGCAGTCCTCCCCGTTTTCGGAGAGCGTGAAGGTGATCTGGCGGATGTCCAGCGCATTGTCGCCGAAATAGGCGGTGCCGGAGAAGTTCTTTTTGGTGCCGGAGACCGGCGCGATGGAGAGGGTCTTCAGATACGCGGCCAGCTCTTCATCGGCTTTCGGGTCCGCTACGAGGGCGTCCGCCACGCCGGGCATGAGTTCCTCCCAGACGGCATCCAGCGTCTCCTGAGTCTCCTCGGTGCCGTTGGTCATGGCCACCACCATGTCCTGATCCGGCAGGACGATGGCAAACTGGCCCCAGAGGCCGTCGCACCGGTACGAATTGGGGAACGTGTTGCGCCAGTACTGGTAGCAGTACCCCTGCTTCCAGTCTTTGTGGCTGTGGCGGTTTTTGGTGCTGATCTGCCAGGCGGTGGCTTCGGCCACCCAACCTTCCGGCAGCAGGCGCTTTCCTTCCCACACGCCGTCCTGCAGGAGCAGCTGGCCGAACTTGGCCACATCCTCAGTGTGCAGGTTGAACCCCCAGCCGCCCATGCTGATGCCGTCGGCGTTCTCCTCGAACGACACGTCCGTGATGCCTAAAGGATCCAGCAGGCGGGGCTTCAGATACTCGAAAACGCTTTGCCCGGTCACCTTGGTGATGGAGGCGGAGAGCATGAAAGTGCCGAAGGAGTTGTAGCAGAACAGATCCTCGGCGGGCGTCTCCACGCCCGGAATGCGCGGATCGAACGTCTCAATGAAATGTCTGGCCCAGTGGTCCTCCCAGACGATCTTCGGCTCCTCCTTGTGGCCGCAGGCCATCATCAGAAGGTCCCGGATGGTGACCATGGCCATGTTGGGGCAGGGCGGGGCGTCCAGTTCGTCCGCAAACAGCTCGGCGATGCGCGTGGTCAGCGAGAGGACGCCTTCCGCGCAGGCCAGCCCGATGGCGGTGCTGGTGAAACTCTTGGACAGCGAGTACATGAAGTGGGTGTACGAGGGCCCGTAGGGGGCGTACCAGGCTTCCGCGGCCACCTGGCCGTGGCGCAGGATCATGAAGGAGTGGGCGTGATTGCGGCCCAGGCGGTCTGCCAGGGCGTGCACGGCGGCGGGATCGATGCCCACAGACGACGGAGCGATGCGCGGCAGGGAAGTCATGCTAACCTCCTTATCAGGTGTCCAGGATCTGGTAGAGGATGCCGTACAGCAGGGAGGCCTCCTCGGGTTTCAGGCTGATGCAGGAACCGATCTGCGCCGGCACCACGGCCAGCTGATCGCGCAGGGCCATGCCTTTGTCGGTGGGCGTGATGGTCACCACGCGCTCGTCCTCCGGACTGCGGCTGCGGGTCAGATACCCGGCGGTCTCCAGCTTTTTCAGGAGCGGCGTGAGCGTGCCGGAATCCAGCCGCAGCGCGGCGCCCAGCGACCCGACGGTGGACGTCCCCTCCTCCCAGAGCACCATCAGCACGATGTACTGCGTGTAGGTGATGCCAAAGGGCTTCAAGAACGGCGTGTAGGCGTTGGTGATCTTGCGGGCGCAGGCGTAGAGCGGGAAGCAGAGCTGGTTTTTGAGCAGCAGCTGCGGGTATGGATAGTCAGCGGGAGCCTGGGTCTGGCCGGCCGTGACCGCTGTATCTTTTTTACGGTTCATGAAGGGTTCCTCTTTTCATGAAGTGGTAGGGTGTTTCGGCCGCTCCTTCCGGAAGCGTTAAAACGACAGAAAGCCTGTCCGGCGGACAGGCTTTGTGCAGGCTTATTTTTATTTGGCGGCACCCTCGATGAACGCCTGGTAGACGGCCTTCGGCTTGAAGCCCAGCGACCGGGCGGCTTCCTCGCCGTTCTTTAAGACGATCACGGTGGGAACGCTCTGGATGCCGTACTTTTCGGCAATGTCCATGTCATCGTCCACGTCCACGTTGAAGAACGGGATGTCGGTCATCTCGTCAGACAGCTCGTGGATGACGGGAGCCAGCATCTTGCAGGGACCGCACCAGGTGGCGGAAAAGTCCACCACGGCGACGGGGGCGTTCAGTGCTTCATTAAAACCTTCACCGGTAACAACGGTAACCATGATCAGTACCTCCTGTTATGCTTTCTTTAACTGGTCGATATAGGAAACGGCAGAGAGGGCGGCCACGTTGCCTTCGCCCGCTGCCTTGGCATACTGGTAGGGAAGGCCGGTCAGATCCCCCGCGGCAAAGCAGCCGGGGAGGTTGGTGGCCATCCGGCGGTCGACCGGCACGTGGGCGCCTTCGGTCTCGAGGCCCGGCACCAGCGTGCCCGGGGAGATGGCGTCCCGCAGGACGAACACGCCGTCATAGACGGCTTCGCCGGCATCGGTGGTCAGGACCACCTTCCTGCCGTCCTTTGCGAACGAAACAGGTTTTTCGCGCAGGACCTTCACGTTTTCGGGAAGAGCCGGCTCTTCTTTATACATCGGGTAGTATACCACGGACCCGGCGATCTCCGCAAGGAAAGCCGCCTCTTCCTCCTCCTTGGCGCTGTAGCCGATGACGGCGGTATCCTTGCCGCGGTAGAGGGTGGCATCGCAGGTGGCACAGTAGCTGACGCCGCGGCCCAGGAGCGCATCCTCACCCGGGAAGGTCTTGCCGGTCACCACGCCGGTAGCCAGGATGATGGCGGTGGCCTCCACGATGTCCTCGCCCAGCTGCAGGGCGTAATAGTCGCCCATGGCGAAGACCTGGCTGACGCGGTTCTCGGTGATGGCGATCTGCTCCGCATCCAGGTGGGCCAGGAAGGCCTTCTTCAGCTCTTCACCGGAGACGGAGGGAAGGCCCAGATAATTCTGGATGAGATGGGCCTTTTCCACCTTGACCGACAGATGCCGGCTGCCGATGAGGATGAAGGATTTGTTTCTCTTTTTGGCGGTCAGCGCGGCCGACAGGCCCGCCGGACCGGTGCCGATGATGGCGATATCGTAACGCATGTTCTTACCTCAGATCAGGCTGGCCACGCAGGCGGCCACTTCCTTCATGGGCGCGGTCGGCTCGAAGCGGGCCACGCAGTTGCCTTCACGGTCGATGACAAACTTGGTGAAGTTCCACTTGATGTCCGGGTTGTTCTTGAAATCCTTGTCGATCTTCTTGAGCATGGCGTTCATCGGGATGGCCATGGCCCCCTTGAAGCCCTTGAAGCCCTGCTGGGATTTCAGCCACGCGTAGAGCGGAAGGGCGGTCTCGCCGTTGACATCGCTCTTTTTCATCTGCGGGAACTGCGTCTTGTAGCGCAGCTGGCAGAATTCATGGATCTCCTCATCCGTGCCGGGGGTCTGGCCGGCAAACTGGTTGCAGGGGATGTCGAGCACTTCAAAGCCCTGATCGTGGTACTGCTCGTAGATGGCCTCGATATCTTTATAATGAGGGGTGAACCCGCATCCGGTGGCGGTGTTGACGACCAGGACCACCTTGCCCTGGAAACTGCTGAGCGCAAACTGCTCGCCGGCGGGTGTCGGAACGGTGTAATCGTAAAAGCCCATGGTGTGCCTCCTGTAAGAGTGGACGGCCGGAACGGCCGTATCAACCGTGCAATTCAATTGTATCAAATTAAAACGGGCTGTCAAGCACTTTTTTAAAAGGATAACAGGTGCGGCAGCAGACGGCAGGGGCATGAAGCCCTTGCCGTTCTTTGGGGGGCATGGTAAAATACGTGGGATCGTAAAGACGTCTGTGGGGAGTCCGGGATGAAGCGCACCACACTGGGGTACCTGGAGCGGGATGGGCATCTGCTGATGCTCTACCGCAACAAAAAGAAGGATGATCCGAATGCCGGCAAGTGGATCGGCGTGGGCGGGCACATCGAGCCGGGGGAGACGCCGGAAGCCTGCATGCGCCGGGAACTCTTTGAAGAGACGGGGCTTGCGGCCGGGAAGCTGGAGTACCGCGGGCTGGTGCATTTTGTATCGGACCGGTGGGAGGATGAGGATATGTACCTCTTTACCTGCCGGGATTTCTCCGGGGAGCTGGGCGCCTGCTCCGAAGGGGAACTGGCCTGGGTGCCGCTTGGCGATGTGCCGCACCTTCCTGCCTGGGAGGGCGACCGGGTGTTCCTGAATAAGCTGGCGGCCGGCGAGAGCGGCTTTGAGATCACGTTAACGTATGAAGGAGAGCGCCTGGCGCATGTCCGGTGCGGCTCTCTGACAGATAGAGGAGGAAATTGGGACATGACATACGAAGAGGCAAAAAATAAACTGGCTGCCTGCGGGCAGGAGCATGTGCTGCGCTGGTGGGATGAGCTGGATGAGGCCGGCAGAGCAGCTCTGCTTGCGCAGATCGAGTCCATCGATTTCTCGGTCATCGCTCACAGCCTGCAGGAGGCCAAAGAGGCGAAGCGCGGCGTGATCACGCCCATCGGCGCCATGACGCTGCCTGAGATACGCGAAAAGGCCGAAGAGTTCAAGAAGATCGGTCTGGAGCACATCCGCAAGGGTGAGGCGGCCGCGCTGCTGTTAGCCGGCGGCATGGGCACGCGCCTGGGAAGCGACTCCCCGAAGGGCACCTACAACATGGGCTTGACGCGGTTCCTGCCCATCTTCCAGTGCCAGTTCAACAACCTGATGGAGGTGGTGAACGAGGCGGGCTTCTATCCGTATGTGTTTGTGATGACCAGCGAGAAGAACGACGCCGCCACCCGTGCCTTCTTTGAGGAGCAGAACTGGTTTGGCTACGAGGCCGACAAGATCCGCTTCTTTGTGCAGGAGATGGCGCCGGCTACCGATTACGACGGCAAAGTCTATATGGAAGCAAAAGACCGCATCTCCACCTCCCCGAACGGCAACGGCGGGTGGTACCGCTCCATGACCCGCGCGGGTCTGGCGCAGTTTGCGAAGGACCAGGGCATCGAGTACCTGAACGTGTACGCCGTGGACAACGTGCTGCAGCGCATCCTGGATCCGGTGTTCGTGGGCGCCTGCTTTGCCGGGAACTACACCTGCGGCGCGAAAGTCATCCGCAAGGTGGAGCCGGCCGAGAAGGTGGGCAACATCTGCCTGGAGGACGGCCATCCGTCCATCATCGAATACTACGATATGACCGATGAGATGCTGGCCGAGAAAGATGAGAACGGGGATCCGTTCTACAATTTCGGCGTCATCTTAAACTACCTGTTCCGCCGGGACAAGCTGGATGAGATCGCCAGCCTTTCGCTGCCGCTGCACGTGGTCGAAAAGAAGATCCCCTGCCTGGATGAGGCCGGGAACCTGGTGAAGCCCGAAACGCCCAACGGCCACAAGTACGAGACGCTGGTGCTGGACATGATCCGCATGATGGATGACTGCCTGGTGTTTGAGGTGGAGCGCGAGAAAGAGTTCGCGCCGGTCAAGAACAAGACGGGCGTGGATTCCGTGGAGAGTGCCAGAGAACTTCTGAAGAAAAACGGCGTGGAACTCTAAAAAAGAGGATCCTGCTTCAGGCAGGATCCTTTTCTTCCCGGTCCTCTTTGCGCTTCTTGAGCAGACGCCCCACCATCATGGCCGTATACAGGATGATGGGGATGAAGAAGGTGGCAAAGAGCGATGCGCGCAGAAGGCTGCCCGCCAGCGGGGAGTCCATCAGCGCGAAGACGAGGGTGGCGATGTAGAGGCCGGCCAGGGCGATGGCGGCGATGAGCGCCAGCACGCGCCGGACGGCTGTGTTTTTCGGTTTTTGAAGGTGTTCGTTTTCCATGTCGCCCAGTATACGGGAAAACGGACGGCTTCGCAAGAAAAAAACGCGGAAAAAAGAAACGGGGAGGCTGAAGATGAGAGAGTACGGCCAGCTGTTCGCGTCCGCCTATGACGACCTGATGAGTGAGATCCCCTACGAGCTGTACCGGGACCGCATCGTGAAGATATTGCGGGGGGCCGGCATCGATGACGGCCTGGTGGCGGAACTCGGGTGCGGCACGGGCCGGATGACCAGGCTCCTGGCAGCGTCCGGGTATGACTGCATCGGCATCGACCGGTCGGAGGAGATGCTGGCAGAGGCCATGGGCCAGCCGCAGGAGGAAGGGCAGCTGCCCATCCTGTGGCTGCACCAGGACATGCGCGCGTTCGAACTGTACGGCACGGTGCGGGCGTTTGTCAGCGTGGCGGACACCATGAACTATCTCACGGACCCGGAGGATCTGTACCGGACGCTGAAGCTGGTCAACAACTACCTGGACCCGGAAGGGCTGTTCGTGTTTGATCTGAAGACCACACACTTTTTCCGCGACTGCCTGGGCAATCGGACGTTTTTCATGGAGAACGACGATACGGCGGTGGTCTGGGACAACGCCTGGTATGAGCGGGACCGCATCAACAGCTACGAGCTGCACCTGTTCCACGACCGCGGCGACGGCCTGTACGAGCGGGATTTCGAGCTGCATGAGCAGCGCGCCTACCCGCGCAAGCAGATCGCGCAGATCGCGGAGCGCGCCGGCATGGTCTACGTGGGCGCCATCGATGCGGACACGGGCGATGAGTGGAACCCGGATACGAGGCGGGGGCTGGTGATCCTGCGGGAAAAAGGAAAAAGAAAAGAGGGATGACCCTCATCCGCCGCCTGCGGCGGCACCTTCCCCTGTGGGGGAAGGCTTAAGGAGAAAGACATGAGTGAGATAAGACCCGGAGACGATTATCTGGTGAGTGCGCTGGCGGCGGGCGGGCAGATCCGCGCGTTTGCTGCCACCACGAAAAACCTGGTGGAGGAGGCGAGGCAGCGCCACAACACCAGCCCGGTGGCCTCGGCGGCGCTGGGGAGGCTTTTGACGGCCGGCGCCATGATGGGCTGCATGATGAAGGGCGACGAGGACCTGCTGACGTTAAAGATCGACGCGGACGGGCCTATTGCCGGGCTGACGGTGACGGCGGATTCGCACGGCACGGTCAAGGGGTATCCGGGCAATCCCACGGTGCTGATCCACGCCAAGCCGAACGGCAAGCTGGATGTGTCCGGCGCGGTGGGCGCCGGGACGCTGACAGTCATCCGGGATCTGGGCTTAAAAGAGCCGTACTCCGGGCAGATCGAGCTGATCAGCGGCGAGATCGCCGAGGATATCACGTACTATTTTGCCGTCAGTGAGCAGACGCCGTCGTCGGTGGGTCTGGGCGTACTCTTAAATAAAGAGAACACCATCCGGCAGGCCGGCGGGTTCATTTTGCAGCTGATGCCGGACGCCGCGGAGGAGACCATTGCGGCGCTGGAAGAGAAGCTGAAAGGCGTGGCCTCCGTGACCGAGATGCTGGACGGCGGTATGGCGCCGGAGGACATCCTGTACAGGTTCCTTGGTGACATGGACCTGGAGATCACCGAGAAGCGGCCGCTCGCCTTCCGCTGCAACTGCAGCCGGGAAAAGGTGAGACGGGCGGTCGGCAGCGTGGGCATGAAGTCGCTGCGCGAGATGATCGCGGACGGCAAGGATATCGAAGTGAAGTGCCACTTCTGCAACACCGCCTACACCTTCACGCCGGACGACCTGAAGGCCATGGTCATGGAGCGGCTGCAGAAGCTGAAGATCATGGAATAATGCGTTTTTTGGAAGACAGTCGGGAAGCCCCCGGCTGTCTTTTGTGTTGCAGAAAAAGATTGACGGATGCGTTTGAAGGATGAGGTGGTCAAATGCGCCACCGCCGTGCAGGAAAACTGCGCCGACATCCTTGAAGATGCCAAGGAAATCAACAAGAAACGCCAGGCAGCGGAGGATGCCGCTGTGGTGGAAGACGCCTGCGCAGAAGAGAAAACGGAGGACTGATCCGGCGGAAGGGACCGTTGACCGGCCGGAGGAGCCATGAAATTTACTATCGAACATGAATCCCGGGGACGGCTGCGCGTGAAGGCAGCCGTTGTTCGGATGTCGGAAAACACGGCGGATATACTGGAAGGGTGGCTTCTGGCCTGTCCGGCGGTAGCGGCCGTGACGGTGCACGAAGCCACGGCCTGCGCCATTATCCGTTATGAAGAAGGAAAGCGGTCCGAGGTGACAGAACGCCTGGCCTGCTTTGATCCGGCGGATTCGCACACGCAGGCGCTGGCCGTGCCGCCGGAGACCCGGCAGCTGAGAAACGAATACCGTGACAAGGCCATCCGCATGGCGGCGAGGTGTCCGTGCCGCTGTCCCAGGTGCGGGAGGGGGATGTGATCCGTGTTCGGACCGGCACTGTGATCCCGCTGGACGGCACCATTGAGGCGGGCGAGGTGATGGTGAACCAGGCGTCGCTGACCGGCGAATCGGTGCCGGTGGCCCGGTTTGCCGGAAGCTCCGTCTACGCCGGCACGGTGGTGGAAGAGGGAAACTGCGCGGTGCGCGTGGGTGCGCAGGCCGGAAACGGCCGGTACGACACCATCGTGAAGATGATCGAAGAGTCGCAGAAACTCTCGTCGGCCACCGAGGTGCGCGCGTTTGCCACGGCCGACCGCCTGGTGCCCTACACGCTGGCGGCCTCCGCGCTGACATGGCTTTTCACGCGCAGCACGCTGCGGGCCGTCTCGGTGCTGATGGTGGATTTTTCGTGCGCGGTCAAGCTGGCCATGCCCATCGCGGTGCTCTCGGCCATGCGGGAGGCCGGCCGGTATCAGATCACGGTGAAGGGCGGACAGTTCCTGGAAGCCGCTGCCTCTTTGAGGACGAAGGCATCCGGGTGCCGGATGAGGAGCGGGAGGCGTTTGACGCCCTGCCGGCCGACGCGTTGCTTCTGTACCTGGCCATCGGTGGGAAACTGGCCGGCGTGATCGCCGTGGCGGATCCGCTGCGGGAAGAGGCGGCCGGAGTAGTCAAAGACTTGCAAGAAGCGGGCTTTACAAAGGTGGTCATGCTGACGGGGGATTCCGAGCGGACCGCCCGGACCATCGCGGAGCAGGTGGGCGTGGACGATTTCCGCGCCGAGGTGCTGCCGGAGGACAAATGCGCCTACGTGACGCTCCTGCAGGAAGAAGGCCATACGGTGCTGATCGCTGTGGGATGCGCCGTGGTCATCCCGCTGTCCAAGATCATCATGGACGCCATCTACCCGTATCTGGTGGCCAACGTGGCCTGCGGTATGAACCTGACCTTTCCCTGGTGGATCTACGCGGCGGTCTTTGCGGGCATCATGGCGGTGTACTTCCTCATCCACGCGCTGCTGGTGCGGCGCATCGGCCAGGTGAATCTGGGCGAGGTGCTCAAAACCCGCGAATAAAGGGCTCTTTTCCACAGGCTTCCGGCGTGCTATACTGACACCGTTACCGTTCGGATGAAAGCGGGCGGAGAGGGTGTCATGAAACCGGAGAAAGCCAGTCTGAAACGCGCATACGTGAATGTCCGGGCGGGCCGCCAGGTGCTCTTTGGCGGGTCGCAGATGCGCGGCGCCAAAAAGACGTTTCAGGCGTCGGCCTGCGGGCTGATCAGCGCGGTGGATTTTCTGCTGTATCTGGGGCGGCAGCACCCGGAGTGGCGGGGGCCGAAGTGGCCGCCCGGCTGGGACGGGGAAGGCCCCATCGATGAGGACGAGTACTTCCGCTTCGTGAAGCACCTCCAGCACTGGTACCTGCCGGTCATCCCCTACATCGGCATGACGGGGTTCCGGCTGGCCATCGGGCTGAACTGGTATTTTCGCAAAAACCGCATCCCGCTGCGCTGCCGGTGGGGTGTGTTCGCCCGCAACTTCTACGCGCGCATGGCGGATATGCTTGCGAAGGATCTGCCGGTCATCCTGGCCGTGGGACCCAACTTCCCGCCGCGGTTTCACAAGGTGAACTGTTCGTTTTACGTGCAGCGCTCCGACGGCACCTACCGCAAGTCCACGCAGACGAACGCGCACTTCATCAACGCGGTGTCGCTTGACGACGAGTGGATCGGCATCTCCTCGTGGGGGCAGCCGTATTTCATCCGGCGGGAAGAGTATGAAACGTACCGCAGAAAAGCCAGCAACGCGCTGTTCTGCAGTCTGCTGTACGTGCGGGAGAGGAAGGTCAGACAATGAGAGACAAATGGCGTGAAAGGCCCTGGTACCCCTATGCGGTGGCCGCCTGCATCGGCGTGACACTGTTCGTGGTGCTCACACACCTTTCGCCTATCCTGAAAGCCGTCAACACGTTTCTGGGGTATTTCTCCGCGCTGTTCCTGGGCGCGGTGCTGGCGTATCTGATGAACCCGCTGGCCAAGCTGTATGACCGCACCATATGGAAATGGATCCGGAACCGGAAGGTCCGCTGGGTCTTTTCCGTGGCCCTCGCGCTCATTACGGTGCTGATGGCGGTCGTGCTCCTGCTGGTCACACTCATCCCGCAGCTGATCAGCAGCATCTCCATGCTGTTGGACAACATGGACGGGTATCTGGCTTCTCTGGAGGAGCTGACGGAAGAACTCGGCATCTCCGAGGCCCTCAACCTGGACGCGCTGTTTGCCTCCTCTTCGGATCTGCTGGCCACCGCGATGTCCATCCTTAAAGACAACACGACCAAGATCATCAGCGTCTCCACCGCGGCCGGCCGGACGCTGGCCGAAACGCTGATCGCGGTGATCCTGTCGGTTTACCTGCTGATCGCCAAATCCTCCATCAAGACAGGGATCTTCCGCCTGCTGCGGGCGATCCTGCCGGAGAAGAGCTACGGGAAGACCACCGGTTTCCTGAAGCGGTGCGATGACATCCTGTCGCGCTACATCGTCTACACCCTGCTGGACGCGCTGATCGTCGGCGTGGCCAACCTGATCTTCATGACGGCCTTCCGCATGCAGTACGCGCCGCTGGTATCGCTGGTCGTGGCCGTGACCAACCTGATCCCGAGTTTCGGCCCGGTCATCGGCGGTGTGATCGGCGGATTTATCCTGCTGCTGGTCAATCCGACCCACGCGCTCATCTTCATCATCTTCACGGTGGTGCTGCAGTTCCTGGACGGTTACGTCATCAAGCCGAAACTCTTCGGAGATTCGCTGGGCGTCTCCGGCGTGCTGATCCTGGCAGCCGTCATCGTGTTCGGCAACATCTTCGGCATCGTGGGCATGCTCTTTGCCATCCCGCTGGCCGCCATCCTGGACTTCCTGTACAACGATGAGCTGCTGCCGATGCTGGAACGCAGGCAGAAAGCGGCAAAAGAAACGGGAAAATAATAACGGGCTCATGAAAGCCCGGAAGCGGATAAGGAACCGGTGCACCGTCGCGGTGTGACCCGGAACATTCCCGGATGATGAGAAAAAGACATGGTGAGGAAGAACCGATGAGCCAAGCAGAGGATGTCCGGGTATCCGCCAGTCCGACGGAGAGAATCTACGAGGCCGTAAAGCAGATCCCCTGTGGTCAGGTAGCCACCTATGCGCAGGTAGCGGAAGCAGCCGGTGACAGGAGATGGGCCAGGGCTGTGGGCAACGCCCTCCATCGGAATCCGGATCCGGACACCATTCCCTGTTACCGTGTGGTGAATACCAAGGGGGAACTGGCCCAAGCGTTTGCTTTCGGCGGTGCTGCGGCACAGGAAAAACGCCTGGCAGCAGAGGGTGTGGAAGTAAAAAACGGCCGGGTAGACCTGAAAAAATATGGGATGGGAAAAACCGGGGTTGTAAGCAGACATGAAAATGCAGCCTTTCACAATTACATCGGACCAGCTCCGGAGAGGAAGCTGACAAAAGACGAGCGGCAGGTTCTCTTGGAGCATCCTGAGCAGGTGTGTGCTTATGAAAAGAATCGAAAACGATGCTTTCTATGACTATATAAAGCAAAATGATCCGGACAGTGAATATCATCTTGTCGGTGCAGTGGACTATCATCTGTTGAGTGATGATAAGCCTTATGAGGGGGCGGGATCTCACAGGGAAGCACTGCGCGTGGCCTTTGAATGGCTGGTGGAGCAAAGCATAGAGAATCAGGAAAGAGCCCGGATCATGTTTGGTGATGAACTTGCCGATAAACTGCGGCCTTTGGTGTATGACATCGATAAGGCCAAGCCTTCTCCGCTGGATCCGCAGGTGTTTTTCTATTGTCCGAATATCGTGAGGACCGATCATAATGGCTGCGCCTTCTATGATGCAGAGTGGAAACCGGACGATGAGAATTTTGGAACAACGGTTCCTTACTGGTATGCCTTGATGGAACCGGTGCACGGCAGAAGAAACAAGCCCGAAGATTTCAAAGAAGTGA
>CAMJGH010000076.1 GCA_946405185.1 uncultured Lachnospiraceae bacterium
TTCTTCATCTCGCCGCCGTACCAGGTGTTCAGGATGACCTGCTCACGGGAGGTGATGTTGAAGGCCACGCAGGTCTCGGAGTTGAGGCCGAGTTCCTTGTAGTTTTCCACTTTGGCCTTGGAGGCGTTGTAGACGACGAAATCCGGCTCGTAGTTTTCCAGTTCTTCCGCGGTGGGACGGATGAACATGTTGGTCACGAAGTGTGCCTGCCATGCTACTTCCATGATGAAGCGGACCGCCATGCGGGTGTCCTTGTTGGCGCCGCAGAAGGTATCCACGACGTAGAGCTTCTTGCCGGAGAGTTCCGCCTTGGCCAGCTTTTTCAGTTCTTCCCAGGTCTCCACGGAAGCCGGATGGTTGTCGTTCGGATACTCCGGAGTGGTCCACCACACGGTGTCCTTGGAGTTCTCGTCCATGATGATGAACTTGTCTTTGGGCGAACGGCCGGTGTAGATGCCGGTCATGACGTTCACCGTATCCAGCTCGGTCAGGACGCCTTTGTCAAACCCGGTGAGGGTGGGATCCATCTCGTCTTCGAAGAGCTTTTCATAAGACGGGTTGTAGATGATCTCTTTGACACCGGTGATGCCATACTTTTCAAGATCCAGCACTGCCATAATCTTCACCTCTTTCTGAAACAGTCAAAAAACGGTTTTGAACCGCGTAACATAATACCACAAGCCACGCCGTCCGGTCAACGGAATCTCCGCGCTGTTAGCATGCTATAACGGAAATAATTCCGGCGATTTCCGGAAAGTTCCGTTCTTACGCCGTCAGGCCCGTATACAGCTGGTAGTACCGGCCCTTTTCCTCAAGCAGTTCGTCGTGCGTGCCGCGCTCGATGATGCGGCCCTGCTCGAGCACCATGATGCAGTCCGCGTTGCGCACGGTGGAAAGCCGGTGGGCGATCACGAACGTGGTGCGGCCGGCCATCAGGTGGTCCATGCCCTCCTGCACGATGCGCTCGGTGCGCGTGTCGATGGAGCTGGTGGCCTCATCGAGGATCAGCACCGGCGGATCGGCTACGGCCGCGCGGGCGATGGCGAGCAGCTGCCGCTGGCCCTGGCTGAGGTTGGAACCGTCGCCCTTGAGCACCGTATCGTACCCCTCCGGCAGCCGGCGGATGAAGCCGTCCGCGCCGGCCAGCTTTGCCGCCGCGCGCACCTCTTCATCGGTGGCGTCCAGCTTCCCGAAGCGGATGTTTTCCGCCACCGTGCCGGTAAACAGGTGCGTATCCTGCAGCACGATGCCGAGCGACCGGCGCAGGTCGTTCTTTTTGATGTCCGCCACCGGAATGCCGTCGTAGAGGATCTCACCCTCCTGAATGTCGTAAAACCGGTTGATCAGGTTAGTGATGGTGGTCTTGCCGGCACCCGTCGAGCCGACGAACGCAATCTTCTGGCCGGGTTTGGCAAACAGGTTGATGTCATGCAGCACGGTCTTTTCCGGAACGTACCCGAAGTCCACATCGGCAAAGCGCACATCGCCCGCCAGTTCGCGGTACTTCGCGCCCTCTTCCGTCACCTTCTTCCAGGCCCACAGGCCCGTCCGCTCCTCCGTCTCCGTAACCGACCCGTCGGCTTCGCGCTTCGCGTTGACCAGCGTCACGGTGCCTTCGTCCGTCTCGGGCTTCTCATCCATCATGGCAAAGATGCGCTCCGCGCCGGCTAAGGCCATGATGATGGAGTTCATCTGGGAAGTCACCTGGTTGATGGGCCCGTTGAAGCTCTTGGTGAATGTCAGGAAACTGACCAGCGACCCGACCGTGAACCCGCCGATGCCGCCTAAGGCCAGGTAGCCGCCGGCGATGGCCGTCACCACGTACATGAGGTTGCCCAGCTGAGCGTTGATGGGCCCCATGAAGTTGACGAAGGTGTTGGCGCGGCGGGCGCTCTCAAAGAGCTTCCCGCTCTTCTCGCGGAACTCCTCGATGCTCTTCTCTTCGTGACAGAAGACCTTGACCACCTTCTGGCCGGAGATGCGCTCCTCCACGAACCCGTTGAGGTCGCCGAGGTTTTTCTGCTGTTCCATGAAGTACTTCCCGGACTGGCTGGCGATCTTTCGCGAGACGATGAAGATCAGCACGCTCATCACCAGCACCACGCCCGTTAACGGAAGGCTTAAACTGATCATGCTGACCAGGACGCTGACCAGCGTGATGGCCGAGTTGACCATCTGCGGCAGCGACTGGCTGACCATCTGGCGCAGTGTGTCGATGTCGTTGGTGTAGACCGACATGATGTCGCCGTGCGTGGTGCTGTCAAAGTAGCGCAGCGGCAGCTTTTCCATGCGGTCGAACAGGTCGATGCGGATATCGCGCAGGAACCCCTGCGACACGACGATCATGATGCGGTTCTGGGCGAACGCCGCCAGGATGCCGATCAGGTAAAACACCGCCACGCGGCCGATGGCTGCCGCCAGCGGCCCGAAATCCGGGCTGGGCTGGCCCATTAACGGCCGGATGTAGTCGTCGATGAGGGTCTTGGTGAACATGGTGCCGCGGACATTGGCCAGGACACTGACCACGATGCAGGCCAGCACGATGGCATAGGCGAACCAATAGCGCTTCATGACCATGCCCATGAGCCGCCCCAGCACCTTGCCGGGGTTCTTGACCATGTTCTTCATGGGGACACCGCGCGGCATGCGGCCGGGAGTCTGCTGTTTGCTCTTCTGATCGTTATCCGCCATTACAGCTCACCCCCTCTCTCATCAAAGTCACCGGACCCTTTCGTCTGCGATTCGTAGACTTCGCGGTAGATCGGACTGGTCTCCAGCAGCCGTTCGGGCGCATCGAAGGCCGCCACGCGCCCGTTTTCCATGACGATCACGCGGTCCGCACTCTCCACGCTGGCAATACGCTGGGCGATGATGATCTTCGTCACGTCCGGGATCTCCTCGGCGAACGCCCTGCGGATCTTCGCATCCGTGGCGGTGTCCACGGCACTCGTGGAATCATCGAGAATCAGCACCTTCGGGTCCTTCAAGAGCGCGCGGGCGATGCACAGGCGCTGGCGTTGCCCGCCGGAGACGTTCGTGCCGCCCTGCTCCAGTTTCGTCTCATAGCCGTACGGCAGCTTTTCGATGAACTCGTCCGCGCAGGCCAGCCGGCAGGCGCGCCGGCACTCTTCCTCCGTGGCATCTTCCTTGCCCCAGCGGAGGTTCTCCAGGATGGTGCCGGAGAACAGGACGTTCTTCTGCAGCACCACGCTCACCTGGTTGCGCAGCACTTCCATATCGTAGGCGCGCACGTCGTGCCCGCCCACGGACACGGAGCCGGAGGTCACGTCGTAGAGGCGGCTGATGAGGTTGACCAGACTGGTCTTGGCCGAACCCGTGGCGCCGATGATGCCGATGGTCTCACCGGACCGGATGTCCAGGTTGATGTCCTGCAGCACCTTGTCGCCGGACCCTTCGGTGTAGGCGAAATCCACATGATCAAAGCGGATGGCGCCGTCCGGCACCTCGGTGAGGGGCTTTTCCGGATCCTTCAGCGTGCTCTCTTCCGTGAGCACCTGCGCGATGCGCTCGCCGGCCGCCTGCGACATGGTCAGCATCACGAAGATCATGGTGAGCATCATCAGGCTCATGAGGATGTTCATACAGTAGGCGAGGAGACTGGCCAGATCGCCCGTCTCCATGCCGCCGGCCACGATCGTCTTCGCGCCGAACCAGCTGATCAGGATGATGCAGGCGTACACCGTGAACTGCATGACGGGCATGCCGTAGGAAATGGAATTCTCCGCCTTCACGAACAGTTTGTAGATGGCGCCGGCCGCCTTCCGGAACTTGTCGGACTCATAATCCTCACGCACGTAGGCCTTGACGACGCGGATGGCGGAGACATTCTCCTGTACCGACTCGTTGAGGTCATCGTAGCGCGGGAACACTTCGCGGAAGTATTTCATGGAACGAGACAGCAGCAGTCCCGCCACGATCACCAGGAAGAACACGGCGTACAGATAGATGGACGCGATGCGGGCGTTCACGAAAAACGCCGCCGTCATGGCCGAGATGAGGCTGACCGGTGCCCGGAAGCACATGCGCAGGATCATCTGATAGGCGTTCTGGATGTTGCTCACGTCCGTGGTCAGGCGCGTGACCAGCGACGGCGTGGAAAACTTGTCGATGTTGGCAAACGAGAACGTCTGCACTCTGTCAAACATCGCTTCCCGGAGGTTTTTGGCAAAGCCGGTGGCCGCCTCAGCCCCCCACTTGCCGCCGAGCATACCCGCTGCCAGCCCGAACAGCGCCACGGCGATCATGGCCAGTCCGGTGGTCCAGATGGCCTCCATATTGCTCTTTTCCACGCCCAGGTTGATGATGCGTGCCATCAGAAGCGGCACCACCGTTTCGCACGCCACCTCCGCGATCATGCAGATGGGCGTGAGGATGGACGGGCGTTTGTACTCTCCCACGTGCGGGCCCAGCACCCGCACGATGGTGCCGATCTTCATCTTCGGCTTTTTGTTTTCTGCCATATCACTCCTCTGTGTCATTCCGGGCGAAGCGGGGGATTCCCGTGGGATCCTTCGACTCGCTGCGCTCGCTCAGGATGACAAACTTAAAACTCTGCCAGTTTCTCCGCCGTCAGGTCCTCACAGATGGCCACGGCCAGCCGCACCGCGCTCTCGTAGTCCTCCAGCGTGCAGTACCCGTGGTGGCTGTGGATGTAGCGCACCGGGATGCCGATGACCACGCACGGAATGCCGTACTCCTGCTTGTGGATGATGCCGGCGTTGGTGCCGCCGCCCGCGCGCACGGCCTCCTGCACCGGGATGTCCTTCTCCTTCGCCAGATCCAGCACCCAGCGCTGGAAGCGCGGATTGGTGATCATGCAGACGTCGAAATGCCGCAGCATCGGGCCGCGGCGCAGCCCCGCCTGAATCAGATAGTCCGGCGTGAAGGTATCGTCCGCAGGACACCCTTCAAACAGCACGCACACGTCCGCATGCTTCATGCGGCCGGCAGCCGCCGACGCACCGCGCTCACCCACTTCCTCCTGGGAGGTCAGCGTGGCCTCCACGTCGCAGGCCAGATCCTCGCCGGCCAGACGGTACAGCGTATCCAGCAGCGCGGCACACCCCACGCGGCAGTCAAAAGCCTTGCCGAGGAAGAGGTCGTGTTCGTCGTCGTACTCGCACGCCACATCCGGCACCACCGGCGCCGCCACGCGGATGCGGAACTTCTCCTCCACCTCTTTGGCGCTGCAGGCCCCGATGTCGATGGACATGTCCGAAAACTCCGGCGCCTTGCCGCGCTCGGCCGCACTCATGAAATGCACCGGCTTGGCCGCCACGATGCCCGGCACCCACACCCCGTCCTCGTTGCGCACGCGCACTTTCGAGGAGGGGACATTGGCGTTGTTCCAGCCCCCGACGGGCAGGAACGCCAGCGTCCCGTTGGGACGGATGGCCTGCACGATGAAGCCCACCTCATCGGAATGCGCGTCCAGCCAGATGACCGGCCGCCCGCCGCCGTTGTCCCGGCGCTTCAGGTAGAGGTTGTTCATGCGGTCGCGCGAGGCGTCGCAGACATCCCCCGCCACGCCGGCGGCGATGCCGATCACTTCGTCCTCAAAGCCCGACGGCCCGTTGGCGTTGGAAAGCGTCTCGATGAGACGGATCTTGTCTTCTTTCGTAAACATATCGGAAACCTCCCGATGGAAAATAGGCGGTTTGGAGCCGCGACTATTGATTGTACCATAAACAGACAGGGCCGTACGGCTTTTCTTCCGCCCGACCCTTTAAAATTCCGTAAAATTTCAGCGCATCGTGGTAGGATCCACCGCATCGCGCAGGGCATCGCCCACAAAGTTGACACAGACCACCAGCAGCACGATGGTCAGGCCCGGCGCCAGCCACAGCCACGGCATGCTGCCGAGCACCGTGAGGGACTGCGCACCGTTTAAGAGGTTGCCCAGGCTCGGGTCCGGCGGCTGCACACCCATGCCGAGAAAGCTTAAGGCCGCCTCGTCCAGGATGGAGAGCGCCATGACGCTGGTGGCAAAGACCAGCACCGGCGCGATGACGTTCGGCAGGATCTCCGAGAACAGCAGGTGCCGTCTTGGCATGCCGGCAAGTCTTGCCGCCTGCACGTAGTTCTCGTCTTTGACGGCCAGGACGTTGCCGCGCACCAGGCGCGCCACGCCGGTCCAGTCCACAAACCCGAGGATCAGGATGATGTTCCACATGCCGGGCTTGAAGATGACCGAAGCCACCAGCACCAGCAGGATGTACGGGAACGACATGACCATGTCCGTGAAGCGCATCAGGATCATGTCCCAGATGCCGCCGAAGTACCCGGCGACCAGCCCCAGCACCACGCCCACCGCGGTGGACAGAAGCGTTGCCGCCAGCCCCACGAACAGCGACGTGCGCGTGCCGTACAGAAGCCGGGAGAACATGTCGCGGCCGATGCCGTCCGTGCCGAGGAGGTGCCCCGGCCCCGGCGGCTGCGAGATGCCGCCGACGATGTCTTCATACCCGTACGGCGCGATCACGGGCGCCAAAAGCGCCGCCGCCGCGATGAGGATGACCACCGCCAGGCTGACCATGCCCGCTTTATGATAGGAGAACCGCCTTGCGACGGAACGGATGTAACTCTCTTCCATAGCTTACTCCAGGCGCACCGTGGGATCCGCCACGGCATACAGGATGTCGGTGATCAGGTTGGCCGCCAGCACCACCACGGCCGAGATCAGGCACATGGCCATGATCACCGGGTAGTCGCGCCCTAAGATGGCATTCATGGTCATCAGCCCCAGCCCCTGCCAGCCGAACATCTGCTCAATGATGATCGAACCGCCGAAGAGCCCCGGGATCTCCATGCCGATCACGGTGATGATGGGGATGAGGGCGTTGCGCAGCGCGTGCTTCCAGATGACGAGCGTCCGCCCCAGGCCTTTGCCGCGGGCCGTGCGCAGGTAATCCTTGTTGAGGATCTCCAGCATGGCCGAGCGGATGTAGCGGATGTTGGACCCGGCCATGCCGAAGGCCAGCACCAGGCACGGCAGGATGAGATACCGGAACTGCACGCCGCTGCCGGCGGAGCCAAGCTTGCGGATGCCGGAAGACGGCAGCCACCCGAGGTTCACGGAGAAAACGGCGATGAGCACGAGCGCCAGGAAAAACTGCGGCACGCTCTGGCCCAGAAACGCCCCCGTGACCACGGCGTAATCCCCCGCCGACCGGCGGTGGACCGCCGCGTAGATGCCGGCCGACACCGCGATGACGAGCGACAGCGCCAGCGACGTGCCCATTAAGATCAGGGTGGGCGCCAGACGCGCGCGGATCATCTGAGAGACCGGCTCATAGGTTTTGTAAGAGTACCCGAAATCCCCGTGCAGCACGGCGTTCAGCCAGTTGACATACTGCACGTAGACCGGCTTGTTCAGGCCGAGGTTCTCGGCGCGCTGCGCCAGCATGGCCTCGGACACTTTGGGGCCGCCGGAAAGGATCTCCACCGGGTTGCCGGCGAGCGTCATGATGAAGAAGTCGATCACCGTGATGCCGAAGAGAACGATCAGCGCGACGCCCAGACGCTTGAGGATATACCGCGTCATACGCTCCCTCCTTTCTGCCCGGCCAGATGGCAGGCCACCCGGTGCGCCGGATCCGCCGGCAGTGCCGTAAGCTCCGGCTCCTGTTCAAAGCAGACCGGCTTTGCAAACGGGCAGCGGTCCGCAAACCGGCAGCCTTTCGGCAGGCTGACGGCCGAGGGCACCTCGCCCGAGAGGACTTTCACGGGCGGGCTGTCCGGATCCGCCTGCGGGACGGAACCGATCAGCATCTGCGCGTACGGATGCGCCGGATGGACGAACACCTCGCGCGAAGGGCCTTCTTCCACGATCTTGCCCAGATACATGACGGCCGTGCGCGCCGAGACATAGTGCACGGCACCCAGCCCGTGGGCGATGAACAGATACGTCAGCCCGTACTCTTCCTGCAGGTCTTTTAAAAGATTCAGGATCTGGGCCTGGATGGACATATCCAGCGCCGAGACCGGCTCATCGCAGATGATCACCTCAGGATTCAGCGACAGCGCCCGGGCGATGGTGATGCGCTGGCGCTGACCGCCCGAAAACTCGTGCGGGTAGCGGGCAGCGGCCGACTTGGGCAGGCCGACGCTCGAAAGCAGCGATTCCACGCGGGCCGAGACTTCCCCGGGCGTGACCAGTTTGTGGTAGAGCATGGGCTCCGCCAGGATGTCCGCGATGCGCTTGCGTGGGTTCAATGACGAATACGGATCCTGAAAGATCATCTGCAGGCGCGTGCGGTACTGCTCCACCGCCGCCTTCGAATGGTCCGCCAGGGAGATGCCGCGGTAGCGCACTTCGCCTGCTGTGGGCGCTTCCAGCCCCACCAGAAGGCGCCCCACCGTGGATTTGCCGCACCCGGACTCGCCCACCAGGCCCAGCGTCTCGCCGGCGTACAGGGTGATGTCCACCCCGTCCACCGCGTGGACGGCCTGACGGCGCGACGGCAGGAAGGCGGAATTCTTCAGCGGATAGAGTTTTGTCAGGCCGGTGGCCGACAGCAGGACGTCCTTTTTACTCATGGTCCGCCTCCTCCGCCCGCAGGCACCGCACAAAATGGCCGGGGGTCACCTCGCGGCGCTCCTGCGCTTCGTGGCACTGCCGGCACTTCTTCGGGCACCGGTCAAAGAACCGGCAGCCCGTCATGTCCGAGTAATCCTCCGGCACCATGCCGGGAATGGAAGCCAGCCGCCGCTCCTGCGCGTCCAAAAGCCCCGGCGCCGAGGCCAGAAGCCCCTGCGTATAGGGGTGCAGCGGGTGGTGGAACAGTTCCCGCACCGGCGCCTCCTCGATGATCTGCCCCGCGTACATCACCAGCACCCGGTCCGCCGTCTGCGCCACCAGGCCGATGTCGTGGGTGATCAGGATCATGGACATATCCTCTTCGGCCGCCACGCGCCCGATCAGATCCATGATCTGCGCCTGGATGGTCACATCCAGCGCCGTGGTGGGCTCATCCGCGATCAGAAGCTTCGGTCCGCAGGCCAGGGCCATGCCGATCATCACGCGCTGCCGCTGCCCGCCCGAGAGCTCGCCCGGGTATTTTTTGAGCACCTGTGCCGGGTCCGGCAGCCCCACTTCCGCGAGGATCCGCTCCGCGATGGCGCGGGCTTTCTTTTTGTCTTTCTCGCGGTGCTTCCGGATGACCTCCACCAGCTGGTTTCCCACGGTGAAGACGGGGTTGAGCGCCGCCAGCGCGTCCTGAAAGACCATGGTCAGATCCGCCCCGCGGATCTCATCCAGCTCCTTTTCGGACATCATCAAAAGATCGGCCCCGCGGAACAGGATCTTCCCCTGCTCCGCGCGGCCGTTTTTGGGCAGGAGCCCCATCACGGCGAGGCTGGTCACACTCTTGCCGCACCCGGACTCCCCCACGATGCCCAGTGTCTCGCCCTGCCGCACCGCAAAGGTGATGCCGTCGGTCACGGTCCGCTTCCCGGTATCGCCCGTGAAGCAGACCGTCAGGCCTTCGACCGACAGGATGAGATCCTGGCTGTTGTTCGTCACTTCCGTTTTCACTTGACTTCCCAGTTCTGCACGTTGTTGAGCGGGCCGTAGAACGACGGCTCGGCGTTCACCAGCCGGTCGGAGACCACGCCCAGGTTGCTCATGAAGTAGAGCGGGAACACCGGCACTTCTTCGGTCATGATCGCGTCGAGGCGCGCATAGATGCCCTTCAGTTCCGACTCGTCCGCCACCTGCGTTTCCAGCAGGAGGTTGTGCACTTCTTCATTATAGTAGCTGCCGGTCCAGGAGCCTTCCATGTCGATGAGGCCCTGCAGATCGGAGTAGTAGTCGTTCGGGGTGATGGTGTACTGCACCGAGAACATGTCCACTTCCCCGGAGCCGCCCACATCCATCAGCGTGGCAAAGTCCACGGTGTGGATGTTGATGGTGATGCCCGCCTCTTCCAGCTGCACCTTCATGATCTGGGCGGCCTTGATGACGGTGTCGTCGTTGGAACTGACGTAGTACTCGATGGCCTGCGAGCCATCCCACCCGGCTTCCGCCAGCAGTTCCTTGGCCTTGGCCGGATCATACGGGGTAACGGCCTTGTCTTCCGAGAAGTACGGGCTGGCGCTGCAGAGGAACCCGTCGGTCACCTCCCCGTGGCCTTTGAGCAGATCGCGCACCAGCGCTTCACGGTCGATGGCATACACGATGGCCTGGCGCACGCGCGGATCCGTGATCTTCTGCGTGTTGATGAAGGTCATCTCGTTGGTGATGGGCGCCGCGTACACAGACTTGACGCCTTCGAGCTTCTCAACGGCCTCGCGGTCCTCGGTGGTGATGTTGCCCATGGCCGGGAGCACGATGTCGATCTCGCCGTTCTTCAGGCCGGCCAGGATCTCGGACGGCTGCACGATGCGGAGGTTGAGCTTGTCGATCTTGGGCGCGCCGCCGAAGTAGTTCTCGTTGGCGTGGAACGACACGAAGTGCTCCAGATCATAACTGTCCATGAAGTACGGTCCGGAGACCACGGTGGGCTTGCTGAAGAACTCGCTGGTGGGCAGGTCCGCGGAGGCCACGTCCTTTAAGACATGCTCCGGGATGATGCAGATCCAGGTCAGCAGGTTGTTGATGAAGGTGTTCAGGGCGATGGGCCACTCGGTGCGGAAGATCACCGTCTTCTCGCCGGAAGCCTCGATGCCCGCGATCTCGGTGGCACCGGAGGGCGAAAGGCCCTCTTCCATGCCCTGGAACACGGAGAAGTCGAAGTTGTAGTTGGCCACTTCGGGGCTGCTCATCTTCAGGAATGTGAAGACCACGTCCTGCGCGGTGATGGGCTCGCCATCCGACCACTTGGCGTCGTCGCGCAGCTTCACCGTGAAGTTGATGTTGTCCTCGGTGGTGATGGATTCCGCCAGGCAGTAGTCCGTGGAGAAATCCGGGTTCATGCGCACCAGCGGCAGAAACATCTGGCTGATGGTGTAATAGTTGGAGAAGGTCCAGTCCATGAGGAGCGGGTTGACAAAGCCCAAGGAGTCCGTGGCGCCGATGTTGACGATGGTCTCCGTCTCCTCCTGCTTCTTCTCACCGCAGGCCGTCATGCCGAAGGCCAGCGTGATGGCCAGGCAGAGAGCCACTGCTTTGCGTACAAGGTGTTTCATGTTGCGAGTTCCTTTCAGCGGCTAAGCCGCAGACAGCCGGCGGGTTACAGCGCGGACGCCCTGTGTGTAAGCGCTTACGGCACCGGGCGGACGCGAGATACATTGTATCATAGATAATCCGATTGTCAACGAATACGGAGGCTCTCCGGGCAAGCCGTTAAAAACAATACAGAGGGTTCCCGCAGAGCCTTTGACCATCTCGTCCTGTTATGGTACACTATCTATAAATACATGAGAATCCGGGCTGTCCGACAGCCCACCTCTTCTGATCGGAGACTGCCTTGAAAAACAACACGCCCGCACAGATCGCCCGCCGTCAGCGCCGGAAGCTGGCCATCGGAACGCTGGCTGCCGTGGTCATCCTCTCTCTCGCCGTGATCGTGATCTATGCCGCTCTGGGAAAGCTGGGCGATGAAACGCCCATGCCTTCCTCCTCCAAACAGGCGGAGACGCACACCTCTGCCACCGGCCGCGCCCCTTCCCTGCCGGAATCCCTTCCGGCCTCTCTTCCCGGCACTTCTGAAGCCGAAAGCAATACTCCGGGGGCATCGGAGAACGGTACGCCGGCCGCGTCGGAAGCGCCCGTGCCGGAAAGCCCGGTGCCGGATACCACCGCACCCGTCATCACGCTGAACGGGGAGCAGGCGCTTTCCATCACGGAAGGCAACCCCTACACCGAGCCCGGCTATACGGCTTCGGACGATGTGGACGGCGATATCACGGACCGCGTGGTCGTCTCCGGCATTCCGGCCGAGTGGGTGCCGGGAACCTACCACATCGGCTACTACGTGGAGGATATGGCCGGCAACAGTGCCACGCTGATCCGTACGGTCTCGGTGGTGGCGGCCGAAACGCCGCCGGCCCCGCCGGAGACGGCTGCGCCGGAACCTCCGGCCACGGAAGCCCCCGTTGCCGTCGCCCCCAACGGCCGCACCGTCTATCTGACCATCGATGACGGTCCCTGCGAGAACACGGAGCGGCTGCTGAACATCCTGGACCAGTACGGCGTCAAGGTGACGTTCTTTGTGACGGGCGCCTTCCCCGAGTACGCGCCGCTCATCGGCGAGGAAGCCCGCCGCGGCCACACCGTGGGCGTCCACAGCTACACGCACGACTACAGTGTGATCTACATCACCGAGGAAGGGTTCTTTGCGGATTTTGACCAGATGGCTTCCGTGGTGGAGCAGCAGGCCGGCTTCCGCCCCACTCTCCTTCGCTTCCCGGGCGGGTCTTCGAACCAGAAGAGCGCGGACTACACCGCCGGCATCATGACGCGCCTCGTCGCCGCCGTCACCGAGCGCGGCCTGCGCTACTGTGACTGGAACGTCTCCTCCGGAGACGGCAACGGAGGGCTGACCGCCGAGCAGGTGTATGCGAACGTCATCGACGGCGTGCACAAGCTCAATAAGGATGCCATCGTGCTGCTGCACGATACCCACTCCACGACGATCGATGCGATGCCGGCGATCATAGAGACGCTGCTGGCCGAAGGATATACGCTGGCGCCGATCACAGAGCAGACGGAGCTGGCGCACCACACGGTTTTTAATTAACTCCACCGGATAAGTCTTTCCGCAGTGCCTGCAGTCCCTCCACGCTTCGTACGGGCTCCTTGCCTTCCCGCCTCCGCCTCTGCTGCCACACCCCTCCCACGCCCCTCGTGAAAGTCGGGTGTAGTACCGTCTCAAGGGAAGTCACGACCGGGGCGCTCCGGGGCGGGCGGCATCCGGCGGGAAGGCTTCACGTCGCCCTACAGGCGCGTGTCCGGGACGCAGGCACTTTCGGAATCTCCGGCCGCTGCGTTATCGCTCCTCTCCGTGCGGTGCCGGAAAAAGCAGGAATTACGCGGGAAACCAGATACGACACAAGCTCCGCACACGAGGTGCGGAGCTTGTTTTTGCCCTCGGGTGCAGGCGCACCCTCCCAAACAAACATCTTCTTTTTTGCAGGATGCCCGCTCCGCTTGCGGAATGGGCAGGCCTGCCATACTGGTTTCCCGGAACCAACCTGCTTTTTCCGATGCGGTGGCGTGCACCGACAAATGCGGCGGCACCGGCGTCCCTTATCCGGCGCCTGCGAGCGACGCCCGCTTTTTTGCCGGATGCCGCCCGCCCCGGAGCCGAC
>CAMJGH010000077.1 GCA_946405185.1 uncultured Lachnospiraceae bacterium
AGACATGCTAATACTACAGACCCAGGAGAAAATAAAAATGTTAAAAAAGAGAATTGCAATGTCACTGATCGGGGTTCTTGTCTGCGCTGCGGCGGTGGGCGTGTTCAAGGCGGCAGCGCTGGGCGTGGATCCGTTCCAGTCGCTGATGAGCGGACTGAACATGGTGATCCCCATTTCGTTCGGAACGCTTTATTTAATAGCAAATGCCATCCTGCTTCTGTTTTCTCTCATAGCGGACAGGCATAATATCGGCATTGCAACAGTGCTAAACCTGACGCTGTTCGGCTACATCGAGATCGAAGATGAGGCCAAGTGGGCCGCCGGCGCGGATACGGCCATCAACCGCAAGTGGTGGGACTACATGGCGGACATCATGGAGACCAACCCCGACAACTCGCCGGTGACCAAACCTCTGGTGCCGCTGTTCCATCTGGACTGAGTGCGGGCCGGTCCATCCCGTCCGCCCGCAAAAGACTGACCCCCGGCACGGCCGGAGAGGAGGAGCCCTATGAAATGCCCGTACTGCGGCAACATCGAATCGCGCGTCATCGACTCGCGCCCGTCCGAGGATTATACGGAGATCCGCCGCCGGCGCCTGTGCGAGACCTGCGGCAAGCGCTTCACCACCTATGAGCGCACCGAGCGCTTCCCGCTGGTGGTGGTCAAGAAGGATCAGACGCGTGAGCCGTTCAACGCCCAGAAGCTGGAAGCCGCGCTGATGCGCGCCTGCCACAAGCGCCCCATCTCCATGGAGCAGCTCCACGCCGTGGTGGAACAGGTGGAGAACGAACTGTCCGCCGAAGGCAAGCAGGAAGTGCTGTCCACCGCCATAGGCGAGCTGGTCATGAAGAAACTCCAGGCCATCGACGAGGTGGCGTACATCCGCTTTGCCTCGGTCTACCGCGAGTTTTCGGACATCTCCAGCTTTACGGACGAGGTGCGCCGCCTGACCAACATCGAGTATGAGTAAGCATCCGTTTTCCCGGTGGTTTCCGGACGAAGTCTGTCATTCGGCCTACGCCATTGACTATGAGGCGCTGTACGCGCAGGGCGTGCGCGGGGTGATCTACGACATCGACAACACCCTGGTGCCGCACGGCGCGCCGGCCGATGAGAAGGCCATCGCGCTGTTTGCGCACCTTCGTGAGATCGGCCTGTCGGCCTGCCTCATCTCCAACAACGGGGAGGCGCGGGTGAAGCCTTTCGCCGAGGCGGTGGGCGCCCGCTATCTGCACAAGGCCGGCAAGCCCTCCGGAAGAGGGTACCGCGCAGCCTGTGAGATGATGAACATCACCCCGGAGCAGGCCGTCTTCGTGGGCGACCAGGTCTTTACGGACATCTGGGGCGCCAGGCGCGCGGGCATCCGCAGCATCCTGACGGCCCCCATCAACCCCAAAGAGGAGATCCAGATCATCCTCAAGCGCATCCCGGAAAAGTGGGTGATGGCGGCTTACCGCCGTCAGAACGGGAAATGAGCGAAAAGTCTTGAAAAAGCGGGGCTTTTCGTTTATAGTGTTTCTGTTTATGGGATTTAGCTCTCAACAAGGAGGAACTTTATGGTATCGGCAGGTGATTTCAGAAACGGTATTACCATTGAGGTGGAAGGCAGCGTCTATCAGATCGTCGAATTCCAGCACGTGAAGCCCGGCAAGGGCGCGGCGTTCGTCCGCACCAAGCTGAAGAACATCATGAACGGCGGCGTGGTGGAAAAGACCTTCCGTCCCACTGAGAAATACCCGAGTGCCCGCATCGACCGTGTGGATATGCAGTACCTGTACAACGACGGTGATCTGTATTACTTCATGGACAACGCAACTTACGAGCAGATTGCTCTCTCCAAGAACGACATCGGCGACGCGCTGAAGTTCGTCAAGGAGAACGAGACCTGCAAGATCTGCTCCTACAACGGCAACGTCTTTGCCGTGGAGCCTCCGCTCTTCGTCGAGCTGGAGATCACGCAGACCGAGCCCGGCTTTGCCGGCAACACCGCCACCGGTGCGACCAAGCCCGCCACGGTGGAGACCGGTGCCACGGTCTACGTCCCGCTGTTCGTCAACGAAGGCGACAAGATCAAGATCGACACCCGTACCGGCGAGTATCTGTCCCGCGCGTAATGGGCATCGCACAATTTGAAAAAGTGTCGTTCGGACAGTTTGCAGAAGGCGTAAAAAAAGCCTTCGGCGCTGTTCCCGAAGAGAAATGCCGGCAGTTATATGCCGGCATTTCTCTTCCGAAACGGGCCACGAGAGGCTCGGCCGGGTACGATCTGTACACCCCGGCGGACGTGACCATAGAGCCCGGCCGGTCCGTGCTCATCCCCACCGGCCTGCGCGTGCGCATGGAAGAAGGGTGGGTGCTGCTTATCTTCCCGCGCAGCGGCCTCGGCATGCGCTACCGCCTGCAGCTCAACAATACCGTGGGCGTGATCGACAGCGACTACTACTTCGCGAAGAACGAAGGGCATATCTTCGTGCCCCTCACCAATGATTCGAAGGAAGGCAAGACCTGTGTGATCAGGGCAGGAGAGGGGTTTGCGCAGGGGGTGTTTGTGCCATTCGGAGTGACGGAAGATGATGCGGCGACGGAAGTGCGGGTAGGAGGGTTCGGAAGTACGACGAAATGAAGAGGAGATGGTTGGCCGTCTTTTTTTCAGAGGTCCTCGTCCCACCACAATATCTCACCGCCCGTCGCCACCCCATAGAGCAGGGGGTGACGCGGGAAACCATTTAGATGCAGACAATCGGCAGCGCATGAGGCGCTGCCGATTTCTGCAAAGAACGTTATATCTTTCGCCAGGTTAATACGTGGCATATAAAACCCGCAAGCGGCTTGCCGCTTGCGGGTGTTTACGTCTGCTGGTTTCCCGCGACACGCCTGCTTTTCCGCTTTAGGCGGGAGGATGAGGAGGGGCAGGAATTACACAGGCTCCGGTGTTCCCGAACCGCGCCTGCGAGCGACGCCCGCTTTTTTGCCGGATGCCGCCCGCCCCGGAGCCGACCCGCCCTGATGGAGGCGGGAGGGGCGGGCATTTGGCGGAGGCAAAAAAGCAAGGAGCGAGGATGAAGCGGTGAGGGAATCCGGAGCCGTTGCTATTAATCCTTTTGTTTCAATTCAGACCCGTCCCTCCATCTGCATTTATTCCCCGCCAGCCTCGTCCGATCCTCCAGCGCCTCCTCGTCCACCTCCAGATAATACTTCTCACACGCATTGATGATCCGTGTGGTTCCGAGTGACGCTTCCCGCATGAATTCCTTCCCGTACCCCTCGTGCACATGTCCGTGCACATGGTAGGCGGGGCGGTAGCGCTCGATGAGGGGCTGGAGGCAGGAGAAGCCGCGGTGGGGGAGGTCTTCGCCGTCGCCGATGCCGCGGATGGGCGAATGGGTGACCAGGATGTCAAACCCGCGCGCCCGCTTGATGCGGGGCGTGGCAGCGAGGATCCGCAGCTTCATCTGGTTCTCCGTGTACTGGTGGGGGCCGCCCAGATACCGCATGGAGCCGCCCAGGCCCAGGATGCGGATGCCGTGGTGCGTGTAGATGGTCCTGTCAATGTTCACGCACCCCTCCGGCGGGCGGATGCCGTAGGTCTTGTCGTGGTTGCCGGGCACGTAGAGCACGGGGCAGTGGGCCATGGTGGCTAAAAACGAGAGATAGGAAGCCGCCAGATCGCCGCAGGAGACGATCAGGTCCACATCGGCCAGACGTTCCGGCAGGTAATGGTCCCAGAGCGCTTTTGACTCCACATCGGAGACGAAAAGGATCTTCACATTTAAGCCTCCGTTTCTTCTGCGCCGTGGGACGGCGCCTCAAGCCCCTGGGTTTCCACCAGGCGGCGGGCCTCCTCGTTCAGCTTTTCGGTGGGCGGGATGATGCCTTCCACACCGTCCACCAGCCATGTCATGGTCAGCACCTCCTCCGGAGAGAGGGAGTGGCCGGGCGCACACATGAGCGTCCCGTCCTGCGCGTAGAGCGGCCCGGAGAACGGATCGAAGGTGCCGTTCACGATGGACGTGCGCATGTATTCCACCAGCCTGACCACGGTGGCCGGCAGGCGGCGGGAGTAGATCAGGTCGATGACGCCGGCCGACATGCCCCACAGGTAGTTGAGGGCCTTGTCGGATTCGTGCGCCGGATCATCGTAGGTGCCCGAAAAGACGGACTGCACCACGTGCTCGTACAGCTTCCCCCAGTTGCGCAGCGGGGCGGCCAGATTGTCCTGCCCGGGCAGGGAGTAGAGGCCGAAGTGGCGCACCGGATCCTCCGGCACCACCATGTCGCGCGTGGACAGATACGAGATCTCGGACTGGCGGATGAACTCCGCCTCGTCAAACCCTTCGCGCGTGGACCAGTCCAGGAACACCCGCGTGCGGGGGTTCACCATGCGGGCGCCTAAAGCGAAGGCGTTGATGTTGGCGGTCATGCCGAAGATCGGGTAGTCCGCGAGGTACCCCACGCGGTTGTTCTCGGAGAGCGTCCCCGCGATCATGCCGATCAGGAACTTGGCCTCGTACAGCCGGCTGTAGTAGCTGCGGATGTACTTGTGCGAGGCGTTGACCGAGCAGTTGAGGATGCGGGCCTTCGGGTGGGCGATGGCCGCCTTGAGGCTGGGCACCATCAGGCGCGGGGTGGTGGTGAAGATCAGATCGCTCCCGCCGGCGACAGCCGCCTCGATGGCTTCGGCGGCGGCTTCCTCGGTGTTGATGTTGTTGACGGCTTCCGTCTGCACGCGGCTGCCGAAGACGGACGAGAGGTGCTGGCGGCCCAGCTCATGGGCGTAGGTCCAGCCCGAAGCGTCCGGCGTGCGCGCGTTGATGAAGGTGACCTTCAGCTTCTGTGGGCCCGGCGAGAAGATGCGGGAGATCAGGCTCTTTTCCGGCTCCTCGGCGGGCGCCATCAGCAGCGAGATGGTATCCGTGCGGGTGATCAGCTCGATCTCATCCCACATCTTGCCGAGGTTGTCCGCGATCTCATCCGGCAGGGCGTTTTTCGTCTCTTCGTACGGGTGCACGGCGAGATACCGCATCAGCGCATCGCCCGGCTCCACGCCCAGGTGCTCGCCGCCTTTCTGGCGGAAAGCCTGGCGGAACCGCGTGTAGAGGGTGTGC
The DNA here is from genome assembly GCA_946405185.1 of uncultured Lachnospiraceae bacterium. Classification (GTDB taxonomy): domain Bacteria; phylum Bacillota; class Clostridia; order Lachnospirales; family Lachnospiraceae; genus CAKQHB01. Next base: position 5,106 of record CAMJGH010000077.1, read on the forward strand.
AGGTCAATCTTTTCCTGCTCCGTCCACGGGCGGCGCTCCTCGCCGGTGACCATGGTCTCCAGCTTGTCAAAGCTGCCCATCTCGCGGAACCACAGGTAGTTGACGCCGCTGCGGCGGTAGAAATCCACAAACTCGTAGTAGATCTTTACCACCGGGATATCGCTCTTGCGCGGCATGATGCGGCGCACCTCGCCGGGGATTTCCGCGGCGCCGTAGAACTTGAGCACCGAGACGCGCTTGTTGCCTTCGATGACGTAGTAGTGGTTGAGGAATTCCACCGCCTTGATGGGATCCCTTATGCCTTCATCGGCAGAGGCGTCATCGAGCTGGGACCACTTGGTGCCGAACTCCGACTTGAACGGGAGCAGCGGCATGAAGTTGGGCGCGAAGGCGGTGCGGCGGCCGGCCGAATAGGTGCCGACGATGCGCTCGGCCGGAATGTTGACCAGGCCGAGGTTGACTTCGGTGTCGGTGGAAATGGACGCCTTGGCGTCCTCAAAGGTGGGCAGATACGGATACTGCCCGGCGGCAAGCCGGCGGCGGTATTCCGCCTGGCCGAGGTGAAGGGCTTTGTTGTAGGAAAGTTCGGACATACGGTCTCCTGTCAAAATTGTTCAAAACCGCAAAAACGGTTTTCCTGATGATACCCGAAAAGACCGGGCAAAGCAAGCCAAAAAAAGCATAAATACGGTTTTGGGCAGATTGCCCTGTTCTTTAAGCTTTATTAAAGAATATTTAAACAGCAGCACGTGAGGAAATATGGTAGAATACCCGTTGTGTGCGAAGCGGGAAAAGCCGTCTGTCCGTTAGACGGTTGGACCGTTTGGCCCGCGAATGACCGGAGCGGAAACAGGCTCCGTCGGGAGGTAGTTTATGAAGAAGAAAACAGGCCTGATCATCGCCCTGGCGGTGGTGCTTCTCGCTGCGGCCGGGTTTGCCGGCTGGTGGTTTTTCCTGCGCGAAGGCGCCGGTGCGCCAAAGGCGGAGGGCGATGTCTACGTGGACCGCGTGTCCGTGATCACAGGCTCCTTCATGGGGCGTCCGGAGGCCTATGCCGGCGTGGTGCAGGCGCAGAAGACCATGGACATCGATCCGGACGCTTCCAAAAAGGTGGCCGAGATCTACGTGGAGGAAGGCCAGGAGGTGAAGGCGGGTGATCCGCTGTTCTCCTATGACCGCGAGCAGATCGACCTGGAACTGCAGTCCGCGCAGCTGGAGAAGGAAGGCATCGAAAACGAGATCGCCATGTACCAGAGCCAGATTACGGAGTGGCAGAAGCAGACCAAAAAGGATACGCCGGATTACCTGCTGGGGCTGCAGGAACTGGAGCTGAAGGTGCGCACAGCGCAGTACAACCTGACGCTGAAGGACAACCAGATCCACCAGATCGAGAAGTCGCTCGAGAACATCACCGTGACCAGCGAGATCGACGGCACCGTGAAGTCGCTGAACGAGAACGCGGCGCAGTCCTACGACGGGCAGACGCACTTCCTCAGCATCCTGCAGGCGGGCAACTACCACATCCAGTGCAAGGTGAGCGAGCTGAACATGAGCGCCATCTACGAAGGCATGCCCATGCGCGTGGTCTCCCGCGTGGATCCGGAGCAGTTCTGGAACGGTTATGTAGAGAAGATCGACCGCGAGAACACCGCCGAGGATCCCCAGCAGGGGTGGTACGGCCCGGAGACCGGCACGTCCGCTACCTATTACTATTTCTACGTGGTGCTGGATTCGTTCGATGAGCTGATGCTCGGCCAGCATGTGTTCGTGGAGCCGGATGACGGATTCGAGCCGAAGACGGGCCTGTGGCTGTCGGAGGATTTCCTGATGATCGAAGATGAGAAGGCCTATGTGTGGGCCGAAAAGAACGGCCGCATCGAGAAGCGCGAAGTGACGCTTGGCGACTACGATGAGGATCTGTTCGAGTACGAGATCACGGACGGCCTGACGGCGGACGATTACATCGCCTATCCGGAAGAGAACGTGGCGCCCGGCATGAACGCCATCCACTATTCGGACGCTATGATGGGAGGTGGGATGGAATGATCCTCTCCCTGGAACACATCTACAAGACGTACCAGCAGGGAAAACTGGAAGTGCCGGTCTTAAAGGACGTGTCGCTCTCGGTGGAAGAGGGCGAGTACGTGGCCATCATGGGGCCGTCCGGTTCCGGCAAGACCACGCTGATGAACGTGATCGGGTGCCTGGATCGGCCCACCTCCGGCTCCTACGTGCTGGACGGGCAGGACATCCTGTCGTTAAAAGACCGGCAGATGTCGGACGTCCGTCTGCACTCCATCGGCTTTGTCTTCCAGAGCTACTACCTGCTCTCACGGCAGAGCGCCATCGAGAACGTGGCGCTGCCGCTATTGTATGCAGGCGTGCGCAAAAAAGAGCGCCTCGAGCGCGCGCAGGCAGCGCTGGAACGCGTGGGGCTGGGCGACCGGCTCAACTTCAAGCCCACGCAGCTTTCCGGCGGCCAGAACCAGCGCGTGGCCATTGCCCGCGCCATTGTGAACAACCCGAAGCTTTTGCTGGCGGATGAGCCCACCGGTGCGCTGGATTCGGCTTCCGGCGAGCAGATCATGGAACTCTTTTCCCGCCTGAACGGCGAGGGCATTACCATCGTGATGATCACCCACGACGCGGACATCGCGTCGCACGCGGAACGGATCCTGCGCATCCGCGACGGGAAGATCCTGTGAGGAGGCGTTTATGAACAGAACAGTAAAACGGATCCTTGCGGGCGTGCTGACCGTCGCCATCGTGGGGGGCGGCATCGGCGGCGGGCTCTACGCCTGGAAGCAGCACCGCACCAAGGCCAACCCCGTGGAAGTGGAGCGGGTGGAGATGTACGCCGATTACAACTGGGGCAGTCAGTCCTCCACCTCCGGCATGGCCACCAGCGACTACGTGCAGGAACTCTACCCGGAAGCGGACAAGATCATTGCCGAGATCGTGGTGAGCGAAGGCCAGGACGTGAAGAAAGGCGATGTCCTGCTGCGCTATGACACCGAAAAGCTGGAGATCGACGTGGCGCAGGCCGAGCATGACCTGGCGCAGGTGAACCACGACATTGAAACCAACACCGCGGAGCTGGCGCGCGTGCGGAAGATCCGCCCCTACGTGCCGGCCCCCGAGCCGGCTCCGGAGCCGGAACCCGAACCCGAGCCGCTGCCGGAGAGCGAGGCCGAACTGTGCACGGAAGTGACCAGCCTCTCGCAGGCCTTTGCCGGTACCGGCACGTCCGATGACCCGTACCGGTTCCTCTGCACGGTGGACTGCCGGGTGGACCCGGCGCTGCTGCAGACGCTGCTGGGCCTGCAGAAGGCCGCCGTGCCGGTAACGCCGGCGGACAAGGAAGAGCCGGAGCAGCCGACGGAAACCGAAAAGCCCACACAGCCGGCTTCGGAAGAGCCGTCTTCGGAGGAACCGTCTTCCGAGGCACCTTCTTCGGAACCGTCTTCCCCGGAGGAGTCTCCTTCCGAAGACGCCTCTGATGAGCCGGAAAGTTCGTTGGCGGAGTCCTCCGAGCCGCAGACCGAAGATCCGTCCGATCCCGCTCCGGAATCCACCGAAGGCGCAAAAGCCTCCGGCATCCGTGTAGCCGCTGCCGGGAACCTGTCCGGCCTCGGGCGGACGGTGCTTTCCGAGAACGAAACGGAAGCGCCGGATTACTACACCCTGACCGAGCCCGTCTGCGTGCGTTTTGAAGTGCACGAAGGCGACAACGAAAAGCTGCTTCTCCTGTACGCCTGGGGGATCGACGACGAGCGCGGCATCTACTTTGAGCCGCAGGAGATCCCGGAGTACGACGAGCCGGAAGAAGAGCCCTACATCCCGCCCGTTGTGCCGGTCTATCCGGAAGAGATGTACACGGCGGAGGAACTGGCCGGCATGATCCGTGATCTGGAGCAGACGCTCACCGGTCTGGAGCACGAAAAGCGCACCGCGGAGCTGGCGCTGGAAACCGCCACCCGCAATCTGGATTCCGCCACGGTGACCAGCCGCATCGACGGCGTGGTCAAGACCCTCACGGACCCGGAGGAAGTGCTGGGGAGCGGCGAGCCGTTTCTGGTGGTCAGCGCCAATCAGGGCTTCTTTGTCACCGGCGGCATCAGCGAAGCGCTGCTGACGAAGGCCGGCCCGGGCACGCCCATCACCTGCAGCAGTTGGGAGAACGGCGAGATGTATTTCGGCGAGATCCTGGAAATCTCTCCGTACCCGGACGAGTCGGGCCAGTACTGGTCCGGCGGCATGACCAACCCCAACAACTCCATGTACACCTTCACGGCCGTCATCGAGGAGGCGGACAGCCTGCGCAACGGCATGTATCTGGATATCCAGATCGAGACCGGCGAGGAGGTGTCGGACAACTTCTACATTCCGAAGATGCTCATCCGCGAGGACAACGGCAGCAAGTACGTGTTCGTGGCGGGTGAGGACGGCAAGCTTCACAGGCGCACCGTGCAGACCGGCGGGACGCTGTGGGGCGATTACCTGGAGATCCGCTCCGGGCTGGAGCTGACGGACTACATCGCCTTCCCGTACGGCAAGAACGTGAAGGAAGGCGCCCCGGTGAAGATGCCGGAGGAAGCGGAGTTTCCGGAGGATCCCGGCATCGACCCGGGGATCGATCCGGGCTTCGGTCCCGGGTTTGAGCCGGGCTTTGAAGGAGGAGAGGACTTCGGCGGCGATGAGATCATCGGCGGAGCCGATGACTTCGGGGATGAGGACTTCGGTACGGACGATGTCTTCCTCCCGGAGGAGGAGATGCTGACGGCCGGTGATCCGGCCGGAGACGCCACGGAAGGAGGCACCGAATGATCGAGAATATCCGACTGGCCTTCCAGGGTGTCTGGGGGCATAAGCTGCGGTCGCTGCTGACGATGCTGGGCATCATCATCGGCATCGCGGCCATCATTGCCATCGTCTCCACCATCAAGGGGACCAACGAGCAGATCAAGCAGAACCTGATCGGCTCCGGGAGCAACCTGGTGGAGGTGAAGCTCTACCAGAACGATTACGAGTACGAGCTGCAGTGGCAGGGCGCGCCGGAAGGCGTGCCGGTCATCAAGGAAAACGTGCGTCAGCAGATCGCGGAACTGGCGGAGGTGGAGAGCGCTTCCCTCTACCGGTACCGCCAGGACTATGACAATTCCGTCTTCTACGGCAACAAGGGGGCGGAATCGTCTGTGATCATTGGCGCGGACGCGCACTATCTGGATACCTGCGGCTATCAGCTGATGACCGGCCGCGGCTTTACGGAGAAGGATTTCACGCAGTTTTCCAACGTGGCGCTGATCGATGACGCCATGGCGGACCAGCTTTTTGAGGGGAAGCCTGCGCTGGGCGAACTGCTGGACATCAAAGGTCATCCGTTCCGCATCATCGGCGTGGTGAAGGAGCGCGACGAGTTTGAGCCCGTCATCAACTCCATCGAGGACTATTACAACTACATGTCCGAAAACACCAGCGGCAAGGTGTTTGTGCCCACGACCGTCTGGCCGGCCATTTACAGCTTCGACGAGCCGCAGTACGTGGCGGTCCGCGCGAAAAACACCGATGCCATGACCGACGCCGGCAAGAAGACGCAGGATCTTTTAAACGCCTCCGTGACCAACCAGGACGGCGTGAAGTACAAGGCCGAAGACCTGCTGGAGCAGGCCAAAAACCTGCAGGATCTCTCGGCGTCCACCAATCAGCAGCTGATCTGGATCGCCAGCATTTCGCTGCTGGTCGGCGGCATCGGCGTGGCCAACATCATGCTGGTCTCCGTGACCGAGCGCACGCAGGAGATCGGCCTGAAGAAGGCCATCGGCGCCAAGAAGCGCCGCATCCGCGCGCAGTTCCTGACCGAAGCGGCGGTGCTGACCTCCATCGGCGGCATCCTGGGCGTGGCGGCCGGCATCGGCCTGGCCCACTTGATCTCGCGGGTGACCGAAAGCCCGGTGGCCGTGGACTGGTTCTACGCCATCGTGGCCGTCATCGGCTCCATGCTGATCGGCGTCATCGCCGGGTTCTTCCCGGCGGTCAAGGCCAGCAACCTCGATCCCATCGAGGCGCTGCGCAGAGAGTAATCAGAAAGCCTGTCCCGTGTGGGCAGGCTTTTTTCAATGAACAGTGTTGACAAGTGTCAACAACAGTGGTACTTTAAAGTTGACAAACGTCAACAAGCGGTTATGAGGTGGTATATGAAACGGCATTCGTTTTCGGACGGCGAGTGGAAACTGATGAATGTTCTGTGGGAGAAGGGGCCGATGGGCCTCCCGGACCTGACGGAAGAACTCCACGCGGAGACGGGGTGGAGTAAGGCGACGGTCAACATGATGGGCAACCGTCTGGAAGAGAGCGGAGCGCTCCGAACGGACTTTGAAGGCCGCCGCAAGCTGCTCACACCGGTGGTCACGCGGGAGGAGGCCCTGGAACAGGAAGCCCATAACACGGTGGCACGGGTGCGCGCGGACGGCGTGTGCCTGCTGGTGTCCAACATGGTGGAAGGCGGGATGCTCTCGGACGAGGAGATCGCGGAGCTGACGGCCATCCTGCAGCAGCGTTCCTGACAGCCCCGCGCAGAGGGAAAGGAGGCGGCTATGACGTATCTGACATGGATCCTGTCTTCTTCGATACTGATCCTGGCCATCCTGCTGATCCGGTATGCCTTTGGCAGCCGGATGCAGGCGGGTGTGCGCTATGCCCTTTGGGGGCTGGTGCTGATCAGAGTGCTGATCCCGTGGGAGGTGGGCAGCGTTCCCTTCGGGGTGGCCGCGGCCGTAGAGACCGTGACGGCTTCCGTACAGGAAAAGCAGGCGGCTGCTGCCGAAGTTCTTCCCGTCGAAAGCCCGGTTGAAGAGGTGCCTGCCGGGCAGCCGTCCGGCACCATTGCCGTGCAGCCGGTCATCCCGGCCGCTCCCGCAGGGGAAGCGGGAGATGGCCTGCCTGGCCGGACGACCGGCCAGTCCGTTACCGGAAACACCGGACAGACCGCCGGCGGAACCTATCGCCCAGCGGCGGAACCGGCGCCTGCCGTCCCCACCCGCACCGCTCCGGAGTTCCTTGGCTGGCGGCAGGTCCTGCTGCTTATCTGGGCGGCCGGTGCGGCGGTGACACTGGGCGTCATCGCCGCCGGCAACCTGAAGCTGGCGCTTTTCCTGCACCAAAACCGCCGTCCGCTTGGCACCTCCGGAAAACGGCGTGTGTACGCGGTGGCAGGCCTGGGGTCTTCGTGCCTCTTTGGCAGCAGCATCTACGTGACCGGCGAGGCGCTGACGGATGAGACACTCCGCCGCTACGTGCTGGCCCACGAGAACAGCCATGCGCGCCACGGGGATTTCGCCTGGTCCGTCCTGCGCTGCCTGGCACTGGTAATCCACTGGTTCAACCCGCTTGTCTGGCAGGCAGCGGAGCTTTCCCGGCGGGATGCCGAAACCTTTGCCGATGCCGGCGCCCTGCGGGAACTGGGTGAGAATGAGCGGCAGGCATATGGCCTGGCGCTGATCCGCCTGTATGCCGGGCGGTCCTCCGGGGTGTCCCTGGCGGTGACGGCCAGCACCATGACCGGCGGGAAGAAGACGCTGAAAGAGCGCATCACGCGCATCGCCTCCCGTCCGCGCCTAACCGCGGCTGCGGCCGTCGCCCTGGTGTGCCTCGTCGTCCTGTCGGCCGCCTGCAGTTTTGGCGGAACGAAAGAAACAGTTTCTTCAGGAAATCGTCCGGCAGCAACAGAAGGGAATCATATGACTGGCCAAAAAACAGGCGAGCTGAGTGGATGGGCTGGGACACCGGTGGAACTAAGTGATGAAGATCGAAATACT
>CAMJGH010000078.1 GCA_946405185.1 uncultured Lachnospiraceae bacterium
CCCGCCGCTTTCCGGAACCGCCCGGGACCACCGGCCGGGGCGCGTCTTCTTCCCTCCGGGAAAGCGCTTCTTTCCGGCCTGGCAGCAGCATCAGCACGAGGATGAGCAGCACCGCCGAGGCCGCGGCGTACGGCCAGACGATGCCCACAAACTGCGTGACCGGCACCTGCATCCGCCCGTACAGATAGAGGTTCTGCGGGTTGCCGATGGGCGTCAGCATGCTGCCGAGGTTGGCCGCGATGGTCTGACAGACCACCACCGGCAGGATCTGCTTCTCCTGCCCGGCCTCGCGCAGGATCATGAGCGCAAAGGGAACAAAGGTGATCAGCACCACGTCATTGGTGATGAGCATGGCGGCAAAAAAGCACAGGAACACCAGCAGGAACGCCAGACTGCCGCAGGTCTTCGCCTTTGACAGCACCGCGTGCCCGATGCCTTCAAACACGCCCTCCACCGACAGCCCCGCCACGATGGCCATGAGCGACCAGAGGATGCCGAGCGACCGCCAGTCGATGGACGAGAGCGTCTGTCTGTCCGGCGGCACAAAGAAAAACGAGACGATCGCCAGGACCCAGGCTGCCATCAGCACCGGGTCTTTTTTGATGAATTCGACCGCTTTTTTCATAGCCCGGCCAGCTTTCGGCAGACGTAAGAGGCGATCAGCAGCCCCGCTGATGCCGGCACGAACACGGCCGACCCCGGCGTGGAACGCCGCGGATGGTCCCCCGGCTCCTCGGCCGTGGGCAGCGGCGTGATGGGAGCTTCGGTGGAATACACCACCGTCAGCTTCTCTACCCCGCGTTTTTTCAACTCCCGGCGCATCACGCGCGCCAGCGGGTCATTCTGCGTCTTGTAGATATCCGTCAGGACCAATTTGGCCGGGTCCAGGCGGTTGCCGCACCCCATGGCCGAAATGACCGGGATGCCGGCTTTGTACGCCCGCTCGATGATATCGAGTTTGGCCGTCACGGTGTCGATGGCATCCACGATGAGATCATACGAAGAAAAGTCAAACCGGTCCGCCTGCTCCGGCAGATAGAAGCACCGGTACGGGATGACGCGGATCTCCGGGTCGATGGCCGCCACACGCGCCGCGGCCGCCTCCACCTTCGGCTGCCCCACGGTTTCGTGCGTGGCGATGATCTGGCGATTGAGGTTGGAGACCGCCACAGCGTCATCGTCTACCACTCCGATGGTGCCCACGCCCGTGCGGGCCAGGCCTTCCAAGACGTACCCGCCCACGCCGCCCACGCCGAAAAGCAGCACGCGCGAAGATCGGAGCCGCGCAAGCGCCTCCTCCCCCATGATCATCCGGGTGCGTTCCTGCTGTTCTCTTATCATGTGTTATCCTTTCCGCCGGTGCTTCATGACCCACAGTGCGGCAAAGCAGAGCGCGATCTGAAGCAGTGTCGAGCAGGGAGTGGCCAGCCCGATGGCAAACAGGTTGACCGGCCGGATGCGGGCCATCAGAAACGACACCGGCACGCGGATGGCAAAGGCGCCGACCACGCCCTGCACCATCGTAAAGCCCGTCATGCCGACACCGTCAAAGAAGCCGATGAAGCAGAACAGGAAGCTGGTCAGCAGCGTGTCGATGGCGTAGGCTTTCAGATACGGGACGGCCGCGGCAATGACCTCCGCGTCTTCCGCAAAGATGCCTGCCAGCACATCCCCGTGAAAGAACGACACCCAGAACATCACCGCACCGATGCCAAGTGACACCGCGATGGCGCTGCGCAGCGCCGCGTACGACCGGTCATCTTTGCCGGCTCCGTGGTTCTGGGCCACAAAGGCGGACATCGACTGCATGAACGAAGCCGGCACCAGCATGATGAACGCGCACACCTTCTCGGCCACGCCCACGCCCGCCGAGATGATCACGCCCAGCGAGTTCACGATGGCGGCGATGACCAGAAACGAGACGTTTACCAGCACATCCTGCAGCGCGATGGGAAAGCCCAGCGCCAGCATCCGCTTCAGCACGGCCGTCTGCGGTTTCAGCATGGTCCTATCAAACGGGAACGGCAGCCCCCGCCGACATATCAGGATGAGCGAGAGCACCACACTGACCAGCTGGGCGGCCACCGTGGCGATGGCCGCACCGGCGGCGCCCATGTCGCAGACCGCCACCAGGACCAGATCCCCGGCGATGTTGACGGCGCACGCGATCATCACCGTGATCAGCGGTGTGCGCGAATCGCCCAGCGCCCGGAAGATGCTGCCGATCAGGTTGTAGGCGATGATCACCAGGCTCCCCGCCCCGCAGATGCGGACATAGCGGACGGTATCCGCAAAGGCTTCCTGCGGCGCGTGCAGGACGCCTGCCAGCACGCCCGCCAGCGCCGGCACCAGCACGCTGAAGGCAAAGCCAAGCGTCAGAAAGAACGTGATGCCTGTGCCGACGATCCTCCCGCCTTCCCCGCTGCGCCCCTCGCCCATCTTCTGCCCCAGAAAGACGGTCAGGCCCATGGCCAGCGAGCTCATCATGCCCGAAAGCGTCATCATCAGCTGGGAGCCCGTCGAGACCGCCGATACATCCTTCGGCTGGGCGAACCGGCCGACCACCATCAGATCCACCGCTCCGTACATGGCCTGAAGGAACAGTGCGAACAGCACCGGCCCGGCAAAGCGCAGCAGCGGCGCGGTGATCCTGCCCTGTGTAAAATCCGTTGTCTGTCTCATGAATGCCTCACTATGAAAAAAGCCGGATAAGCTGCAGCGTGAACTGCCGCTTTATCCGGTTAAGGAAGCAGGTAAAGGGAATCGAACCCTCCTCCCCAGCTTGGGAAGCTGGTGTTCTACCGATGAACTATACCTGCATCGCGTATAATCATAACAGATTCCGAAAAAAATGCAAGGACTTTCTTGCAGCGGGCCGGAAGCGCACGGCATGGGCCGTCAGGGCTTCTTCCGGCCGCACTCCGCGCAGAAATTCCCGGTATTCACGGTGCCGCAGACACATTTCCACGCAAGCGGCCTCTTTTTCCCGCACTCATGGCAGAAAGCGCCGGTGTTGACCGTCCCGCATGCGCATGTCCAGTTGCCGGGAACCTGGCCATTCGGCGTATACCGGGAAGCCGACTGGCGCGCCCGGGCTCCCTCGAGCGTCCACTTGCTCCGGTCCGTCCCGAAGCCCTGCGGTGCGGGCTTTTCTTTCATGGGTGCGGACTCCCCCATCGCCCGGCTGCCCACGGCGGCGGCCGCCGCCATGCCCACCGGATTGCCGTTTTCGGCGGCGGTCTTCACGGCCTGGGCGGCCATGCCGGCCAGATACGCCTCGCGCAGGACCGGGTCTTTTAACGTCGCGTTCATCTGCAGTTCGGTCACACGCCCATGGTCCGTGATGGTCATGCCGGCGATGCCCACCGACACCACGGCCAGCCCGCACTGCCCGCACCAGCCGGTATTCATGGATGCATTCAGCGCATCCGCCAGGTCTTTGGTGTGCTCCGGCAGTTCGGACGGGCGCAGCCCCATGCCGGAGAGGCGGGCAACCGCCGGCTGCAGGGCCGTCAGGAGCTCCGATGTCATGCGGGAGGCGATCGACGCCCGCGTGAAAGCCCCCGCCACGTTGCCGGACACCTGGCGGTAGAACGCCGCCGGGTCCGCAATCTTATAGGAATAAATGCCGCTGAGGGAAATGCCTGAATCCGCGTCCAGGGCGATATTTCTGTCCGTCATGCGGTACGAAATGGCCTGCGGCGTGGTGAACGGATTGCCCATCACTTCCTTGGTGTTGACATAATACACCCGCTGCGTGACCGGCTGCACATCGCCGCCGAAGGCGATGCGGTTGCCAAGTTCCTTAAAGACGCCTCCCAGGCCTCTCCCGCGGGAATCATCGTGAAACTCATGCTCGCCGGGCTCGGTGCAGACATCCACCACCCGGCCGCGGGAGACCACGATCACGGCCTGCCCGTCCGCCACCACAAAGAGCGACCCTTCGGTGATCACATCGTCATCCGCGCGCGTGTTCGTGCTGCGGTTTCCGATGCGCTTGAACTCCCGGCGCAGCAGCACTTCGTCCGGCAGCGCGTCGCAGTAGAAGTACTCTTTCCACTGCTCGCCCCACATGCCCGAAACCGCTCCGCCGACCGCTTTGAAGATGCCCATGGTGACCTCCCGGATGATGACTGATCCGGTTCAGTATATCACAAAGAAGGAGGAGTGAACCTATCCGGAGTGACAGGCTGACAAAAAACAGGCCCGGAACCGGTCCGGGCCTAGCCGTTGTATTCGCTTATCGTCTGCCGCCCATACCGCCCATGCCGCCCCTGCCGGCGTTTCCGGCGGAGCCGACGGTCTGGGAGGACTGGCTCCAGGTATAGACGGAACTGCCGCCCACACTCAGCGTATAGTCACTGCCCTGCGCGAGCGCCTCGGAGGCAATCCAGCCGCCCTGATAGCTGCCGTCCACCGTGAAAGTGATCACGGTATTGTCGGACGCATCGGTCACCGTGTAGGTGCCGGCGGAAAAACTCTGCCCGTTCATGATCACGGTGCTCACCGAACTGGACCCGGACGGGGTGGAGGCGACGCCGCCCAGCGCCACCAGCGTGCCGCCGGTCACGGTGACCGCGCCGTCGGTATCCACGGAGCCAGCCATGCCGCCCATGCCGGCACCGCCCATCACCAGCACAAACCCGCCGGTCTGCGTGTAGGTACCGTTGGAATCGATGCCGTCCGTATCGCCGGAGGCCGTGACGACCGTCAGCGTCCCGCCGTTCACCTGGATGTGAGGCGTGACGGTGCCCGCCGCGGCGTTGATGCCGTCATCCGTGGCGTACACCCAGATATCGCCGCCGTCGATGGTGATCACGTTGCCTTCGATGCCCTCCGCGCTCCGGCTCACCTGCACGGTGCCGTCCGAAATGGTCACGTTGCTGTCGGCGTGGATGGCGTCGTCACCGCTTTCGATGGCCACGCTGCCGCCGGTGATCACCACATCGTACGCCGCGTGGATGCCGTCATCGCCCGTTTCGATCTGCACCGTTCCGCCGGCGATGGTCACGATGCCCCGCTGGTTGCCTTTGGAGGAGACATCCGTGTTCTCCGTGACGATGCCGTCGTCCTCCGAGATCACGATGATCTCTCCCGACTCCACGGTGACGGAATCGTTGCCTTTGACGGCGTTGTTCAGCGCGGTGACCTTCAGGGTAACATCCTTCACCGTCAGATCCTTGGTGGTGTGGATGCCGTTGTTGTAGGAAGCGTTCACGACCAGGGAGCCGGTCCCGGCGATGACCATGTCGCACTTGCCGTAGACGGCGCCGGCCGACTCTTCGCTCTCTTCATCCGTACGGGCGGCACGGGTGTCGTTCAGTTCGTTGTAGGTGCCGTCGGCCGCGGTGATGGTCACCTTGTCGGCATCGATCACCTTGATGACGGCGTCGGTGCTGCAGGTAAGCGTCGCGCCGGAGAGGACGATCTCCACCTTCTCATCGGCCGCATCGACCACGATCTGCCCCTCTGCCAGCGTCCCGCTGAACGTGTAGGTGCCGGCGGCCATGATGGTGTACACACCGTTCTCTTCGGTAATGCCGCCTGCCACATCCGTGGTGACGGTCAGCTCACCGGTGTTTTCGGTCTTGTTGTCCTCCGCGTCCGCCGCCTGGACGGTCTGTGCTGCGGTGACGGTGCCGGCAGACGTCTGTGCCGAGGTGTTGCCTGCGGCCGTCTGGGTGAAGGCGGCGGAAGTGGTTCCGGAAGATGTCTGCGTGCCGCAGGCCGCGGCGGAAACGGTCAGCATGGCAGCAGCCGCCACGATGCTCATCTTTTTCAAAATCTGTTTCACAGTCTGGTTTTTCATATCAAAAGCCCTCCTACTTGGGTGTGTCAGTATGTTCTGACAGTCCCGAGTATAGAGGGCTTTCCTTAAATGTACTTAAAAGGCAAAAAACCGTCAAAATCGGTCAAACCCCGGGATAACCCATCAAAAGATTTTGGGTAAAGAAAGAGCCCGGAAATGGCGTATTTCCGGGCTTTTTCGATGTTCTCCTGGTCTCGATCAGCGCTTGCTGAACTGCGGAGCACGTCTTGCTTTCTTTAAGCCGTACTTCTTTCTCTCTTTCATACGAGGGTCACGGGTCAGGAACCCGGCCTTCTTCAGCACCGGACGGTAATCCGGATCAGCCTCGCACAGGGCGCGGGCGATACCGTGGCGCACAGCGCCGGCCTGACCGGTGTAGCCGCCGCCTCTGACGGTGACGGTGACGTCGAACTTATCGGCGGTCTCGGTCAGCGTCAGCGGCTGACGGAGGAGCAGCTTTAAGGTCTCCAGACCAAAGTACTCGTCGACGGATCTCTTATTCACAGTGATGACACCGGTACCGGGTGTCAGATACACTCTTGCAACACTCTTTTTTCTTCTGCCAGTTCCGTAGAAGCTCGCGTTAGCCATGTTTGTCTCTCCTTTCACCCGATCAGAACGTCAGCGTTTCCGGCTTCTGAGCCTGCTGCTTGTGCTCCGGACCCGCATAGACGAACAGTTTCTTGTACATCTGCTCACCGAGGGTTCCCTTCGGGAGCATGCCGCGGACAGCGTGCTCGACAACGTAGGTGGGATGCTTTTCGAACATCTCCTTCATGCCGGTGATCTTCTCGCTGCCGACGTACTTGGAGTGACTGAAGTAGGTCTTCTGCTCAAACTTCTTGCCGGTGACCTTCACCTTCTCGGCGTTCACGATGATGACGTAGTCGCCGGTATCCACATGCGGAGTGAAGATGGGCTTGTTCTTGCCGCGCAGCACCTTGGCCACTTCCGCAGCCAGGCGACCGAGCGTCTGCCCTTCCGCATCCACAACATACCATTTTCTCTCAACCTTTTCCGGGTTTGCCATGAATGTATTCACAGGTTGATTCCTCCTTTTTTTGTGAAAGAACTGCGTGAAGAGGCGGGATGACGGACCGTGTGGGAATCACGGAAGGCCTTCCGCCGCACGATGCGGAACCGCTTCCGCATGGCACGGGTGCCTGCTTCATGCCGAGAATGGCATGCCGGGGCTGTGGCTTCCATCAGGGCATACTGATGCCTTTTGTGGCGTCAGCGAGAAATATTATAGGCGTCTGCCCGTCCCCTGTCAACAGGAAATCGCGTGTGCAGCCGCCTTTTTTGGCTTATTTTTCGGTGTTTTCCGGGTCATCGGCTTCCGGCGTGATGGCGATGAGCGTCAGCCCCTGCGGCGGGGCTGTGGGCCCGGAGGCCTCCCGGTCACAGGCGGCCAAAATCTCCGGGATCTTCTCCGGTGCGGTCTGCCCTCTTCCCACTTCCGCAAGGGTGCCGGCGATGATCCGCACCATGTTGTAGAGGAACCCGTTTCCCGTCACGCGGAGGCGGATCTCATCGTCAGCCCGCTCCACGGTGAGCGCATGGATGGTGCGCACGGTGGTCTTCGCCTGCGTGTGCGGCGAGCAGAAGCTGGCAAAGTCATGCTCCCCCACCAGGTACGCCGCGGCCTGCTGCATGCGCGTCACATCCAGCGGCTCGTACCGGTGCCAGGTGTACAGGCGCCTGAGAGGATCCGGCGTGCGGGAGTTCAGGATGCGGTACTCATAGGTCTTGCGGGTCTTCACGCGCCGGGGGTGATAATCCTCCGGGACCTCCCGCGAGGAGACCACACAGATATCCTTCGGAAGCCGGGCGGACAGCGCCCGGGCAAACTTCTCCGGCGGGATGGGCGAGGCTGTGTCAAACACCGCCAGATTGCCTCTCGCGTGCACGCCCGCATCCGTCCGGGAGGCGCCGGTCACGGCGATCTCCTCGCCCGTCAGTTCCTTCAGGGCGCGGTTTAAGACCTCCTCCACCGTCAGGGCATTGTCCTGCACCTGCCAGCCGGCATAGTTGGTGCCGTCGTAGGCGACGGTCAGTTCCACCCGTCTCATGCCGCCTCCTTACACCCAGACCGGCGCGAGCTTGCGCAGCACGATCATCAGGCCAAGGAAGGCAAACAGCGTGAGGTACGCGTACCCGTCCGCGCTGTGGTAGCGCAGCGGCTTCATGCGCGTGCGGCCCTCGCCGCCGTGGTAGCAGCGCGCCTCCATGGCCAGCGCCAGGTCGGAGGCCCGGCGGAAGGCCGAGATGAACAGCGGTACCAGGATGGGCACCAGGCTCTTGACGCGCTGCAGGAGCTTGCCGTTCTCAAAATCCGCACCGCGCGCCATCTGCGCCTTCATGATCTTGTCCGTCTCCTCCACCAGGATGGGGATGAAGCGCAGGGCGATGGACATCATCATGGCGATCTCATGGACCGGCACTTTGATGACCTTCAGGAAGCCAAGGCCCTTCTCCATGCCGTTCGTCAGATCGTTCGGCGTGGTGGTGAGCGTCATGATGGTGGAGCCGGTGATCAGAAGCACCAGGCGCAGCGCCATGTAGAAGGCCATCTTCACGCCTTCCAGCGTGATCTTTAACGGCCCGAGGGCCACCAGCACGGTGCCTTTGGTCAGGAACAGGTTGAACGACACCGAAAACAGCAGCAGGATCAATACACCTTTCAGGCCCCGCAGCAAAAAAGACGCCGGCACGGTGGACAGCCTCACCACCGCCACGAGGAAGAGAAAGGCAAACAGGTAGCAGACCAGGCCTTTGGCCACAAACAGCGCGATGATGTAGATCAGTGTCCCCGCCAGCTTGACGCGCGGGTCCAGACGGTGGATGGGGGAATCCGCCGGATAGTACTGCCCCAGGGTGATCTCACGAAACATGGGCGCCCTCCTCTTCCGGCAAAGCCTTCCCTAAAGCGGCCAGGATCTGCCGCTTGGCCTCCTCCACGGTGGTCACGTTGTTTTCGACCGGCCACCCCGCATCGGCGAGCATCCGGCAGACGGATGTCACCTGCGGCACGGCCAGGCCGATGGCCGTCAGCTCCTCCGAATGCGAGAAGACTTCCTTCGGCGTGCCATCCATGACCACCTTGCCGCCGCTCATCACCACGATGCGCTCGGCGTACTGGCCGAGATCCTCCATGCTGTGCGAGACCAGGATGACGGTCAGGTGCTTTTCTTCGTGGAGCTTTTTCAGCTCGCCCAGGATCTCATCGCGGCCCATCGGATCCAGACCGGCGGTGGGCTCATCGAGGATGAGCACCTCCGGGTCCATGGCCAGCATGCCGGCGATGGCCACGCGGCGCTTCTGGCCGCCGGAGAGTTCGAACGGCGAAAGCCCGTAAAAGCTCTCGTCCATGCCCACCAGCGCCAGCGCTTCCTTGGCCTTTTCGGCCGCTTCTTCCTTGGTCAGCCCCTGGTTCTTGGGGCCGAACGCCACGTCCGAGAGCACATCGGCCTCAAACAGCTGGTGCTCCGGGTACTGGAAGACCAGCCCCACGCGCGTGCGCAGCAGCCGCAGGTTGTACCCTTCGGCGTGGATATCCTCCCCGTTCACCTTGATGGTGCCGGAGGTGGGCTTCAACAGCCCGTTGATATGCTGAATGAGCGTGGATTTACCGCTGCCGGTATGCCCGGCCAGGCCGACAAACTCCCCGTCATGTATGGTCAGATCAATGTCCGTCAGCGCGTGCACCTCATACGGGAGCCCGGCGTTGTAGACGGCATTCAGATTGCTTATCTCAATTGACATAATGCCCCCGCCAGTTCCTCCGGCGTCAGGATATCCGCCGGGAGGTCCACTCCTTCTTTGCGCAGTTCGTAAGCCAGTTCCGTCGCCTGCGGCACATCCAGCCGGCAGGCGTGCAGTTCCTCCACGCGGGAGAAGATCTCGCGCGGGGTCCCGTCCATGACGATGCTCCCCTTATCCATCACGATGACGCGGTCCGCATCGGTCACTTCGTTCATGTAGTGCGTGATGAGGATCACGGTGATCCCCTCTTTTTTGTTCAGCTCGTGGACCGTCCGGATGACTTCCTTGCGGCCGCTCGGATCCAGCATGGCCGTGGGCTCGTCCATGACGATGCAGGCCGGCTTCATGGCCATGACGCCGGCGATGGCCACACGCTGCTTCTGGCCGCCCGAGAGGCGGTTGGGCGAGGCCTTGCGGTAGGCGGTCATGCCGACGGCCTCCAGGCTCTCATCCACGCGCTTCCAGATGTCATCGGTGGGCACGCCCATGTTCTCCGGGCCGAAGCCGACATCCTCTTCCACCACGTTGGCGATGATCTGGTTGTCCGGGTTCTGGAAGACCATGCCCGCGGTCATGCGGACCGGCAGGATGTTCTCATCCAGCGAGGTGTCCTTCTCCCCCACCCAGACGGTGCCGGACGTAGGCGCCAGCAGAGCGTTGAAGTGCTTGGCCAGCGTGGACTTGCCGCTGCCGTTGTGGCCCAGAATGGCCACAAACGAGCCTTTTTCGATGTCCACGTCCACGTTGTCCACGGCGCGGTTCTTCTCGGAAGGCTGCCCTTCATCGTCCATGCGGATATAGTCGTATATGAGTTTTGCGGTGCGGATGATCCCCATACGGTCTCCAGTCTGATTGACAAAGGGCGGGCCTTTCGGCCCGCCCCTTTTGTGGTATTTACACCAGTTCCAGAAGCACTTCCATCGCGCCGTCACCCTTGCGCTGGCCGATCTTCACGATTCTCGTGTATCCGCCGTTGCGGCCGGTGTACTTCGGAGCGATCTCGTCAAACATCTTGTTGGGAAGGTTGACGGACTTCCGGTTCTTCTTGATCTGCTTGTCACCGGTGTACTCGGTGACATCGTAGAAGACTTTGAGCATCTGTCTTCTGGCATGAAGGCGGGTAGGGGCATCCTTTTTGACGTCCTTTTCCACCTCGTCGTACACGGTCTTCTTCTTGCCGTCCACGACTTCCTTCACGTATTTGCCGTCCTTGTCCCGGCGGGCCACCTTGCGGGTGACCTTCACGGTCTCGAAGTTATCTTTTTCGCGGACAGCGAGAGCGATCAGGCCCTCCGCGATCTTCTTGACTTCTTTCGCTCTGGCTTCCGTCGTCACGATCTTACCGTTCGTGATCAGCGCGGTTACCTGCGACCGGAGCAGGGCTTTTCTCTGTGCCGAGGTTTTCCCCAGCTTTCTGTATTCAGCCATTGTAACCAATCACCTCCGTGCTTAATCATCGTTGGGCCGTAAGTGCAGACCCAGCTCGTTCAACTTTGCCAGAACTTCCTCAAGAGATTTTCTTCCCAGATTCCGGACCTTCATCATGTCTTCGGAGGATTTGCTGCACAGCTCGGACACCGTGTTGATGCCCGCCCTCTTCAGGCAGTTGTAGGAGCGGACCGAGAGCTCCAGCTCGTCGATATTCATTTCCATCACTTTCTCTTTTTCGTCGTTCTGTCGCTCGGTCAGGACGTCCACGTCCTTCGCGTTGTCCGACAGATCGATGAACAGAGACAGATGTTCACTCAGCACCTTGGCGGCAAGGCTGACCGCCTCATCCGGACCGATGGTGCCGTTGGTGTAGACATCCAGCGTGAGCTTGTCGAAATCGGTGATCTGACCGACACGGGTGTTCTCCACTAACAGGTTGACACGCTCAATGGGGGTGTAGATGGAATCCACGGTGATGACGCCCTTCGGCACATCTTCCGTCTTGTTCCGGTCCGCGCCCACATAGCCGCGCCCCTTGGTGATCGTCAGCTCCATGTACAGTCTGCAGTCAGGACCGCCGTTTAAGTGCGCAATGACCAGATCAGGGTTCATGATCGTGATGTCCTGGTCCGCCTGGATATCGGCCGCCGTCACGACGCCCTCACCCTCGTACTCGATGTAGGCGGTCTTCGCCTCATCGGTCTCGCTCGCGTTGCGGATCGCCAGATCCTTGATGTTCATGATGATCTCGGTCACATCCTCCATGACACCAGGGATGGACGTGAACTCATGCAGAACACCGTCGATCTTCACCTGACTGACAGCGGCACCCGGCAGGGAAGAGAGCATGATGCGGCGGAGCGAATTGCCCAGCGTCGTGCCATAGCCTCTTTCCAGCGGTTCCACCACAAACCGGCCGTACTTCCCGTCATCCGACATCTCAGCAATACGGATCTTCGGTTTTTCAAAATCGAACACGTAAATGCCCTCCTGTAGGTTTTGGCATGAAACGCGATCGTCAGATTATTTGGAATACAGCTCGACGATCAACATCTCGTCAACGGGTACATCGATCTGCTCACGCTTCGGCAGCGCCGTCACGGTACCCGTCAGGGCCTCCTTGTTGGAGTCCAGCCACTCGGGGACGATGCGGCCTTCGGTGACAGCCAGCACATCTTTGTAACGCTGGGCATCCTTGGCCTTCTCAAGGATGGCGACGGTGTCACCGGCCTTGACGGCGTAGGACGGAATGTTGACGATGCGGCCGTTCACCGTCACATGGCGGTGATCGACGATCTGTCTGGCTTCCATTCTGGTACGGGCAAAACCAAGGCGGAAGATGACGTTGTCCAAGCGGGTCTCAAGGAGGACCATGAGGTTCTCACCGGACTGTCCCTTCATGCGCTCAGCCTTGTCATAATAGTTACGGAAAGGCTTCTCAAGCACACCGTAAATGAATTTGGCTTTCTGCTTCTCGCGCAGCTGCAGGCCGTACTCGCTGACTTTGCGGTTGCTGCGCTTCAGTTCTCTGTTCGATTTCTTATCGATGCCCAGAACCTGCGGCTCGATGCCGAGCGATCTGCATCTTTTCAGAACCGGCACTCTGTTAACTGCCATTACGATTCTACCTCCTTATCAGACTCTTCTGCGCTTCGGCGGACGGCATCCGTTATGCGGGACCGGAGTCACATCGCGGATACTGGTGACCTGAAGACCGCAAGCCGCAAGAGCGCGGATAGCCGCCTCACGTCCTGAACCAGGACCCTTCACAAATACATCTACCGTCTTTAAGCCATGCACAAGAGCTGCCTTGGTAGCCGTCTCAGCTGCCATCTGTGCTGCATAAGGAGTAGATTTCC
>CAMJGH010000079.1 GCA_946405185.1 uncultured Lachnospiraceae bacterium
TGTTAATGAACGGTTCCGAGATCGTGATCGCCTGCCTCAAGGAGCAGGGCGTGGATACCGTGTTCGGGTATCCG
This sequence comes from uncultured Lachnospiraceae bacterium, assembly GCA_946405185.1. Classification (GTDB taxonomy): domain Bacteria; phylum Bacillota; class Clostridia; order Lachnospirales; family Lachnospiraceae; genus CAKQHB01. The sequence continues at coordinate 75 of CAMJGH010000079.1, forward strand.
GGCGGCACCATCCTGAATATCTACGATGCGCTCTACAAGCACCGCGACGAGATCCACCACATCCTGACCTCCCACGAGCAGGGAGCGGCCCATGCGGCCGACGGGTACGCCCGCGCGTCCGGGCGGGTGGGCGTCTGCATGGCCACCTCCGGCCCCGGCGCCACCAACCTGGTCACCGGCATCGCTACGGCCTACATGGATTCCATCCCGATCGTGGCCATCACCTGCAACGTGTCGCTGCCGCAGCTGGGCAAGGACAGCTTCCAGGAGATCGATATTGCGGGCATCACCATGCCCATCACCAAGCACAATTACATCGTCAAGGATATCACCAAGCTGGCGGACACCATCCGTGCGGCCTTCCGCATCGCCCGTTCGGGCCGTCCGGGGCCGGTGCTGGTGGATATCACCAAGGATGTGACAGCCGCCACCGCCGAGTATGAGCCGGCCGTGCCGGAGCCGCTGGTGCCCGTCACTGAAAACCTGCGCGATGCGGACATCGAGGCCGCCGCGAAGCTGATCTGCGAGAGCAAGCGCCCGTTCTTCTACGTGGGCGGCGGCGTGGCCGCGGCCGGCGCTTCGCCCATCCTGCGCGAATTCGTGGAGAAGGTGGACGCCCCCGTGGGCGACAGCCTGCTGGGCAAGGGCGCGTTTGACTCCAAGAACTTCCGCTACACCGGCATGATCGGCATGCACGGCACCAAGACCAGCAACTTCGGCATCTCCGAGTGCGATCTGCTGATCGCCGTGGGCGCCCGCTTCTCGGACCGCGTGACCGGCAACACCAAGACGTTTGCCAAGAACGCCCGCGTGATCCACATCGACGTGGATCCGGCCGAGATCAACAAGAACGTCCATGCGGACGTGGCGGTGGTCGGCGACTGCCGCATCGTCCTGGAGCGCTTAAATGACCTGGTGCCGCCGCAGAAGCACGATGCCTGGATGCGCCACATCCTGGATCTGAAAAACCGCTATCCGCTCGTCTACCGCAAGAAGGGCCTGACGGGCCCGTCGGTCATGGGCATCATCGACCGCGTGGCGGAGGGCGATACCATCATCACCACGGACGTGGGGCAGCATCAGATGTGGGCGGCGCAGTACATCCTGTTCCGCAAGCCCGGGCAGCTGCTGACGTCGGGCGGTGCCGGCACCATGGGGTACGGCCTCGGTGCGGCCATCGGCGCCAAGATGGCCAGTCCGTCGAGCGTGGTCATCAACGTGGCCGGCGACGGGTGCTTCCGCATGAACATGAACGAGCTGGCCACGGCTTCGCGCTACGGCATTCCCATCATCCAGGTGGTCATTAACAACCGGGTGCTGGGCATGGTGCGCCAGTGGCAGACGCTCTTTTACAGCAAGCGCTATTCCAACACCATCCTGGAGGACAAGGTGGACTTCGTGAAGGTCTCGGAAGGCCTTGGCGCCAAGGCTGTGCGCGTGACCACGACGGAGGAGTTTGAAGCAGCGCTTCAGGAGGCGGTCACCTGGAAAGAGGGGCCGTACGTCATCGAGTGCGTGATCGAGAAGGACGATAAGGTGTTTCCGATGGTCGCGCCCGGGGCGGGGATAGAGGATACGTTCGGAGAGGAAGATATGCAGATTGAAGCGTGAGAACGCTGAAGCCTGCCGGTGAGAGTCGCAATGGCCCTCACCGGCAGGCTTTTTTCAGGCACGCTCCCGCTCCCCTGCTCAAGGCAGCGGATACTAAACTCGCTTGCCTCTGCGAGGCTTCGCTCGTTAAGTACCGGCCTTCGCAGAGGGGCCTGAAAAGAGCCACGCCCGGCTCGGGCCGCTCAGAATGCGCACCCGAGGCAGTCGCTGCAGATAGTCATCACCGAGGGGCGCTTCCTCTGCGGGGGAGAGCAGGTGTGTCGCGGGAAACCAGTGGTTGCAGACAACCGGCAGCGCCAAGGCGCTGCCGGTTTCTGCGTGTAAGGGGATTCGGTTGGGAGGGTTAGGCTTTTTCAGTGGAGCGGATCAGGGGGTCGAGTTTGGTGCGGAAATAGGAGAAGAGCATCGGCTGGACGATGGTGAGGGAGAGGAGGTCGGCCAGGGGCTGGGCGAGTTGGAGGCCGCGGATGTTCAGGAACCGTGGCAGGAGGAGGACCAGGGGGATGTAGAGGATGCCCTGGCGGAGGGAGGCGAGGAAGGACGACTTCAGTGACTCGCCGACGGACTGGAAGAGCATATTCGGCAGCGTGACTGAGGGGATGAGGACCATCGCGAGAGCCTGGATGCGGACACCCGGCGCCGCCACCGCGATGATCTCCTCCTCGTTGCGGAAGAAGGCGATGATCTGCGGGGCGGCGAAGACTTCCGCCAGGCCGATGACGGCCAGGATGGAGGTGTTGAGGATGAGCGTGAAGCGGAAGGCTTCCTTGACGCGGCGGTATTTTTCGGCGCCGTAGTTGTAGGCGAAGACAGTCTGCGTGCCCTGGCACATGCCGTTGGTGAAGGACTGCGAGAGGTTTAAGAGCTTCATGATGATGCCCATGGACGCCTGCACCACATCGCCGAAGGGCTTGGCGGCGAAGTTGAGGGAGATGTTGGCGAAGCTGCCGATGAGGTGGCGGGTCAGCGACGGGAAGCCCGTGCGCAGGATGGCCAGGATCACCTTCGGGTCTTTGCTCACGCGGCGGATGGAGAAGTGCACCGCGCTCTTGCCGCGCAGGTAGAAGGAGAGCAGGATCAGGAAGCTGATGGACTGGCAGACCAGGTTGTTGATGGCCGCGCCGGTCACTTTCAGATCCAGGGCGAACATGAACAGCGGGGCCAGGCCGATGGAGAGGATGCCGCCCGATCCGATGCCGATCATGGAGTAGATAGTCTTGCCTTCACAGCGGATGATGGTGGAGAGCACCAAAGAGCCCGTCATGATGGGGAAGCCCAGCACCAGGATGCGGCCGTATTCCACCGCGAAGACGTGGTTGGTGGGCGTGGCGCCGAAGGCGGTCATCAGCGGGCCGATGAAGACAAAACCCAGAATGCCCAGCACGGCCGAGAGGCCGAGCGTCAGGAAAAAGGATGTGGAGGCGATGGTGCTGGCAATCTCTTTCTCACCGGCGCCCAGATGCCGCCCGATGAGCGTCCCGGCGCCCATGCCCATCAGAAACCCCACGGCGTTGGCGGTGGTCATGATGGAGAAGGCCACGCCGATGGCGGCGGCCTCGCTGGTGCCGAGCTTGGCGGCATAGAACGTATCCACCGTGTTGTAGACGGTGTTGATCAGCGTGGCCACGATGGCCGGCAGGGAGACGGCCATGGTCAGCCGCGGGATGGGCTGGCCGATCATTTTCAGGTGGTGTGCTTCGTCGTTGCCGGGTCTGGACATGGCGGCTTCCTTTCCGTGGGAACGCTTCGTTGCTTTCTGTGAGAAGCGGGCACTTTCCCATGGACCACTATAACACTCACTGTAAGCGCTTTCAAGCGGGGGATTGACAGTTTTGACAGGTTGACATGGTCAGAAGGGGGACGTAAAATACAGATGGATTATTCTGTTTATAAGGAGGATCTGACTATGTTCTGCATCAACTGCGGCGCGGAAGTCAACGGACGTTTCTGTCCGAACTGCGGTACGCGGCAGCCGGATATCGCTGCCTCGGTCGAAAACGCCCTGAATGGCGTGGAAGAAACGGTGAAGGAAGTTGTTCCGGAGGTGCCGGAAACCCCTCAGGAGACGTTCAACTGGGAGCAGCCTGCTGCCTCCTGGGAGCAGCCTGAGGTGCCGTCCGGCAGTGAGTTCTCCTATATCCCGGAAACCCCGGCTCCCGAAGTGACGCCTGTCCCGGAGGCGCCGGTCCCGGAAGTGCCGCCGGTGTATGAAGCTCCGAAGTATGAAGCTCCTCAGCCGGAAGCGGTGGCCCCGGAAGTGCCGCCGGTGTATGAAGTTCCGAAGTATGAAGCTCCTCAGCCGGAAGCGCCGGCTCCCGAAGTGCCGCCGGTGTACGAGGCTCCGAAGTACGAAGCCCCTCAGCCGGAAGCCCCGGCTCCGGAAGGCCCCAGACCGTCCGGTGCGGACTTCTCCTACATCCCTCCGGAACCGCCGAAGCCGGCCGCTCCGGAAAAGCCGAAAAAGGAGAGGGGCCCGAAGAAAGCCGCCCCGGGCGGCATTAAGAAGCTGCTTCCCATCATCCTCGTGGCGGTGCTGGCCGTTGCGCTCGTCGTGGGCGTGATCGCCATCTTCAAGAGCTGCGGTGGTTCCGGCAAGAAGTCGTCCGGTTCCCGCGTGCTGGTCATGCAGACCGAAAAGGGTGCCTGGCTGGTGGGGGACGAAGAGCACGAACTGGTCCCGAAGGGGACCGGCGACGTATTCTTTAACGCCGGTCAGTACGTGGCGTTCTACACCAAGAGCGGAAAGCTCTATTTCAACAACAGCAAGGGCGAGGAGCAGATCGCCAAGAACGTGGAGGACATCCTGGCCTATTCCTATGACCAGGGGTGCGTCGTCTACCGCACGGAAGACGGTGAAGTCTTTGCCTGGAACAGCAAGGACAAAAAGGAACTGGAGACCGGCATCGAGGATACCGTATACGTGTCCGGAGCGCAGATCTCTGCGGGCGGCAAGTACGCCGCGCTGATCGCCGTAAATGACGATTACGACTACGTGCTCTACACCATCGACATGGCCAAAGGCACGGCCACGGAGATCGCCGAGGAAGTCTCGGAAGTGGAGGCCATCGCGGACGACGGCACGGTCTACTGGACATCGGATGACCAGGAACTGCTGACCAGAGCCGGCAAGAAGGACGTCACGCTGGCGGAAGATGTCATGACGGCCTATGTCTTTGCGGCGGAAAAGAAGATCCTCTATATCAACGACGACGGGGATCTGCTCCTGCGCGGCACCGGCGAGAAGGACAAGGAAGAGACCGTGGCCGAGGATGTTATCAGCATCATGCCGGTCTACGATGTCGGGCCGATGTATGCCGGATACGGCCTGGCGGTCGGCTTCAGCCTGTCGGATTACAGCCTGTTTGAGAATCTGATCGTCTTCGTGAACGATGACGACGAAGCGTGGGTGCTGAGCCTCAAGAGCGGCAAGGCGGCCCTCCTCTACGACGGCAAGGATGATCCTGAGGCCATTCTGTTCAGGAATGATTCGTCCGCGTATATCGTGGCCGGCGGAAAGCTGCTCTCCGGCAAGTCCGGCAAGGACAAGTGGTCGTTCGAGACCGTGAGCAAGAAGGCCGGCGATATCATCGGCATGACGTCTTCCGGGTCCTTCATCTTCATGGATGGCAGCAAGGTGTACTTCTTCGACGGCAAGAACGAGACCGAACTGGCCTCGAAGGTGGAAACGTCGGCCAATCAGATCGCGGTGGCGGACAATGGCAAGTCTATGGCGTATATTCAGGACGGGACGCTCTATTACGTGTCCAAGGCCGGCGAAAAGGGTGAAAAGCTGGTCAAGAAGGTCAGCCCGTCCAGTTCTGTGTTCATCGAGGGCGGCAAGATCTACTACCTGACCGAAGACGCGGAACTGTGCCGCATCGCCACGAAGGGCGGCGACCCTGAGGTGATCGCGGAAGACATCGAGAGCTTCGATTTTATGTACAAGTAACACGGTCATGACCGGGCGCGGGGTGTAAGCCCCGCGGCCCGGAAAGCAGGGGAAACCCATTAATCTCATGAGGAGGATTGCTATGAAAAAGAACGGATGGTTCAAAGTCCTGGCGATGGTGCTGGTCTTTGCCATGCTGCTGCCGGCCATGGCCTGCGGCAAGAAGTCGGGCTCGGGTTCCTACGAACTGGTGATGCGCACGGACAAGGGTGCCTGGCTGGTCGGCGAGAAGGGCAAGGAAGTGGTCCCGAAGAACGTGGACAGCTACTGGTTCTCGGATGACTTTTCAAAGTCCGTCTATCTTAAGGGCAGTAAACTGTACTATTTTGACGGCAAGAACGAAGAGCAGATCTGCAAGGACTGCTCGTCCGTCATCACCACGGGCAAGAACCTGGGGGCGGTCCTGTATCTGAACGAAGACGGCGTGATCATGCTGTGGACCGGCAAGGATCCCGTGGAGACGGAGATCGAAGACGTTGAATACATCATCAGCTACATGCTCTCTGAAAACGGCAAATATGCCGCTGTTTTCGTGACCGATGACAGTTCCGATTCCTTTATCTACCAGGTGGATATGGCCAAGGGCGGCGTGGCGGAACTGACGGACGAGCCGGACCGTCTGGTAGGCGTCACCGATAAGGGAACTGTCTATTACCTGAACGAAGACGCCGACCTGTGCGCCAACAGCGGCAAGAAAGAGACTGCACTGGCCGAGGAAGTCACGGCTATCCTTTACTGCATCGATGAGGATAAATTCGTTTATACCAACGAGGATGCTGAACTGGTGCTGCGCGGCTCCGGCGAAAAGGACAAAGAAGAAGTGATCGCCGAGGATGTGCAGGGGGTTGTCTCCGTGAATGCCGGCCGTTCGGTCGGCTATATGGGCAGCGGCAGCGGTACCGCCAAACTGTGGAATTCGCTGGTGCTGTATGCGGATGAGGACGGTGCTGCCTGGACGTTAAACGTCAAGAGCGGCGATACCGCCATGCTGGTGGATGACGGCGACGCGGAAGATCTTGTCGATATCCGCTTTACCGACGGCAAGACGGCTTATGCGGTGCTCGATGACGAACTGGTCCTGCTCACGCTTGGCAAGAAAGAGTGGAGCTACGAGACGGTCTGCAAGAATGCAGCCGATGGCATGTTTGTGACCCGCGGCGGCGCGATCCTGGCCATCGATGATGACACGGTCACCCTGATCGACGGCAAGAAGGCCACCGAGATCACCGACGAGCTGGACGATGATTACCGCGCGTTCGGGGACGACGGCAAGTCGCTGGCGTTTGTGGACGATGGTGATCTTCTCTACGTTACCAAGCCCGGCGCTAAGGCCGAGAAGGTGGCGAAAGATGCAGCGGACAGCGGCATCGCCATCTATGACGGCAAGGTCTGGTACATCAACGACGACGGCACGCTGTGCACCGTTGACGCCAAGGGCAAGGTGAAAGAGATCATGGAGGACATCGCCAGCTTCTCCTTCCGGGCGAAATAAGCGCTTTCATTCCGGCAGACAGGAGGCCTTGCCTCCTGTCTGTTTTTGTGTCCGGAAGGGGATTCACACAGATTTAAAGAAAAAAATCAGAATCCGGTTAAAATCTCTCGGTAAAAAGGGATATTTTTCGCTTGCAATCGTGCCGGAAAGAATTTATAATCTTCAATCGTGGCAGTTGGATGTTTAACACGGAAGGGTATGGATTATGGCGGAAATGGCCGGATCGATTGAAGAGAACCTCAAAAAAGCACTTTCTGAGATGCTGGTGCTCAAACTGTTCGCCGACGAAGACCGCTATATCGGCGAACTGCACACCCTGCTGGAGAAGCAGAGCGGAGGGCGGCTTTCCATCACGTCCCTCTACGCGGCGGTCTACCGGCTGCTGGGCAACGGCTATATCGAGAGCGCCGGTTCCCGGGTGTCGGCCGACGGCAGGCGCCGTCAGTTCTACTCGATCACCGAGAATGGCCGGCAGCGGTTTGCGGCTCAGAAAGACACGTACGAAGAGTTCATCAAAGGCGTCAACAGCGTGCTCCGCAAGAAGCCGAAAGCCTGAACAGATCGGAAACCATCCGGCATCCGCAGAGGGTGCCGGTTTTCTTTTGGAGTTATACCGGCAGGCGAAGGCTGGTTGCTTGCTTTTTGCGAAGGGCTGTGCTAGAATTGAACAGCTTATGCAGTTAGGACAGTTTTGGAGGTTATGACAATGAGTGTACAGGTTGAGACGCTTGAGAAGAGCATGGCGAAGCTGACGATAGAGACGTCCGCGGAAGAGTTCGAAAAAGCCATCCAGCAGGTGTATCTGCGCCAGCGCGGCCAGATCCAGATCCCCGGTTTCCGCAAGGGCAAAGTCCCGCGCCAGATGGTGGAGAAGATGTACGGCGCCGGTGTCTTCTATGAGGATGCCGCCAACAGCATCATGCCCGCCGCCTACGAGTCGGCCGCCGCGGAGTCCGGTCTCGAGATCGTCTCCCGTCCGGAGATCGATATCGTTCAGATCGAGAAAGGCAAGCCTTTCATCTTTACGGCCACCGTTGCGGTGAAGCCGGAAGTGAAGCTTGGTGAGTATAAAGGCCTGGCCGTGGAAGCCGCGCCGGTGTCCGTCTCCGAAGAGGAGATTACGGCCGAGGTGGACCGCGCCCGTGAGCAGAACTCCCGCATCGTCACCGTGGAAGACCGCCCGGTGCAGAACGGCGACATCGCCGTCATCGACTACGAAGGCTTCTGTGAAGGCGTCGCGTTTGAAGGCGGCAAGGGCGAGGACCACGAGCTGACCATCGGCTCCCACTCCTTTATCGACACCTTCGAAGAGCAGCTGATCGGCGCCAACGCCGGTGATCACGTGACCGTCAACGTCACCTTCCCGGAGCAGTATCACGCCGAGAACCTGGCCGGAAAGCCCGCCATCTTCGAAGTGGACGTCAAGGAGATCAAAGTCAAGGAACTGCCGGAAGCGGACGATGAGTTTGCCTCCGAAGTGTCCGATTTCGAGACCATGGCCGAGTACCGCGAGAGCCTGGCCGAGCAGGTGAGAAGCCGCAAGGCCGACACCGTGAAGCAGGCCGTCGAGAACGACCTCGTGGAGATGGCCATCGACAACGCCGAGTTCGAACTGCCGGCGCCCATGATCGACACCCAGGCCGCGCAGATGGTCGATGATTTTGCCCAGCGCATCCAGTACCAGGGCATGACCATGGAGCAGTATCTGCAGTACACCGGCATGGACGCCAACGGCCTCAAGGACCAGATGAAGCCGCAGGCCGAGCGCCGCATCAGCTCCCGCCTGGTGCTCGAAGCCATCGCGAAGGCCGAGAACATCGAAGTGGACGAGGCTGCCGTTGACGCCGAGATCGCGAAGATGGCCGAGCAGTACGGCATGGAGGCCGACAAGATCCGTGAGTACATGGGCGAGGACGGCCTGAAGGGCATGAAGGAAGACCTGGCGGTGCAGAAGGCGGTCGACTTCCTGTATGAGAACGCCGTGATCACCGAGAAGGCTCCCGAAGAAGAGAAGACGGAGGAAACCTCCGGGGAGGAATAAATGGCACTGATCCCTTATGTCATTGAACAGACGAGCCGCGGCGAGCGCTCGTATGATATCTATTCCCGCCTGCTCAAGGAGCGCATCATCTTCCTGGATCAGGAAGTGACGGATGCCTCTGCGAGCGTCATCGTGGCGGAACTGCTGTTCCTGGAGGGCGAGGATCCGGGCAAGGACATCAACCTCTACATCAACAGCCCGGGCGGGTCGGTCTCGGCGGGCATGGCCATCTATGACACCATGCAGTACATCAAGTGTGATGTCTCCACCACCTGTGTGGGCATGGCGGCATCCATGGGTGCCTTCCTGCTGGCCGGCGGCGCGAAGGGAAAGCGCTATGCGCTGCCCAACGCCAAGATCATGATCCATCAGCCGTCCGGCGGTGCGCAGGGCCAGGCCACGGACATCCAGATCGTCGCAGAGGAGATCTTAAAGACCAAGAAGACCCTCAACGAGATCCTGGCCGCCAACACCGGCAAGCCGTATGATGTCATCGCGGCGGATACCGAGCGCGACAACTACATGACGGCGGCGGAGGCGAAAGAATACGGCCTGATCGACGCAGTGGTGGAACACCGCGCCTGATAAGACAAAAGGAGTACGATGGCAGGGAGACCGGAATCGGAAAAACACTGCAGCTTCTGCGGGCGTCCCGCCAGCATGGTGGGCAGCCTCATCGAGGGCCGCAAGAACTGCTACATCTGTGAAGAGTGCATCGGCGTCTGCAACGAGCTGATCCGCGAGGAGCGGGAAGAAGCCGCCGAGGAGATCAAGGCCGGCATCAACCTGATGACTCCCGCGGAGATCAAGGAACACCTGGACCAGTACGTGGTGGGGCAGGAGCAGGCCAAGAAGGTGCTGTCGGTGGCGGTGTACAACCACTACAAGCGCATCCTCTACGGCGCCGCCTCCCCGGTGGAGATCCAGAAGTCCAACGTGCTGATGCTTGGTCCTACCGGCAGCGGCAAGACCTACCTGGCGCAGTCACTCGCGCGCATCCTGAACGTCCCGTTCGCCATCGCCGATGCCACCACGCTGACGGAAGCCGGCTACGTGGGTGAGGATGTCGAGAACATCCTCTTGAAGATCATCCAGGCGGCGGACTACGACATTGAGCGCGCCCAGCTGGGCATCATCTACATCGACGAGATCGACAAGATCACCAAGAAGGCCGAAAACCTCTCCGTCACGCGTGACGTGTCGGGTGAAGGCGTGCAGCAGGCGCTCCTGAAGATCCTGGAGGGCACCAACGCCAGCGTCCCGCCGCAGGGCGGCCGCAAGCACCCGCAGCAGGAGCTCATCCCCATCAACACCACCAACATCCTGTTCCTGTGCGGCGGTGCGTTTGACGGGCTCGAAAAGCTCATCGAAAACCGCATGGGGTCGCACTCCATGGGGTTCGGCGCCGAGATCACGGACCATTCCGAGAAGAACGTCGGCGAGTGGCTCAAGGAAGTCATGCCGCAGGATCTGACCAAGTTCGGGCTCATCCCGGAGTTTGTCGGGCGTCTGCCGGTGGTGGTCTCGCTGGAAGAACTGGATGAGGATGCCCTGGTGGATATCCTGACCAAGCCGAAGAACGCCATCACCAAGCAGTATGCGGCGCTCTTTGACATGGACGGCGTGGAGCTGAAGTTTACGGACGAAGCCCTGCGCGCGGTGGCCAGGCGCTCCATGGAGCGCAGGACCGGTGCCCGCGGGCTGCGGTCCATCCTCGAGCAGACCATGAACGATGTGATGTTTACGGTGCCGTCGGATGACACCATCGGCACCTGCACCATCACGGAAGAGGCGGTCACGGGCGGGGCGGCACCGCTTCTGACCTACCGCGATCAGAAAGCCGTCCGCAACAAAGAGGAACGGGCGTCCCGCTTCCGTGCGCTGCGCGGACAGCAGGCATCCGGCGAGTAAAACAGCAACAAGGCTGCCGCATGCAGATGCGGCAGCCTTCTTTATAGAAGGAGATCAACAGACAATGGCGGGAAGAGTCCTTCCGGTACTGGTGCTGCGGGGCCTGCCGGCTCTGCCGGACTGCCCTATGGATGTCGTGCTTTCGGAGGAGTCCGACGTGCGGGCGGCCGAGAGCGCGGTGTCCTATGGCGGCAATATCTTTCTGACGTGGGCGGCCAGCGATGAAGCCGTGGAGACGCCGGAGAAGATCGGCGTGATCGGGCGGGTCATGCGCGTGGCGGCTTCGGAGAAGGGAAAACAGCGGGCTATGGTGCGTGGTATGGTACGCGCCGAATGGCTCTCGGACGGGAGGCGTGAGCCGTACCGCACCATGCAGGTGGCGGTGATCCGTCCGGAGATGCCGGACAAGTTCGAGTGCGAGGCGATGGGGCAGGTGATCCGTCACCTCCTGCGCGCGCAGATCAGCCTGGATCCGGCCGCAGAGCGCCTGGTACGGCCGCTGATCGATGACGATGCGGAGGACCTCGAGCATTGGTTCTTCCGTGTGGCGGCGGCCATGCCGCTGAAAAAAGAAGCCCGGCAGGAACTCCTGAACCGCACGGACATCCGCGAGCTCTACGCCAGTCTCGGCACCATGCTTTCGGACCAGAATGAGGTGCTGCGCATCCGCAACGACGTGCAGCAGCAGGTGCGCACCCGCATCGACAAGCACCAGCGGGATTTCATCCTGCGCGAGCAGCTGCAGGTGCTGCAGGAGCAGTTGGGCGATACGGAATCGGACGATGCGGACCGCTACGAAAAGCAGACGGACGAACTGCAGGCCTCGGATGAGGTGAAGGAGACGCTGCAGCGTGAGATCAAACGCCTGCGCGCCCAGTCACCGCGCTCGCAGGAGGGCGCGGTCATCGCCCAGTATATCGAAACGCTGCTGGCCATGCCGTGGGAGAAGCGCTGTGAGGAGAAGGACGACATCGCCGGCGCCAGAGCCATCCTGGAGCGTGACCACTACGGGCTGGAGAAGGTGAAAGAGCGCATCCTCGAGTACCTGGCCGTGCGCAGCCTTCGCCGCCAGGCGGGGCAGACGCGCGATGAGGCGCCCATCCTGTGTCTGGTGGGCCCGCCCGGCACCGGCAAGACCTCCATCGCCCACTCGGTGGCGGAGGCGCTCGGCAAGCCGTTCGTGCGCGTGTGCCTGGGCGGCGTGCACGATGAGGCCGAGATCCGCGGCCACCGCCGCACGTACGTGGCGGCCATGCCCGGCCGCATCGCCGAGGGCATCAGACAGGCCGGCGTGGCCAACCCGCTGATGCTGCTGGACGAACTGGACAAGACCAGCGGCGATTACCGCGGGGACGTGGGTTCGGCCCTCCTGGAGGTGCTGGATCCGGAGCAGAACCGTGTGTTCAAAGACCACTACCTGGACGTGCCGATGGATCTGTCCGAGACACTGTTCCTGGCTACGGCCAACACCACGGACACCATCCCGGCCCCGCTCCTGGACCGTCTGGAGATCATCGAGCTGG
>CAMJGH010000080.1 GCA_946405185.1 uncultured Lachnospiraceae bacterium
TTCGAGCATACGCCCGAGACCGGGTTTACGTTCCACGTGAAACTGATCGGCGATGGAATAGAAGATGGAGACAGAGAAATCACTCTGCAGCAGCCAGGCGGACAGCCGGCGGTCAAAACCGTCACGCTGACGAACGGTGCCTTCACCGTGGAGATGCCCGGCGGCTCCATGCTCACCCTGGAAGACCTGCCGGCCGGTACGGCCTATCAGGTATGGGAAGATTCTGCCGATGGATGGGTGCTGGTCTCTCAGTCAGGCGTTTCCGGTACCATCGAACCGCTTGTGCCGGCCGCGGCAAGCCTGACCAACCGCTATCAGCCCGGCGTGGCCACGGCGCAGTTTGCCGGTACCAAGACATTGGACGGCCAGGCAGCCGAAGCCGGGGCGTTCTCATTCACGCTGTCCGAAAGCGGTAAGGTGCTGCAGACGGTGGATACGCAGGCGGGCGGTTTCTTCCAGTTCGTGCCCATCACCTATGAAGAAGAGGGAACCCATACGTATACCATCGCCGAAGTGCCCGTATCCGATGCCGCCATTGACTATGACACACACACGGAGACGGTAACGGTCGTGGTGACCAAAAACGCCGATACCGGCATGCTCTCGGCGAAAGTGACGTACGATGCCGACGGCATCGTATTCGGGAACCACACACAGCCGGGGATGCTGACCATCACCAAGGCGGCGGACGCGGAACTGACCTCTGCGAATAAAGATGATGTCTTTACCTTCCTGGTGACGCTGACCAACGAGAAGGGCCTGCCGCTGGGTGAGGGGGATGAGGTTTACTGGTACGTGGACAAGACGGAAAACCTGAACGTCCCGGATCTGTTTGCGGAAGTGACGCCTCAGCCGGCGCCGGCATCACCGGGGCCGTCGTTTGTGCCGTTTGTGCCGGAGCTGAACGGGCGTATTTCGGCGCTTCAGCATGCGGAGGTGCGGATGCCTTCTTTGCCGAACGCTGTCAGTAATGAAGTGTTCACGCCTACGGAGGAGATGCTGAAAGGGACTGCGTATGCCGTTCTGACAGGCGAAGGAGAATTAATATTCTTTAGAAGCTATTCCCGCTATTCGAACAGAGATACGGGTACATTCACCGATATTATGGGCAATTCCTATACAGGACGGGTATATACGGGGATTGAAACATACAATTCCGCCAATTGGGGCGGGATCATGTGGTATCAGGAACGGAATTCCATCATCAGGATCCGGGTGGCTGAAGGTCAGGCAGTGCGGATCAAGACACTCAATGGCTGGTTTGAAAGATGTTCAAACCTGAAAACGGTTGATTTTTACGGCTTTGACATAAGTCAGGTAACCGCTTTCGGGAGTACGTTTTACTTGTGTTCATCATTGGAAAAGGTGGATATGAGTATGCTGAACCCCTCAAGCCTGATCAATCTGTATCAGACGTTCTACGGCTGTACAAACTTAAAAGAACTGGATATCAGTTCGCTGAAACCTCTTTCCGCGAAGGAGAATATCAGCAAAACGTTCTATGGTTGCAGGAATCTCTCAGTTGTGGTGCTTGGCCCGAATTGGAAAAACGCCGCTTCTTCCAGTGCTTTCCTGCCGACACCTCCGGATGGGCAGAAGTGGGTAAGACTGGAAGGAACATATGGTCCTTACTCATCAAGCGACCTGTACTATCAATTCACCCCTGCCATGGCCGGCACGTGGGTATGGGAGAGCCTGGCACATGTGGGATATGTGGAGTTTAACGCCAACGGCGGTATCACCAGCGCCCAGCGGATCTTCACTCAGAACGCGGCTTATGCGGTGACCATGCCGGCAGAAGGCACAGGGCCGAATACAGCCAGCCGTCTGCATTACATCCTGACCGGGTGGAACACAAAAGCGGACGGCACGGGTACTTCCTATGCACCGGGTCAGACGTATACCGATATCGTAAGGACCGACGAGACCGTTACGCTGTACGCTCAGTGGCAGTACACCACGCTGAGAGACTATCAGGTGGAGCATTATCTGGAAAACAGCAGGCTGAACGGTTATGATCTGGCAGAAACGGAAAAGATCGTGAGAGGTGCCAATGCCGGCGACAGCGTGACGCCGGCGGTCAGATCTTATGAAGGCTTCGTTCAGCCGGCTCCGGTCACGGCTGAGGTGCTGGATGACGACTCCCTGGTCGTGCAATACCGGTACGACCGTGTCCGTTATGCCATCCGCTTTGACGGCAACGGTGCCACTTCCGGCCGGATGGCTGACCAGCTGATGATCTATGGGCTGCAGGATCCGCTGCCTGCCAACCGCTACCAGAAAGAGGCAGCCATCTTTAACGGCTGGAACACGGCAGCCGATGGCAGTGGTGTCTCCTATACGGACACGCAGGCAGTACGGGATCTCACGAAAGAGAACGGCGGTGTGGTCACCCTCTACGCTCAGTGGCTGACCAATGACAACGAGCCGCTGACGCCTTCAGCCGGCCAGATCGTGGTACAATGCAAAGCCGGCGAGACCATCGTGATCCCGGGGCTGCCTGCGGGCACGCACTACACGGTGGAAGAAGTGGATCTGCCTGCGGCCTGGACGAAGGTGAAGGACAAGAACATGGAAGGCACCATTCCGGCCGGCACGACGGCTGCATCCGGCGTGGTCAACCATTACGAAGCGAAGGGCGAAGCCTCCATCGTGTTCCACAAGTTCCTGGAAGACGGCACGCTGATGCCCGGCCAGTTTACGTTTGAACTGCTGGAACTGAACGAATACTATGAACCGGTAAAAGTCCTGCGCACCGAGACCAACGAAGCGGTGGATACCGAGCCCTACATCTATGATGAATTCGGCGAGGAGCATCCGAACCCGTGGTACGGCACCGCCCCCATCGCTTTTGAGAGCCTGAAATACACGCAGGAAGACATCGGTCACGTGTTCGTCTACATGGTCCGGGAGGTGAAAGGGACGGACAGCGCCATCGGGTATGATACCACGCAGCACGTGGTGGCGGTCTATGTGACGGACGGCGGCAAAGGTCTCTTGAACTGCCTGGTGATGTACGATGACGAGCAGAAGCCTATGTTTGACAACTACGTGAAGCGAGGCGGACTGGAGATCGTCAAGCGGGTGACAGGCCAGACGCAGGCTGAACAGAGTACGGTGTTTGATTTTACCGTGGAACTGACAGATGAAACCGGACGTCCTCTCACAGGCCGGTACCCGTACGCCATCTTTGAATACGGTGCGGCGCCGGTGCGCGGCAGCCTGGCAAGCGGTGACGTGCTGCAACTGAATTCCCGCCAGCGGGCGGAGATCCTGGGTCTCCCGGATGGCACTGCCTATAGCGTGACCGAAACGGACCGGGCAGGGTGGGTGCAGCTGTCGGCTGAAAACGCCGCCGGACGGATCGATGTGAACGGAACGGTAACGGCCGCATTTACCAACACCTACATGGCCGAAGGCGTGCTGGAACTGGAAGCGCACAAGACCCTCATCGGCAAGGAGATGTCCGGCAGGGAGTTCACCTTTGAACTGACGGATGAGCAGGGCACTGTGATAGGAACTTCCACCAACGATAAAGACGGTCTGGTGAGGTTCTCACCCATCTCGTACACGAAGGAAGACGCCGGGAAGGTATTTATCTATCACGTGTCTGAAGCCGTGCCGGAAGGCGTGACAGAAGAATCCCCGACGCTTGACGGTATGACGTATGACCGCACGGTCTACCACGTGATCGTGCAGGTGACGGACAATGGCGAGGGCGGCCTGATCGTACAGTCCCGGATCACCGACGGAGAAATACCGGAATCCGTTACCGGTCTTTTCGACGGAGGATCGGTGGAGATGGTCTTCACCAACCACTACGCCGCCGAGGGCGAGATCACACTGACCGGCACCAAGGTGCTGGAAGGCCGGCCTTTCCGTTCCGGTGATGCCTGGACGTTCACCCTTACGCCGGAAGACGGAGCGCCTGTTCCGACCGACGCTGCCGGCAACCCGGTAACGGCGGTGACCATTCACCCGGATTCCGGCACGGAGGCAGTCATTGATCTGGGCACTATCCGCTTCACTCCGGAAGATTTGGGCGGAAACGTCCTGAAGATCTTCACCTACACCGTGACGGAGAGCGGCACGATGGAACATGTCACCAATGACGCCGACACGGACCGCGTGATCCGGGTGCAGGTGACGGACGACGGCCGGGGACATCTGCTGGTGAGCCTGACGGACGATTCCGAAGAGGCGGTCTTTACAAACACATATGAAGAACCGCCGACGGAACCCACGCCGGAAGAGCCTACGCCGGAAAAACCCACGCCGGAGGAACCCACACCGGAGGAGCCCACACCGGAAGAACCCACACCGGAGGAGCTCACGCCGGAAGAGCCCACGGAGCCTGTTCCGGAAGAGCCCACGCAGCCCGTTCCGGAGGAGTTCCCGGATGAGCCGGTACCGCTCGGCCCGCCGCCCTCACCTGGGCGCCGGACCATGCCAACGCCGCCCATCGACTACGAGGATATCCCGGACGATGACGTGCCGCATGCCCTGCCCGTCACGGGCCAGCGCCACTGGCCTGTCACCGTGCTGGGAAGCCTGGGGGCTTTGCTGCTGCTGTACTGGGCTTTTGTGAGCCGCCGGGAGGAGGAAGAAGAGCGGTAAAGCTATGGACAGACCAGAAGAACAGACCGAACACCGGACAGCACAGGAACAGGCGGATGTCATGGTCCGCCTGTTCGGCGTGGATAAGATCTACCGTCTGGGTGAGATCGGCACCGGTATGCTCTATCGGGACCTTCAATCCTGGATAGCCAGACGCCAGGGAAAACCGGATCCGAACAGCCGCATCGGGCAGGAACACCTTCGCACCGGCGAAACGTTCTACGCGCTCAAGGACATCGATCTGACAGTGCGAAAAGGAGAACGCCTTGGGATCATCGGCGGGAACGGCGCCGGCAAAAGCACGCTGTTAAAACTGATCTCACGCGTGACATCGCCCAGTGCCGGAACCATTGATCTGTACGGACGTGTCACCTCCATGCTGGAAGTTGGCACCGGCTTTCACAGCGAAATGACCGGCCGCGAGAATATATACCTGAATGGCGCGATCCTGGGGATGAGCAAAAAAGAGACGGACGAGGTGCTGGAAAAGATCATCGATTTCTCCGAAGTCCGCGAATTCATCGATACGCCGGTCAAGCGCTATTCCAGCGGCATGTATGTGAAACTGGGGTTTGCGGTGGCAGCGCATCTGAGGAGTGAGATCGTCATTATGGACGAGGTGCTGGCCGTCGGTGATATCGCTTTCCAGCAGAAATGCATCCGGAAGATGCAGAAAGCGGCGGAAGAGGAAGGCCGGACCATCCTCTATGTGAGTCACAACATGAGCACGGTCCGTGATCTGTGCACGCGGTGTATCGTACTGGACCACGGGCGGATCCTCTATGATGGGAATGTTGAGGATGCCATCACTTTTTACAGTGATTATCTGCTGCGCGAGAAAGGGCTTTCGCGCGATCTCTCTGCGTACGAGCGGCGCGACCGGAACCTGACGGGAGTCTGTCAGCTGCGGGCCGTCACTCTGCATGAACAGACCGTACAGATGGGGGAGGAACTGGCCTTTACGGCTCTTGTGACGGCACAGGAGTTCAGAAAAGGTGTCAGGATCCGCATGATGGCGGTAACGCCGGACGGTGCCGTAGTAGGCATGACGTATTCGGACCCGGTGGATCTTTCACCGGGAGATACCGCTTTATCATGCCGGTTTTCCACAGAACCCCTGGCGGCAGGGGTATACTCTTTCGATATGGTACTGGTCGAGTATGAAAACAGCGTGGAAGTAAGGCATGACTTCATCAGCCGTGCCCTCACGTTCTGCATTGAGGAAAACGAACGCTATTTTGGAAAACCGTGGATCCCGCGTGCCTGGGGGCATGTGCGCCTTGCCCGTCTGACGGTGCAGAAGGAGTCAGCAGATGTTGTGGATCCGTAAAAGACAGCGGAAGGCTCATCCGGACGGCTGCGGTGAAAAGACGAAGACGGATCCGGCCTGGGCTTCAGACTGGCAGCGTGCGTCTTATGCGTCCTTCTCATGGGAGAAGGCGGTCCTCTGGCCGGAGCACCGTCTTCTGACAGACCGCGGCTTCGAAAAGACCGGCGTGGATGAGACACGGCTGCGCACGGAAGAAGAAAACAACCGTGTCTGTCTGGGCATGTCTCATGGCACAGGCAAATTCTCGGATGCCGGCTATCTTCAGGCATCCTGTTGGTATACTCGCCTGCCGGCGGAAAAAGACGCGGTGCTGACAGCCGAGGTGCAGGTGCTGGAGGTTCCGGAAAGAGCGAACCTCACCTTTCAGGAGGCATTCGGGGTATTCCTGCGCGATACGATGGAGCCGGATAAACGCACCGGTTTTCCCTATGCTGACATGGCTGCTGCCGGAGGTTATCTCGGGGGGCTGAATCTGTTTGGCCATACGGGAGTATCGCAGGACAGTGCAGAAGAAGCCGGCATCTTTGCCCGGTACGATACGCTGAGCAAGATCCCTCATCCTGTCGGGAAGGGCACCTGGCGGCTGACCATCGGCCGGGAAGGCGCCGGCATTTGGGCCGACATTACGGACTGCAGCGGAAGGCATTTGCTGGAAGAGCATCCGGAAGGAGCTTCCCGATATGAGATCGATGACGAGCACCGCTGCTGGCTGCGCACATCCGAACGTTTCCTGACGGAACGTGATCCGGGATCCGTATATGCCGGCTTCTTTACAGCCTGTGGGTATACGGTCTGCATTGACAAGCGGACGGTCTGTCTGTGGCTGAAAGACCGTCCGGCAGGAAGGCCTGATGGATCCGTGATCATGGCGGGGCCGGATGGTTCTTGCGGCGGAAACGGCACACGTGAGTTCCCGTACGATCTTGAGACGGCAGTTCTGCAGAAAGCGGATGAGATCCGCCTGCTTCCGGGCCGGTATCATCCGATGGGCAGTGTGCGGATCACCGCAGCCGTCAGCGGTACGGAAGAGAGGCCTCACATCCTCTCATCGGAGAGAGGAGCGCCGGACACCGTGATCGATTTCGGCGGAACCGATAACGCTCTGCTGCTGGAAGGCGACTGGTGGCAGATAGATGGCATCGGTGTGACCGCCGGGGGCGGCCTCTGTATACGCGGCAGTCACAACACGGTGACGCACTGTGTGGCATTCCGAAACCGGGAGACCGGCATCCTGATCCGTCAAGAGGGGACAAAAGGGCCCAAAGACAGCTGGCCACACGACAACCGGATAGCCGACTGCGTATCGTATGGCAATGAGGATCCTTCCGGACACAATGCGGACGGGTTTGCGTGTAAGATCGCAGCCGGTTCCGGAAACCGTTTTGAAAACTGCCTGGCTTTCCTGAACGCAGATGACGGCTTTGACCTCTTTTCCAAAAACCGCAGCATCGGAGCGGTTTCTCTCATTGGCTGCCGGAGTTATCTGAATGGCTACCGGATGTCCGCCGCCGGCAGAACGGAAAGTACTGCCGGCAATGGCAACGGGTTCAAGTTGGGAGGCAGCGGACTGTCCGTCGCCCATAAGGCAGAAGGGTGTGTTGCGGGAGGCAATCGTCTGTGTGGGTTTACCAGCAATTCCAACCCGCAGATGCACCTTTCATCCTGCAGGGCGCACGACAACCGGTATGATATCGTTTATCAGATCAGCGCTCCGGCGGAACAGAGTGTTCTGGTGACCGAAAACTGTACGGAAGGGCCGGAAGAAGGGTTTGACGCAGAAGCGTTGGCGGCAAGGCTTCTGGCGGAATATGAAAAATGAACGAACAGGACCGTTATCATGTGCATATCGAGGCCGGCGCCAGCCCACTCTCCCTGAACCTGAAGGAAGTATGGAAATACCGGGATCTGGTAGTCCTTCTGACCAAACGGAATTTCAGCCTGATCTATAAACAGACTGTTCTGGGACCGCTGTGGGTGGTGCTGAATCCCCTGCTGACCAGCATCGTTTACACGGTGGTGTTTGGAGAGATGGCCGGTTTAAGCACCGGCGGTGTCCCCAAGATCCTGTTTTATCTGTGCAGTCATGCTCTGTGGCGTTTCTTTGCCGACTGCCTGAACCGCAACACGGAAACATTCATCAGCAATGCCCGCGTATTCGGAAAGGTGTATTTCCCCCGGCTTACCGTGCCGCTGTCCACCATGCTGTATTCCGGTATCCGTTTCCTGGTGGAAATGGGGCTGGTGGCGGTGCTGATCCTCTGGTTCCTGTTCCGGGGCGAGGTAAGACCGGCGTGGGCACTGCTGCCGGTCTTGCTGCCGGTGGTGGCCGTGACCGGCCTGCTGGGGCTGTCGATGGGCATCCTGATCTCCAGCGTGACCACCCGATACCGCGATCTGAGGCTGCTGGTGAGTTTTGGCATGCAGCTGTGGATGTATGCCTCTCCGGTCATCTACCCGGTTTCTCAGATTTCCGGAGGTCTCTGGCGGACGGTCCTGGAACTGAACCCCATGACGGCGCCAATGGAAATTTTTCGTCTGTGCGTGCTTGGCAGCGGAACCGTCACGGTGAGATCCGTGATATCAACGGTGGTCTCTTTCTTCGTGATCGTGCCGGTCAGCATGATGCTGTTCAACCGGGTGGAGAGGAATTTCATTGATACGGTGTGAGGGAAGGAGGGGAGTCGATATGATCATTCACACACCTTACCGTGTGTGTCCGTTAGGCGCCCATATTGACCACCAGCACGGCGTGGTGACGGGGTTTGCCATAGACCGCGGCGTAACGCTGGACTATGAGCCTGTGACGGATGGAAGTACCCACCTGGTCAGCGTCAACTATGCGGGAGTCGCAGACTTTACCATGACGGATGGCCTGGACCGGGAACACATGTGGGGCGATTTTGCCCGCGCTGCAGTTGTTGCCCTGCAGCGGAACTATACACTGACAAAGGGCATTAAGGGGACCGTCTCCGGAACGCTCCCGGTGGGAGGACTGTCTTCCTCAGCCTCTGTCATCCTGTCCTATCTGCAGGCATACTGCCGGGTGAACGACATCCATCTCTTACGTCCGGAACTGGTGCGCAACGCACTGTGGGCGGAAAACCACTATATCGGCATCGGTGTGGGCAAATTGGACCCGTCCTGTGAGGTTTACTGCAAAAAGGATCATTTGCTCGTACTGGATACAGCCACCGATGAAACACAGTTGATCCCGGTGAATCCCGCCATGCCGGACTTTGAGATCATGGTGCTGTTTTCAGGCAGAGAACGGTCTCTTGGCGGCACCGCATACAACACGCGCGTGGATGAGTGCAAATCGGCAGCCTATGCCTGTATGGCTTTTGAGGGCATGGAATACGGAAAGTATCAGGAAGCATTCCTGCGGGATGTCCCTTACGCTGTTTACGCCGAACACCGCGAACGGCTGCCAATCCCCTGGAGACGCCGTGCGGATCATTTCTACGGGGAGCAGAAACGCGTGCGGGATGGCATTAAGGCCTGGCGTATCGGTGATCTGGCAGAGTTCGGAAAGAACATGTTTGAGTCGGGCCGCAGTTCCATCGATCTGTATGAGGTGGGCTCTGCGGAACTGGCCGCTCTGCATGAGATCATGGAGGAGACACCCGGGGTCTACGGAGGGCGGTTTTCCGGTGCCGGGTTTAACGGGTCGGCGGTCGGTCTGGTGGATCCGCTGCGCAAAGAAGAGATTTCCGTCCATATCACGGAGCGGTATCTGAAGCAGTTTCCGGAGATGAAGGGACGGTTTGAGATCAATTTCTGCCGGACGGCGGACGGAGTGAACGTATGAAATGCATCATCCTGGCGGCCGGGTACGCCACAAGACTGTATCCGCTGACAAACGATCTTCCAAAGCCTCTGCTGCCGGTAGCAGGCAAGCCGATCCTGGATCGGATCATGGAGGATCTGGAAGGGTTTGAGGCTCCCATGGAGTATCTGGTGGTGACCAATCACCGGTTCATCAAACCGTTTGAAGCATGGCGTGATTCACATAAGCTGGCATCCGCCATCCGGCTGCTGGATGACGGCAGCACCGAGAATGATAATCGGCTGGGCGCCGTGCGCGACATGGCCTTTGCCATCCGGCAGGCGGGGGTGGATGAAGAGGTGTTTGTGGCAGCCGGTGACAACCTGACGGATTTTTCACTGACGGGTTTTCTGACCTACGCGCGGCAAAAAGGTACGTCCTGTGTAATGCGCTATTATGAGGGGGAAGAAGACCGGCTTCATCGTACCGGTGTGATCACGCTGGGAGAGGGAGATCTTGTGACATCCATGGAAGAAAAGCCTGCAAAGCCCAAGAGTCACTGGTGCGTGCCTCCGTTTTACTATTATCAAAGGGAAGACGTAAAACGCATTCCGGAGGCTGTCGATACCGGGGTGTGCGGCGTGGATGCGCCGGGAGAGTTTCTTTCCTGGCTGTGTACGGTGAGCCCGGTTCATGCATGGGAAATGCCCGGCAGACGGTACGATATCGGAACTCTGGAAGGTTACAGGAAAGTGGAGGAGATCTGGGTCAGACTGGGCTCATAAACCGATAATGCGCTTGCCAGAAAGCACGCCGATGTGGTGCTGGAGGATAACCTGAAGAAGAGCGATGAGATCGACAAGTACTACAGCCTGCCCAAACGCGTGATCGAACAGCCGCAGGTACAGGCGGGAGGGCTGCAGGCCGGGCAGTAAAGGATGGAAAACGGTCGGGTGGGCATTGTGCCCACCCGATTATTTTCCTCTTGACATTAGTGTTTCCTAATGCTAATATTCCTTCGTCAGAAGTTAGACCACTCTAACAAAGCTCGGGAAAGGAGACTTATGATGCCTATTTCCATGGCAGCTCCGGGAGAGACAATGAAGATCGTCCGCGTGGGCGGAAACGAGAAGGTGCGCCAGCACCTGGCGGAACTGGGCTTTACCGCCAACACGGATGTGACGGTCATGAACAAGGTGGGGGAGAGCGTGATCGTGATGGTGCGGGATGCCCGCATCGCGCTGGACCAGACGCTGGCAAACAAGATCATGGTGTAACAGGGTAATAATAGGCGGGCGCAGCCGTCCGCCTTTTTTACCGGATAAATGTTAGTCACAACTATCATTTATCCGCTGTGAATACAGGGAGGAGATGTGTATGAAAACACTGAATCAGGTGAAGACGGGCGAGACCTGCGTGGTCGCGAAGCTTCACGGCGAGGGCCCGGTCAAGCGCCGCATCATGGACATGGGCATCACCAAGGGTGTGGAGATCCTGGTCCGCAAGGTCGCTCCGCTGGGCGATCCGATGGAACTGAATATCCGCGGGTATGAGCTGTCCGTGCGCAAGGCGGACGCCGAAATGATCGAAGTGCGGTAAGCGAAAGACAGGAGGAGAGTATGGGAGTCAAGATCGCATTAGCCGGCAACCCGAACTGTGGCAAGACCACCCTGTTCAACGCGCTGACCGGCGCCAATCAGTACGTCGGCAACTGGCCCGGCGTCACCGTTGAAAAGAAGGAAGGCCGCATCGGCGGCGACAAGGAGCAGGTGCTGCAGGACCTGCCGGGCATCTATTCGCTGTCGCCCTACACGCTGGAAGAAGTGGTGTCCCGTCAGTATCTGGTCAAGGAAAAGCCGGACGCCATCTTAAACATCGTGGACGGCACCAACATTGAGAGAAACCTCTACCTGACCACGCAGCTGCTGGAGCTGAACATCCCCACGGTGGTGGCGGTCAACATGATCGACCTGGTCCGCAAGAACGGGGACAATGTCAACCTGGCGCAGCTGTCCAAAGACCTGGGCTGCCCGGTGGTGGAGATGAGCGCCCTGAAGAAGGAAGGCGCCAAAGAGGCTGCTGCGGCTGCCGTGAAGGCGGCTGCCGGCAAGGGGCAGGCCGCACCGGCCGTCTACACCGGCAGCGTGAAGACGGCGCTGGAGCGCATTCAGAACATCATGGCCGGCAAGGTGGACGCTTCGTTTGCCCTGTGGTACGCCGTGAAGTTCTTCGAGCGTGACTCCGAGGCCCTGAAGGAAGTGAAACTTTCCTCCGGCGAGCTGGAGGAGATCGAGAAGATCGTCGCCGGCGTGGAAAAAGAGCTGGACGATGACGCCGAGTCCATCATCACCAACGAGCGCTATTCCTTCATCCAGAAGGTGGTCGGCAAGGCCGTGAAGAAGGCCGGCGAGAAGCACCGCATGACGGTGTCGGACCGCGTGGACCGCATCGTGACCAACCGGTGGCTGGCCATCCCCATCTTCGCGGCGGTCATGTTCGTGGTGTACGCGCTGGCCATGGGCAAGTCGGTGGCCGACGGCGGCATCTCCATCGGTACCTTTGCCACCGACTGGGCCAACGACGTGCTGTTCGGCGAGTGGGTGCCCAGCCTGTTTGACAGCATCTTAAGCGCGCTGGGCGTGGCCGAAGGCACCTGGCTGTACGGCCTCATCCAGGATGGTATCGTAGCCGGCGTCGGCGCGGTGCTTGGCTTTGTGCCGCAGATGCTGGTGCTGTTCCTGATGCTGGCCATCCTCGAAGACATCGGCTACATGGCCCGTATCGCCTTCGTCATGGACC
>CAMJGH010000081.1 GCA_946405185.1 uncultured Lachnospiraceae bacterium
ACTGCGCGTCGGAATGCATGCGGCCCATGGTGTCGGTCATGCCGTAGGAGGCAGGGCCGGCCGCCATGTTGTCCGGGTGAAGCGTGCGGCCCGTGCCGCCGCCGGAAGCGACCGAGAAGTACTTCTTGCCGGCCTCAACGCGCTCCTTCTTGTAGGTGCCGGCGACCGGGTGCTGGAAGCGGGTGGGGTTGGTGGAGTTGCCGGTGATGGAGACATCGACGTTCTCCTTCCACATGATGGCCACGCCTTCCTGCACGTCGTTGGCGCCGTAGCAGTTGACCTTCGCGCGGGGAGACTCCGGATCCTTGGAGTAGCACTTGCGGAAGACTTCCTTGACTTCGCCGGTGTAGTAGTCGTACTCGGTCTCCACGTAGGTGAAGCCGTTGATGCGGGAGATGATCTGCGCCGCATCCTTGCCCAGGCCGTTCAGGATAACGCGCAGGGGTTTCTGACGCACCTTGTTGGCCTTCTCGGCGATACCGATGGCGCCTTCGGCGGCCGCGAAGGATTCATGGCCGGCCAGGAAAGCGAAGCACTCGGTGTCTTCTTCCAGGAGCATCTTGCCCAGGTTGCCATGGCCCAGACCCACCTTGCGGCGGTCGGCGACGGAACCCGGAATGCAGAAGGCCTGCAGGCCGATGCCGATGGCGGCAGCGGCGTCCGCGGCGCGGCGGCAGTTCTTCTTGATGGCGATGGCGGCACCCACGGTGTAGGCCCACTTGGCGTTCTCAAAGCAGATGGGCTGAATGCCCTCGATCAGATGATAGACATCCAGACCGGCAGCCTCGGTGATCTCTTTGCACTCTTCGATGGAAGAGATGCCATACTCCTTCAGGCAGGCCAGGATCTGCGGCTCTCTTCTCTCATATGATTCAAATAATGCCATAACGGTTCCTCCTAAGAATGTGACTCTCGCTCTTTACTCGTGTCTCGGATCGATCATGCGGGCAGCGTCCGCCACTCTGCCGTACTTGCCGCTGGCTTTCTCCAGGGCCGTCTGAGCGTCGTCGCCTTTCTTGATGAAGTCCATCATCTTGCCGAAGTTGACGTACTCGTAACCGATGATCTGATCTTCCTCATCGAGCGCCAGCTTGGTGATGTAGCCGTCGGTCAGTTCCAGATAGCGGGGACCCTTGGCAACCGTGCCGTAGGTGGTACCGATCATGGAGCGGGTGCCCTTGCCGAGGTCTTCGAGGCCGGCACCGATCTGCAGGCCATCCTCGGAGAACGCACTCTGGGAGCGGCCGTAGACGATCTGCAGGAACAGTTCTCTCATGGCGGTGTTGATGGCGTCGCACACGAGGTCGGTGTTGAGCGCTTCCAGGACGGTCAGGCCGGGCAGGATCTCAGCCGCCATGGCCGCGGAATGCGTCATGCCGGAACATCCGATGGTCTCCACCAGCGCTTCCTGGATGATGCCGTCTTTAACATTCAGAGAAAGTTTGCAGCAGCCCTGCTGCGGTGCGCACCAGCCGATGCCATGCGTATAGCCGGAGATATCCTCCACCTTTTTCGCCTTGACCCACTTGGCCTCTTCCGGAATGGGAGCCGCACCGTGATGGACTCCCTGCGCCACAGGGCACATGTTCTTGATTTCTGTCGAATAGATCATACTGTCCTCCTCATATGGTTGTCTGGACTTGGGAAATCATACCGAACTGATTTTAGCACGAAGTGTGCCGGTCCGCCACTGTATTTTTAATCCTCCCGGTCAAAGATGGTCTTGGCCGCCAACAGGCTGCCGTAGCGCTCTTTCCACTCCTTGTGCGGGGCGCTCTTGTCGTACGCCGGCAGCGCCTCCGGGTCCATCTCAATCTCGATCATGATGTCGTACCGGTTGGGCCGGTCGATGCAGCAGGGGATCACCTTGACCGCCCGGATGCCCGGGATCTCCCGTGTCCGGTCAAAGATTTCCTTCACCGGGGCCAGGACGGCCGTCTTGTCCACCCCCTCGTTCCACTTGCCGATGATGTAATGTCTCATGCGCTGCCGCTCCTTTCTTTACACACAGGACACCGGTGAACGGTGCCGTTTTCAGGCAGTCATATCCGGTTCAGTATACCATAAAACGCCAAAAGAGGAAAACCGGTCTTCTCACCGGTCTTCCTCTTTCGCTTCCGCAAGCATCTCATCCAGAATCTGCGCCGAGAGCGCGCACAGCGCCGGGCAGGGACGCTTGCGGTAATACTCCGCCGTCCGCGCCTCCGGGTCTCCGCCCGGGGCGATCTGCTTTTTTTCGACGGCACTTTTGGCCAGCAGTTCCCGGCAGATGATGGAGCCTTCCTTCTCCCGGAACCGGGCGGCAAACTCCCGCACGCGCTCATAGTGGCGCTTCTTGGCCTCCGGGTCCTTCGGGTCAGCATACCCCTCCACGGCGCCCAGCACCAGGAAGGCCGCGCTCACCGTGCCGCAGACCTCCCGCAGCCGCCCCATCCCGCCGCCAAACGACGAGGACAGGCGGGCCGCCTGATCCGTGTCCAGTCCGGTGAGATCGCCAAAGGCGCAGAAAACGGCCTGCGAACAGTTGTACCCGGATTCGAACAGTTCTCTTGCCAGCTGGCTGTGTGTCATGCTCTTTGTCCTTTCCGTCCCCGCTTCTGCAGGAGAACCGCCATGACTGTCCCCAGCATAGCAAAGAAAACCAGCATCAGCAAGTTCTCCAGGAACACCAGGACTCCGGTCTTTTCATAGTCCAGAAAGGCGAACGGCACACGGAAGAACAGATAATTCAGGATGCCACTCTTTAAAAACAGCCACAGGCCGACGCCGGCAGCAGCCGCAAAAGCAGCCGTCAGCGTTCTCCGGAGCCAGGTTTTTCCCTTCAGTCCGGCTGCCATGGCCGGGATGTGCAGGCCCAGATGCAGTCCCATCAGCACAAACGACCAGTGGGACATCGACAGATGCATCCGTCTGGCAAACGAGACCGGCGCCATCCCGTACAGAAACGGCACCGCATGGCCGCTCATGGACATGCCGGAGAAGGCGGTGATGGCAAAACTCAGCAGGAGCAGGACGTTTACAGCCGCTGTCAGGATCCGGTACGGGTTGTATTTCCCTTTGAAAAGCGTCTTGTACCATCTCCGGTTCAGGATCTGGTGAGTGATCACCAGCACCGTCATCCCGATGCCGATCCATTCATGCAGAAACTCTCCTGTCACCTGATAGGCTATCAGGCACAGAAGCAGAACGGTCATGGCCGCATCCACGATCCGCCGGGTCACCAGTTTTGTGTTGGTCCTGGTCATGACCATCCTCCTCTTCTGCTTACTGCAGCCCGTCGATCCACGCCTTCAGGTCCGCTTCCGACACGCTCCCGCCAAAGCGCCTGCCTTCCAGCCAGGTGCCGCTCCCCGCCAGCGCCTCCATGTTGGGGCCGCTGCGGCCGATGCCGCTGCCGCCGGAGGTGCAGAACGGGATCACCGTGATGCCGTCAAAGCTGTATGTCTCTACAAAGGTATCCAGAATGCGCGGCTCCTCGCCCCACCAGATGGGGAAGCCCAAATAAATGGTGGTATATCCCTCCAATGAGAGTTCCTCGCCGGCAATGGCCGGGCGGGCATCCTTGTCATCCTGCTCCTTGGTGGAGCGGCTGCTGCGGTCGTTGTAGTTCAGATCAGCGTCCGTGTAGGGCTCAGCCGGCACGATCTCATACAGATTCCCTCCGGTCACGGCCGCGATCTTCTCAGCCACCCCTTTGGTGGTCCCGGTAGCGGAGAAGTACGCCACCAGAACGCCTGCCTCTGCCGCGGGAGCAGTTCCCGTACTTCCCTCTTCCGCCTTGGCGGAAGGTGTTTCACTGTGGGACGCCGCCTGCGACGTTCCTTCTGTCTGAGCTGCCGACGTTCCTGCCGGCACCTTCCCGCCGCAGGCCGCGAGAGCTGCCGCCATCAGTACCGCCAGCATCACGGATACGATCTTTTTCATCGTGCTTATCTTTCCTCCCATCATTTCAGGCGAAGATACTCCGCCTCATCCACCGCTTCCAGCCACTCCGCACGGGACTCCTCGCCCGGCACTTCGATGGCCAGATGCGAGAACCATGAATCCGGCGCCGCACCGTGCCAGTGCTTGACGCCCTCCGGGATGTTGATCACCGTGCCGGGGGTGATCTCCACGGGCTCTTTCCCCCACTCCTGGTAATACCCCCTGCCGCCGACACCGATCAGCATCTGACCGCCGCCGCTCTTCGCGTGGTGGATATGCCAGTTGTTGCGGCAGCCCGGCTCAAACGTCACGTTAAAGATGGGCACCTGCTCCGTGGAGACCGGCGCCAGATAGCTCTGTCCCACAAAGAACTGCCCGTAGGGGTTCGGGTCTCCCACCAGGAAGAAGATGGTGTTCTGATAGCGGTCTTTCTCCGTCTGTGCCGGTTCCTCTTCGTTCCAGACTTCTTTGGCCAGGCGGAAGACTGCCCAGCCCTTGGGCCACCCCACATACATGGTGGCATGCGTGATGACCGCGGCGATCTCCTCTTTGGTCACACCGTGCGCCTTGGCGTTCTGCAGGTGATAGGCCAGCGAGGAATCCGTGATGCCGGAAGCCATCAGGGAAACGACCGTGATGATGCACCTGGTCTTCACGTCGATCGCCTCTTCGTTCCACACTTCGCCAAAGAGCACATCGTCATTGAGGTGCGCAAACATCGGGGCAAAGTCACCGAGCTGGTTTCTTCCTGCGGTCTGTACGATCTTTTCTGCCATTTCTGTCATCCTCCTTTTTACCGGGCGATCTTCTGGTCACCGGTGGACCAGACGTGCTTCTCGCTGGCCGCCGCCGGCTTGTTCTGCGCCATGACGCCGGCCAGCGCATGCGGCACGTAAAGCTCTTCCAGATACGCGATCTCTTCCGGCGTCAGCGTCAGATCCACCGCTTTGGCCGCTCCTTCAATGTGTTGGAACTTCGTGGCGCCCACGACCGGGGCCGTCACCTTGGTCAGCAGCCAGGCCAGCGAGACTTCCGTCATGCTCACACCGCGCTTTTCGGCCAGTTCCGCCACGCGGGCGATGATCACGTTGTCCTGCTCTTCCGTGGCACCGTACTTGAACTTCGCGTAGGCATCTTCTTCGGCGCGCTTCGTTCCTCCCTGCCCGGGAAGGCGGGAAAGCCGGCCGGACGCCAGCGCGCTGTACGGGGTGAGCGCGATGTTCTCCTCGCTGCAGTACGGCACCATCTCCCGCTCCTCCTCCCGGAAGATCAGGTTGTAATGCCCCTGAACGGACACAAACTTCGCAAAGCCCTCCCGCTCCGCCAGGGCGTTGGCCTTGGCGATCTGCCAGGCAAAGCAATTGGAAATGCCGATGTACCGGGCCTTTCCCGCTTTCACCACGCGGTTCAGGCCGTCCATGATGTCATAGAGAGGCGTCTGCCAGTCCCACATGTGATAGATATAGAGATCCACATGATCCATGCCGAGGTTCTTCAGACTTGTGTCGATCATGTTTTCGATGTGCCGCTGTCCGCTGATGCCTTTTTCGATCTCCTCCGGTGTGCGCGGCAGGAACTTGGTGGCCACGACCACCTCGTCGCGCCTCGCGAAATCCCGCAGGGCGCGGCCCACATACTGCTCGCTGGTGCCGCTCTGATAGGCGATGGCCGTATCGTAAAAGTTCACGCCCAGGTCCAGCCCGCGCCGGATGATCTCGCGCGAGTGTTCTTCATCAAGCGTCCAGCTGTGCTGGCCGCGGCCGGCATCCCCAAAGCCCATGCAACCCATGCAGATGCGTGACACGGTCAGATTGGTATTTCCCAGTCTGGAATAGTTCATGGACCCCCCCTCTCCTGACAGCCGTCTGCGGCTGTCTGTCGGCTTATTTTATCTCCTTTCCAGCAGCCGCACCAGGCAGCCGCAGGTGAGTTCGTAAACGGTCTGATACACATAGTCGATGCCGGCTTCCCTCATGGCCGTCTTCTGCTTTTGGGTGACGGACGTGTACGGATAGATGCCGAACATGAACGGGAAAAAGGTATAAATAATGTTCTGGATATCCGTGACGCTCATCTCCGGGCAGATCTTTTCGAGCAGCTGGCACATCAGGCGCATCGACCTCCCGTACGATCCTTTAAAGGCCGTCAGCAGTTCCTGCCGGCTGTTGGCCTCCATGTCGTAGTTGTTCATGGACAGGAGCTTCAAGAGCTGTTCCCGCCTGGCCAGAGAGGAAGCGATCTGTTCCGCCAGTTCCTTTTTGTTCAGCCGCTCATGCCCTTCCAGGATGGCCGTCAGGTCTTCATTCCACCGGTCGTACTCGCGCTGAAAGAGCGCCAGGAAGATCTCTTCCTTGGTCTGGAAATAGTTGTAGATGGTGGGCCGGGAGAAAGACGTGATGGTGCCGATCTCCTTCAGGGTGATCTCCCGGAAGCTCATGGTCTGGTACAGATGCTCACAGGCATTCACGATCTCCTCCCGTTTCCGGGCGATCTGTTCCGGAGTTGTTTTTCTCATGGTCCGATCCTCACTTCTCACTAACATAATGACACGGTGTCAGCATGTTTATCATACCATACTCTGACACCGTGTCAATATTTTTGATCCAAATTGTTTTATTTGTACTTCCGGTCATAGAGCAGCGCGGCCAGCAGCACCTTCTACGCTGCGATCTGGCCGAGACCGTCCGCTGGTGGATGAACCACGGCGAGTACTCTCCCGAACAGATCAGCCGGTTCTTCTTTGACACGACGCCCTTTGGTAAACCGGGGAAGGATCATTCCTCTTCCCCACTCCTCTGTCCGGTGCCGGATGATCCCTTTACCAGACAAACGGGATCAGCCGGTACCGGACTTTCTTCATATACCGGTCATATCCCGGAAGACCGGCTTCCAGCACCCGCTCCTCATTGCGGATCCGTTTGATGATGACCGGCAGATACCCCAGCATGATCACAAACGAGATCACGGACCCCAGCACCAGCGGCATCGCCAGAAACAGGACCACCGTCACCATATACATCGGATGCCGGACGATCCCGTACAGGCCGGTGTCGATCACCTGCTGGTCTTCCTGCACTTCGATCGTCCGGGAGAGCCACGTGTTCTCCCGCAGGACCTCCGCGTAGAGCGCGTAAGCCGCCAGAAACACGACCGCCGCGATGCCGCTCGCCGGCATCGGCAGCATCAGCCATCCGAACCGGAAACTCAGGCCCGCCGCCAGAAAGGCGGCCAGAAACAGCAGGCCGCTCAGCAGGATCACCTGACGCTGCTCCGATTCCTCTTCCCGGACGTTCAGGCGCTTCTGCAGCAGTTCCGGATTCTTTTTCATCATGATGAGCCCGGCGGCGAACATCGGGAGAAACAGGATTCCCATCAAAAGCCACGCCTGCGGGTAATGCCAGGTTCCGGCGGAGCCGAACAGCAGACCGCCCACCAGCAGCACACCGGCCGAAAACCGGGTGATGGCCCGGATGAACAGGGAGTTTTTCATGACGATGCCTCCTTAAGGGAGCGGACAAAGTCCCGGATGATCCGGTTCACTTCCTCCGGCTGGTCCGTATTGGCGTTATGCCCGGCATTCCGGATCCAAAAGACCGGAAGGCCTTCCTGTTTGGCCCAGCGGCGGTTATAGCTTTTCGCGGATCCCGCCTGATCCTTTTCGCCGCAGATCAGGATGGCCGGGCAGTCGATCGCATACGGCAGGTCCGCCTCCATCGCCTCGGCGAGCAGCTTCATCCCATGCCCGGACAGTCTGCAGTACTCATCCTTGGTATAGGTATCCAGAAAACCGCGCATCAGGCTACGGCCGTATTCGCTCACCGCACAGCCGTCCGCGCCGATCTTCTTCAGGAGGCTCCAGGGGAATGACCGGTACATCGGTTCCGTCCGCTTTAACATCCAGATCTCCGCTCCGGTGACGTAACAGCGCTTCAGCGGCGCCGAATCGATGGAGATGAACCCACTCGCCTCGCCGGGATACCGCTGCAGAAAACACTGGGCCACATACCCGCCCATCGACTGCCCGATCAGGACCGGATGGGCGATCCCCTCTTTTGTCAGAATGTCGTGCAGCCATCCGGCCTTGTCCATCAGGGAAAAATCCAGCCGGAAAGGACGGGAAGCGGCGTGCCCCGGCGCGTCCCACGTCAGCAGACCATACTCCCCTTCAAAGGCCTCCGTCTGTCTGTCAAACAGATGATGGTCCGCCGTCAGGCCGGGAAGCAGGATGAGTGTCTGCCGGCCCGGACGGATGCCGTTCGTCCAGTAGTGGATCACGCCGGAAACCGTTTCAAATGTCTTTTCCGTCATCGCGAACCTCCCGGTTTTTTCGCAGATATACCGTTTTCCAGAATTCCAGCAGCCTGCGGAAGTCCTTCTCCATGGACTCTCCTGAATGTCCGCGCTGACTTCCGGATCTTTTTCATAGAAGGCCCTGACCGCGAACACGCCGATGTCGGGATACTGCCTCATCAGCCGCAGTTTTGCCTGCATGCCGTGATCCATGCTCCCGAACAGATCGGTCTGCTCATCGGGCTTTCAGGCCCGGAGGCACGATTTTCAGAGGGTCAGACATCTTTCGGCACAGAAGGGTCTTTTTGCTTCCCATAGAGCCGGACAGCCGCCAGCCCGATCACCACCGTCCAGGCAGCCACCCACACTTCCACCGCCCACAGCGGGACCACGCCCCGCTGGTACAATGCCGGGAACGTATCCATCAGCATATGCAGCAGGATGGCCAGCGGGAGACACCACTTTCTTCTGTTGACCACACCGTCATACACAATGACCGTCAGTCCGATGTGACCGACCATCGCGAACAGCCGCTCCACGACGTTCATGGCCATCATGAACCAGTCAAAGGAAGCCGCCATCTGCACGGTGGGAAGCGCCGCGGAGGCATTCTCTTCCGTGATCTTCAGCGTTTTGAAGGCCGTTTCCGTATCGCCCGCGGAGAACAGCACCGCCATGACCAAGTACCCGGCAAGCGCCGGCAGCAGGACCGCCAGCACCTCAATGCCGCCGTGGCCGATGCCGTAAAACACCGCGTTCTCACGGGTGCGGTCCTTTTTAAGAATGTACTTCAGGACGATATGCCGTCCGCACTCTTCAAAAACGCCCGCCATGGTTACTCCATACAGGACGTAAGCGGCCGTGTTTCCGTTGATGAACTGGGAGATGGGATTGTCCGCCACGATGCAGATATAATGCACGCCTAATTCCAACACCCGCGCCGAGACGATAAACCCGACGGCGCCGGCGATCAGCCAGCTGAACTTCGTCCGCTCCTGATGCTTCCTGCGCCAGTAAACCGCGAAGCCGACCGGGATCACGATCATCAGGATGACCGTGAGGATCAGCGACGGAATGCTGCTCTTTCCGATGACGATGTTCTCAAAAGCGCTCATTGACCGTCACCTCCCCAGACCTCCACGCAGAACCCCTTGTGGCCGCAGGAGGTGCAGGTCAGCTTCCGGGCTGTGGGCGTATGATTGGCCCAGAAGGCCTCCCTGAATGACGGTCTGAACACTTCGTGGCATTCCGGACAGATGTATTTCGTGTGCCGGAAGTAGTACCGGCTGACCCACGTTCCCCAGACGGCCGCCACGAGCACCCACAAAAGGAACGGCCACCAGATGCCCTTCGCGATCCAGAAGATGATGGAAAACCACTGCAGAGCCGTGACCGGCAGCCCGGTCAGGAGCATCATCAGCCGCATCTTCTTCAGTTGTTTCTTTCCTTCCATTATGATGGCTATGTCACCGATGGATTCGAGGGAGAACGTCTCCCGGCCTTTCAGCCCGTTTCTCAGCTCCCGCAGCCGTCCCAGCTTCTCCTGTTTTTCCCCGATCTCCTCCGTCAGGATGCCCTCCTGCTGATCGATCAGCAGCGCGATCACCTTCTCGGGATGGTCTTCCTTCAGGATCCGGGAAATGGCATCGATCGGAAGATCCGCTTCCCGCAGAAAGCAGATCACCTTCAGGCGCTTCAGGTCATCCTCCGAATACAGTCGTCTGCCGCCTTCGGACAGTTCGCTGGGCACCAGAATGCCACGGCTGTCGTAATACTGAACCGTGCGCACGGTCACGCCACAGAGCCTGGCGATCTCTCCCGTCGTGTATTTTGACACAGCCTGTCACCTCCTTTGCGCCAAAGATAGCTCATAACGCAGCGTCATGAGCAACCCCTGACGCAGGGGGATTTTTCAAAAAGTGTCTGTTTTTGCTCTCAGACCGCCCGTTTTCAGCCGTTCTGCCCTTCCCGGCTTTTTTCCAGGACGGTCCTCATGCCCGCCATGAAGGCTTCATCCGGGACCAGCGCGATGCCGTATTCATCGCTGAGCACGATCAGGCGCTGCCCGCCCGTCAGCCCGAATAGATCTCTCGCTCCCTTCGGGATGACGATCTGGCCTCTTTCGCCCACTGCGACAGACCCCCAGATATTCTTCCCCTTCGGCGCGGGCGGGATCATGCCCACCCCTTCGACCGGCTCCGTGCGCACCAGGCTGTCGATGGTCGTCTCATAGACCTCCGCCAGCAGGCGGCACTTTTCGATATCCGGAACCGTCGCGCCGGTCTCCCACTTGGCATAAGCCTGCCGGGAGATACCGATCTTTTCGGCGATGGCTTCCTGTGAGAACCCGTGTAGGTTCCGCAGCATCACGAGATTATCCTTCAGCATCGCGCTCTCCTTCCTACAGATCGATCCGTTCGAAATCCGCACACGCCCGCCGGCACGATGCGCCCGTCAGCAGCAAAAACAGGATCACTCCTCCCGCCAGCAGGCACAGCTGCAGTCCCAGGTGATCCGTGCCGAACGCGTTCACCGCTTCACATCCCGGCAGGTGATGCAGGGTTTCCGCCGCCAGGATGATCAGAAACGTCAGCACGATGAACGTCACAAACGGACGGGCAAACCGATAGGCGGTCTTAAAGAACCCTCTGACGAAGACCGCATTGAACAGCCCGAAGATCACCAACGCCACCCCCAGGGCAAAGCCGTTCGCATTCATCAGCGCATTGCTCCGGTAGACAGCGGATG
The DNA here is from genome assembly GCA_946405185.1 of uncultured Lachnospiraceae bacterium. Lineage (GTDB taxonomy): Bacteria > Bacillota > Clostridia > Lachnospirales > Lachnospiraceae > CAKQHB01. The sequence continues at coordinate 10,963 of CAMJGH010000081.1, forward strand.
TGGAAAAGGCCGTCATGCGCAGGGCGACGGACAGCGCCATCAGCAGCAGGGCACCGGCTTCGATCAGGCAGACGAAGAGATACCGGGCCCTCACCACGTCTTTCTTCGCCACCGGCAGCAGCGCGGAAAAGCCGGTATCGTTCGCCTCTCTGGCCGACTGAAAGCTCTGGAACAGCCCCAGCGACACGAAAAAGGCTCCGCACAGGATCGGGTATCCCGGCAGCAGGAACATCAGCCCGAACGGGATGAACAGGTAGGAAAGCACCGAGGCGCTCAAAAGCATCTCCTTGCGAAGAAGGTTACGCATCTGCCTCACCTCCTTCCAGCCGGAGCATGGTGTCTTCCAGCGTTTCTCCGTCCCGGGAATACTGCCGGATAAAGTCATCCTTCGGCGCGGCCGCTGCCAGTCTTCCGCCCGAGATGTAGAGGATATCATCCGCACACTTCTCGATATCCGAAATGATGTGGGTGGAAAAGAACACCGCCACGCCGTCGTTCTTCAGCGCCTGAAAAACCGCCAGCAGCTCGTTCCGGGAGAACGGATCCAGCCCGCTGGTCGGCTCATCGAGGATCAGCACCTCCGACCGGTGCGAAAGCGCCAGCAGGAGGTTCAGCTTCACCTTCATGCCCTCCGAGAGTTCCCGCGGCGTTTTCCCTTCATCGATCGCAAACAGTTCCCGATACTTGTGATAAGCCGCATCATCCCAAGTGTCATAGAACGGCTTCACGATACCCACAATGTCTTTGATCTTCTTCCGCGGATACCAGCTGATGGTGCCGGTCGAGTAACCGATCCGCTGCTTGATCATGGTCTCGTTTCCCACCAGTGGATACCCGAAAAACCGGACCGATCCGGCATCCGGATGCACCAGATTCAGCATCGACTTGATGGTGGTCGTCTTTCCCGCACCGTTCCGGCCGATAAAACCCGCGATCCTCCCTCTCTCCAGGCCGAACGACAGATCCGCCAGTTCGAACGACGGATACCGCTTCCTCAGCCCGCACACTTCCACGATCATCACAGAGCCCTCCATAAATAGGATTTCTATGATCATTGTAATGTGCGGTTGCTCATTCTTCTACCAACCGCAGATAACGGAATCCGCGGATTTTTGTTGCGTCTGGTTGCCTGAAGGCGCTTCCTCTGCCCTCACGTGCCTCCGCCTCCGACATCTGCGCGGCATTCCGACGGCTCACCGAGGGGCGCCCGATGCCGGTCGTCATCCCGCATCTACCGCATTCCTTCCTTCGCTGTATTCATAGACCAGCTTATCATATACTCTGTTCCTGCAGATCATTATACTCCCAAAAGTTCCCTGGAGAGCTATCATTCCGATTTTTGAGCAAAAAAATGGCCGACGGAAAAAATCATCTCCGTCAGCCATCAATTTGCTATGAATTTATATGGCTTCCAGCACCTCGCCAATATCTCCGTCAATACAAATGCTCCTATCTTCGATCTCTCCGGGACAGAATGCCTCCCCATAGTTCAGGCAGGCATAAATGGCCTTATCATTTGCCATTG
>CAMJGH010000082.1 GCA_946405185.1 uncultured Lachnospiraceae bacterium
GATCTGCTCCTCTGCCTGCGCTTCGGTCAGCCCCAGCGTCATCAGCTTGATGATCTGATCCCCCGCGATCTTTCCGATGGCCGCTTCGTGCACCAGCGCGGCGTCCACATCGTTGGCTTCCAGGCCGGGCACGGCCAGGATACGCCCGTTGTCCATGATGATGGAATCACACTCCGTGTGGCCAGAGCAAGGCGCGTTGCCGAGGAGCTTGGCGTCAAACTTCTGGTAGGAGTTGTCGCGGGCCACGGAACGCGAGACCACGTCCGCGGTCGAACCCTCGCCGTTTAAGTCCACCTCGTACACGCTGATGGCGCGCTGCTCGCCGTGGGTCATCAGACGCTCGCGGACCACCAGCTTGGCGCCGGCGGCCAGTTCCGCCTTCGTGGTGCGCTCGGTGTCATCCACGCCTTTGATCTGCACCATCTCCATCTCGGCGGTGCTGCCCTCTTCCATGTAGACTTCCGTCACGGGGTTGAGGATGCGCTTGCCCGCGCCGTCGCCGGAACCGTAATGTTTCTCCACGTACTTCACTTTGGCGTTCTTGCCCACGTAGAAGCGGTGGATGCCGTCGTGCTGCGAATCCTTGGGACCGCAGTTGTCGATGCCGCACCCGGCCACGATGACCACATCGGCGCCTTCGCCGATGTAGAAATCATTGTAGACCACTTCCGTCAAGCCGCTCTGCGTCATGACCACCGGGATGTGCACGCTCTCGTTTTTGGTGCCCGGATGGATGCGGATGGTCAGGCCCTTGCCGTCCTCGCGGGGTTCAATGTCGATGTTGGCGGACGACGCCCGGCCGATGGATTTCCCGTTGGCGCGGATGTTGTAGGCGCCTTCCGGCACCGCGTGAAGGTCCGCCACCTCGCGCAGCAGACGCTTCTGGATCTCGTCGATCTTGATCATCGGAATCTTTCCCATGTCACTCACCTCACGCCTTCGCAAACTTCGGGCACCCGGCCACCGCCGACATGGTGCCGATCAGGTTCGGCAGCACCTCGTCTTTGGGGCCGTGGGCTGCCACGCTGCCGTCCCGGATGACCACTACCTCGTCCGCAATGTCCAAGATGCGCTCCTGGTGCGAGATGATCATGATGGAGCTGTCTTCGATGGTATCCCGCATGTTCTTGAACACTTCGATGAGGTTCTGGAAGCTCCACAGGTCGATGCCCGCTTCCGGCTCGTCAAAGACGGAAAGTTTGCTCCCCTTGGCCAGCACGGTGGCGATCTCGATGCGCTTCAGTTCACCGCCGGAGAGGCTTGCGTTCACCTCGCGGCCGATGTAGTCGTGCGCGCACAGGCCCACCGCCGACAGATAATCGCAGGCTTCGGCCACGGAGATCTTCTGGCCTTTGGCCAGGCGGATGAGATCCAGCACCTGAATGCCTTTAAAACGCACCGGCTGCTGGAAGGCAAAGCCGATGCCCATCCGGGCGCGTTCGGTGATGGACTTGTCCGTAATGTCTTCCCCGTTGAACAGGATCTGCCCCGAAGAGGGCCTGACGATGCCGGCGATGATCCGGGCCAGCGTGGACTTGCCGCCGCCGTTCGGGCCGGTGATGACCACAAACTTCCCGTCCGGAATGGTAAACGACACGTCACGGATGATCTCGATGGAGGAGCCTTCCTCCTCCACACCGAAGGAAATGTTCTTCAACTCAAGCATAAATGTCTCCTATTTAGCCTTCCCCCTCTGGGGCGCGCCGGATGTCCGGTGGACATCCGTCTGGCGCGTATTGCCCGAGCCGGAGGCGAGATGGGTGGCGCAAAGCGCCGGATGAGGGCCATCCCGCAGGCGGCACGCCGCGGGCACCGCCGCTGATTATAACAAAAAAGGAGCCAACAGTAAACTGCCGGCTCATGAAATAAAAAAGAGCACGAGACGGGATTCGAACCCGCGACCCTCGCCTTGGCAAGGCGATGCTCCACCTCTGAGCCACTCGTGCATGGCCGTCTTTCGGACGGCAAAAGAGAGAATAACACAGTCGGAGGGAAATGTCAAACACTTCTTTAAAGATTTTTTGTAGGTGTTCTCAGCCCCTCAAAGCCCCTTCGGCATCGGCCAGCATCTGCCGCAGCCGGCGGACTTCCGTCTCCAGCATGGACGATCCGATCCCGGTCAGGACATACCATTTCTGGCGGCCCTCCTCACGGGTGCGGGCGATCAGGCCGGCGTCTTCGAGTTTCGGAAGCAGGGCGTAGAGCGTCCCCGGGCCCACACGCACCCGGCCGTGCGAGATCTCCTCCACCCGCGCCATCACATCCACCCCGCTGCACTCTTCCCTTAGTGCCAGCAGGATGTAAAACATGGGCTCCGTGAGCGTCTGAAACGGGTTTCTGGCCATCTCACACCCCCAGTTTCGCGCGCACGATGGCGATCTGCTCCGCACTCAGTTCCCAGCTGACGTGCAGTACGACCGTTGTACCCTCATAGCGCAGGTAATACCAGTGGGCGGCCAGGCCTCCGTAGGGATCGATGACGGTGTTATGCCAGGCCTCGGATGCCCCCCATGCGGCACTAACATCCTCTGCGCCGGCCAGACGGTACCGGCCGGTCTCATACTGCCAGATGGTATCCTCCGCGCCGCTTCCGGAAAAGCGGTACAGCCGCAGGTCCAGTTCCGCCCCCGCCTGAACACCGTCTTCCGGATAGTGTTCCGTCACCACCGTCAGGCTGCCCAGCGAACTGCTCTGTCTGGTAAACTCCGCGGATTCCGGTTCGCCCGTCACCTTCCGCAGATCCCGCACCAGAAGCGGCGCTCCCGACAGGGAATCCTGCTTCACGGGCCCCGCAGACATCATCACCATGGCCGCCGTCAGAAAGATGATCAGTACCACGCCGATGCCGCCCGCAATCTGGATCAGACGGTTCTCCCCGCGTCCGGGCCGGAACCATGCGATGGCCGTTCCCAGCAGCACCACCGAGACGGCGCCCGCCCACACGACAGGTCCGCCCTGCGGCCCCAGCACCATCCAGGCCAGCGGAAAGAGCGGAAACAGCCGGAACATCAGCCACGCCGTGCGCCGGATGGGCCTTGAGGGGCAGGTGATGGTGCCGGTCTTCTGCAGCTCCCTCTTTTTCGCCGCCCGCCAGAAGAACAGGGCAGGCACGCGGATCAGTCCGAGGGCCGCACTCAGGCCGGTGTAGATCAAAAGCAGCTGCATCACACTGTTGAACAGCCACATGGGCGGATTCAGGCTGGCGTTGAACAGAAAACAGACAAAGAGCAGCAGCATGCTCAGATGGTGCTCCGCCCTCGCGCGCAGTTCCGAGCGGAACACGCACTGCAGACGCTCCTCGCCGGTGTAGATGGGTTGCGCATTCCACCTGTCTTTTCGGAACACCAGAAAGCGTTTGGTGCTGTCCGCAAACTCCCAGCCGGCCGCCTCGCAGTAAGCGGCAAACTCCTCCGTCTCCGGCTCCGGGGCCGTATCGGTCTCTTTGTTCTTTAAAAACGTCTGCACATCGTACGTTACCCGGCGCGGCTCTCCCTTCTCAAACTCCATGCCCAGCCGGAACGCTTTGAAGTGCCACCCTTTTTCGGCCTGACGCTCCAGATACCGGGCCAGACCGTCGCATTCCAGGTATGAAAAGATCAGCGGGACAAATTTGGTCTTCATGAAGAACCCTCCCGAATATCGTCACTCGATATTCCTGAAAGGCATCATAACATCGATACTCGATATTGTCAAGCCAATATGCCAAAGGGACAGGTCATCCGGCATATTGCAAGTAAGCCGGATGACCTGTCCCAAGCATCGAAAACCACGAAAAGGAGTCGAAAGAACCGTCCCCCTGACTCCTGACTCATGGCAGCCTGTCTCTGGTCCCGCCGCCGATGGAAAGCCACGAAAGCACCAGTTCCCGTGTGAACCCATCTCCCTTTTTGCGTCTGTCGGACTCACGTCCTGCAGCCCCCTCCCAGATGAGCACCGCGAGGCCGGCCGCCAGCCACATCAGGCCGCTGACCGATCCGACTTTCTCCGGAAGGACCCACCCGTATAACAGAACACACGCCGCTATCACCAAGAGCAGAATGACCGCCCCCACTATTTTCTTCCGCTGCGTGGCGCTGTGTTCCTGAAATGAGATCCCTCCCGTCAGGATGAGCAGTACCATCCCCCATACGGACAGGAAGGCCAGCAGACAGATCCATATCCGGATGAGCTGCGCCGGCAGATCTCCCAGGCTCCGTCTGGTCAGGCCCAGCCACATCATCGGCGTATCCAGCGACGTGACAGGCAGGAAGGCAACAAACGCCAGTGCTGCCACGGCACTCACGATCACGCTGAAAACCCGTGCAGTTCCCTTATCAAACGCTTCCCGCAGCCGCTTTCCGGAAAGAAGTGAGTATCCATACCGCCAGAACAGCACGGCGCCGGTGATCAGGACTGCCGCCGCGGCATAGGCTGACGCCGTAAGCAGCGCCCGCTGCACCATCAGGATCAGGATAGCCGTAAACAGACAAAGCCCCGCCAGAACTCCCGATATGATCAGCATGTTTCCTCCTCCGAATCACATTGCTGATAACAAAAAAGCATTTATCCGCCTGGCTTTAGGATAGCATGTTCTAATTGTGTTGTCAATAAGAAGTATATAAGACCTTTATAAAAAAAGTTGTCAGATAATTTGCTTTATTTTATCTATAGCGGGAACAAAGTCTCTTTCTTTTATATATTTTCCGGCTTTATCGCCTAAAAAAGCACCCCCGACAAAAAAACGCCGGGGATGCTCTCTTCCATTCGCGCAGAGCCTTCCGGCTCCGTTTTAATTGCGGTACTCCGCCTCCACAAACTTCTTCAGCGCCGGGATGGAGCGCTCCACCTTTTCGGTGTCGATGCAGTAGGCCATGCGGAAATGGCCGGGGCAGGCAAAGCCGTTGCCGGGCACGAAGACCAGATCGTACGCGAGGGCCTTCTTGCAGAACGCTACGGCATCCTCCTCCAGCGACTGCGGGAAGATGTAAAACGTCCCGTCCGGCTTGACCACCGAAAAGCCCAGGTCCGTGAGGGCCTCGTACAGGAGGTTGCGGTTGGTCTCGTAGACCGAGAGGTCTGCCGTCAGGTCGACGCACTCCGCCACGGCCAGCTGCATGAGAGCCGTCGGGCAGTTGTGGCCGATGCCGCGGGAGATCTGACCGCACATCTGCACCATCATGGCGCTCTTGCCGCAGGCCGGGTTGACCGCCACGTAGCCGATGCGCCCGCCCGGGATGGACAGCGACTTGGAGAAGGAATAGCAGCTGATGGTGTTGGCGTAGAACTTGCTGACGTACGGGCAGGTCTTGCCGTCAAAGACGATCTCGCGGTACGGCTCGTCCGAGATCAGCCAGATCTCATGCCCGTATTCCTGCGACTTTTCGGTCAGGATGCGGGCCAGTTCCGTGAGGGTTTCGGCCGTGTAGACCGCGCCGGACGGGTTGTTGGGCGTGTTGATGAGGATGGCCGTCACGTTCGGGTTCATGATGGCCGCAAATTTTTCGAAATCGATCTGGAAGGCCTTGGTGTCCGCCGGGACGACCGTCAGCTTGTAGTCCGCCAGTTCCACGTAGGGGTTGTACTCCGAGAAGTACGGCGCAAAGGTGACGATCTCATCGTGCGGCTGGCAGACCAGGCGAAAGGCATGCGCCAGTGCGCCTGCGGCGCCGATGGCCGGGAAGATGTCCGCGCCGGTGTAGTTCATGCCGAAGCGCCGGTTTAGGGACGCCGCGATGGCATCTTTGACCTGCGGGATGCCGGCCGTCGGGGAATACCCGTGTACCAGATGCGGATCCCCTTCCGTGAGCAGCCGCACGCAGGCATCCGTAAAGGCCTGCGGCACCGGCACCGAGGGGTTGCCGAGGCTGAAGTCAAACACGTTTTCGTAGCCGATCTGCCTGCCGCGCGCGGTGGCGTACTCCGACAGTTCGCGGATGACGGACTTGCCGGAGATCATCTTCTGATAAAGCGGTGAAAGCATGGCACTTCTCCTTTCCCGGGCGGGAGGCCCGGATAAACAGACGGCCGGCTGCCCGTTGGCAGCCGGCCGGTAAGCCTCTTACCCGCGGTAGAGCGGATACTTGTCGGTCAGGCCCTTGACCAGTGCGCGGGCCTTCTCTTTGTTCTCCTCTTCGTCCGTGACCGCCAGGCGGATGGCCTCGGCGATGACTTCCATGTCTTCTTCCTTCATGCCGCGGGTGGTCACCGCCGGGGTGCCCAGGCGGATGCCGCTCGTGACGAACGGGGAAGCCGGATCATTGGGGATGGTGTTCTTGTTGCAGGTGATGTTGCAGGAATCCAGCAGCTTTTCGCAGGCCTTGCCGGTGATGCCTTTGTTGACCAGGCTCACGAGCATCAGGTGGTTGTCCGTGCCGCCGCTGACCAGCTCGAACCCGCGGGCCTGCAGCGCGTTTGCCAGCGCCTGCGCGTTTTTCTTGATCTGGTGCTGATACTCTTTGAACTCGGGCTGTAAGTCCTCGCCGAAGGCCACCGCCTTGCCGGCGATGATATGCATCAGAGGCCCGCCCTGCGTGCCCGGGAAGATGGCCTTGTTGAAGTTGAACTTCGCGTTGGCTTCCGCCGTGGCCATGATCATGCCGCCGCGCGGCCCGCGCAGCGTCTTGTGGGTGGTGGTGGTCACCACGTCGCACCACGGGAACGGGTTCATGTGGTCCCCCGCCGCCACGAGGCCGGCAATGTGGGCGATGTCCGCCATCAGCACCGCGCCCACTTCATCGGCGATGGCGCGGAATTTGGAGAAATCGATGGCACGCGGATAGGCGGAGGCGCCGCAGACGATCATCTTGGGCTGGCACTCCAGCGCGATGCGGCGGACTTCGTCAAAGTCGATCACGCCGTCATCGTTCACACCGTAGGGGACGGCTTTGAAGTATTTGCCGGAGAGGTTCACGGGGCTGCCGTGCGAAAGGTGGCCGCCCTGGTCCAGGGCCATGCCCATGAAGGTGTCGCCGGGGTTCATCACGGCGAAGAACACGGCCATGTTGGCCTGAGCGCCGGAATGCGGCTGGACGTTGACGTAGTCACAGCCGAACAGCTTTTTGGCGCGCTCGATGGCGAGGTTTTCCACCACATCCACGCACTCGCACCCGCCGTAGTAGCGCTTGCCGGGGTACCCTTCGGCGTATTTGTTGGTGAGGGGACTGCCCACTGCGGCCATGACCGCTTTGCTCACGAAGTTCTCGGAAGCGATCAGCTCAATGTGGCTTTCCTGGCGGTCGATCTCCGCGTCGATCGCGGCGGCGACTTCCGGATCCTGTCTCCTGATGTCGTCAAATGAAAACATGTACGTTCCTCCTGTCTGTTTCCGGGCTTCCCACGGCCCGGGCGGTCCCCCGAATACAATTGGCAACTATGATGGCGGTCACTCCTCCCACGGGCAGCGCCGCAGGTCGATCACGGCGTTGATGTCCGGGATGATGTCCGAAATCAACTTGGGATAATCCGAATCCGGATGGAGGTAGGCCATCCAGAAGCGGCGGCCGTCAAAGTTGCGGCGGCCCATACGGTAATAGTTGTTGGTGCGCTGGATCCAGTAGATGTTGGAGTCCACGTTGCAGTAGTAGTCGAACCCGCGCTCCTTGAGCACCTGGTAGCGGTAATTGTCCGCCGGATACTCGTGCCAGTTGTGAATGTCCTCGCCCTTCGGATAGATCATGATATCCACATCGCCGAGGAGCGGCTCCACTTCCTTCTTCCACATGTCGATATCCCACACAAGGTGCTCTTCCGAGGTGGTACCCAGACCCACGTGGCCCCAACCGTGGCTGGCAAACGTCCACCCCATCTCTTTCAGGCGCTGTGCGATCTGGCTGGCCGTCACCTTATCCTGCTCGATGTTAAGGTTGGGCGAGGTGTGGCTGTGGGTCTTCTCGTAGTCGTTGCGCTCGTTGGAGATATAGTACGGGCAGCCGTCCACGTACCAGAAATCACTGGTGCGGTAGCCGAAGATGCCGTCGTACCCCGTCAGCGCCAGCGTTCCGCGGGCCCCCTTGTAGCAGAAATCCGGATGGGCTTCCAGGAAGTCCTCCAGGATGGGCACCAAATCGTAGCTGCCGCGCAGCACGGTGCCGTCCGCGAGGTCCATCTCGTTGATGACCTTGCCGGTCTCCTCGTCGATGACGAAGCGCGAGGCAAAGCCCTGGCCCGTCATGTACTCATAGTAGGAAACATCGTCCTGCGAGAGGATGAACGGCTTCTTGCCCGGCGGCAGCATGATGTCCTGGAAGGTCATCACTTCGGTGCCGTCCGCCTGCGGGACCATCTTCGCCACGTCGTAGAGGCTGACGATGACATACCCCTCGTCGTACATGAGCTGCATGATCTTGCAGAACTCATCAACGGTGGTCATCACGTCGTTGTAATCACGGCGCTTGTCACAGGAAAACGCGGTGTCCACATCCACCACCAGCGTGTGGAAGAAGATGTGGGTGATGCTGGCCATGTCGCTCCAGCGGACCAGCTGGCTCTTCTTGGTCTCATACTCCTTGATGGCGTTCTGATAGGCTTCCGAAGAAGCGTTCGGCGAAGCCTGCAGCAGCGCGATGGCGGCGTCGTAGTCGTACATGGCCGCCTGGCGGTTGGCCTCATCCAGCAGATCGTCCCCGGTGGGCATGAGCGTCCGCTCAAAGGCCGGCGCCACCTCAAAGTTGGCCGGGGTGCGCGGGTCCACGTTCTGCACGGGCTGGCCGTCGTTGACGTTTGACGGCGTATAGGAAGGCTGCTCTTCCGTCTGCGTTTCACTCTCCGTCTCCGCCGGCTCCGTGCCGGACTCGGACGGTGCATCGGACGCCGCGGGTGTCTCAGACGGCGCTTCCGTGCTTTGTGCCGGTGCCGGACTGGCCCCCTTGCGATCCCGGATGATGAAGAACAGCGCGGTGCCTAAGATCAGTGCCAGGATGATGATCTCCGCGATGATGATATGGTCGATCCGGCTGCCGCCGGAACGCTTCTGTGAATGTCTCCGATTGGCTGGCATGTCTCCCCTCCGTGTCTGCCGCGTAGGTATGCAGACTCTGTGGAATCATACCATAGACGCCGGAAAAAGACAACCGAAAACCCTTGCAATTCCGGAGACCCCGGTTATAATAAGAAAGCGCTTACATTATCAGAATAAGACAGCTGCCGTGCCGGCAGCAGGAGATCTCATGGCCAAACGTTACGGAACCGCGCGGGGCATCACCGAAGGTGTCATCTGGAAGGAAGCCCTGTTTTTCTTTTTCCCCATTTTATTCGGAACCTTTTTCCAGCAGCTCTACAACACGGCGGACGCCGTCATCGTAGGCAAATACGTCAGCAAGCAGGCACTCTCCGCCGTGGGCGGCAGCACCGCCACCTATGTGAACCTCCTGGTGGGCTTTTTCGTGGGATGTTCGTCGGGCGGCACGGTGCTGATCGGGCAGTACTACGGCGCGCGTGACTACAAAGCCACCTCAAAGGCCCTGCACACCACCATCGCCCTCTCCATCGTGGGCGGCGCGTTTTTCATGGCCGTCGGGCTGCTCACGGCACCGTTTATGCTGAAGGTCTTAAACACACCGGAGGACGTCATGCCGCATGCCTCCGCGTACCTGAACATCTACTTCATCGGCATGATCCCCAACATGGTCTACAACTTCGGCTCCGGCATCCTGCGGGCGCTGGGGGATTCGAGGCGGCCGCTCTACTTCCTGATCGTCTGCTGCCTCGCCAACATCATCCTGGATCTGTTCTTCGTGATCGGCCTGGACATGGGCGTGAAGGGCGTGGCCTGGGCCACCATCCTCTCGCAGACCATCTCCGCCGTCATGGTGCTGACGGTCCTCGTGCGCAGCCACGATCTGATCCATCTGGACTGGAAGCAGCTGAAGATGGACCCGCACCTTTTAAAGCCGTTGTTCGGCATCGGCGTGCCGGCCGGCCTGCAGTCCGTCATGTACTCCATCGCCAACCTGATCATCCACGCGCACATCAACCTCTTCGGAACGGACGTGGTGGCCGCCGGCACCGCCTTCTCCAAGGTGGACTCCCTCTTCTGGATGCTGGTCGGCGCGTTCGGCATCACCTGCTCCACGTTTGTGGCGCAGAACATCGGCGCCAAAAAGCTGGACCGCGTCTACAAGAGCATCCGCGTCACCGGCTTCGAATGTCTGATCATGAGCCTGTCGCTCTCCGTCATCCTGTGGGTGGCCGGGCCCATCCTGCTGCGCCTCTTCACCAGCGACGCCAACGTCCTGGCCATCGGCATGGAGCTGGTCAAGGCCCTCACCCCGTGGTACTTCACGTTCGTGCTGGTGGAGATCATCTCCGGCACCCTGCGCGCCGCCGGGGATTCCTTCACCTCCATGATCATCACCGCCACGACCATCTGCGTGTTCCGGGTCATCTGGGTGTACTTCATCGCCCCTTTGAATCCCACGTCCTACCTCATGATCTGGTACTGCTTCCCCGTCAGCTGGGTGCTCTCCTCCGTGGTCTTCTGGATCTACTTCAAGACCGGGCGGTGGCTGAAAAAAGCCGGACTGAACCTGGAATAAGACAAAGGGACAGGTCATCTGTCCTATCGCGCAAAGACGGCAGCCGGCAGGTTTTCCTGCCCGGCCGTCTGTTCGCTCAGATAGCCGATAAACGGCGCGTCTTTAGCGCAGATCAGATCCACGGCTTACGGAGTCCGGGCCGGAACGGGTGGATGAGCCGGCAAGGGCCTGAGACTGAAAACGAGGCGCTGATCACTCAGCGCCTCGCATCATGGATTCAGCAGTTTCTACCGGGCCTTTTCGGCCTGGTACGGAGTGACGCCCGGGGATTACCGGACATCCGGCTGAAGCCTTCCGGCTCCTTACGCCGTCTGCGCCTTCTTCCGCCGTTCTTCTTCCATCAGGCGTTCCACTTCTTCGCGCTTTTCGTACAGCACGCACCCGCCCACGTGCGGGCCGCCCAGCACACCCTCATCCTGCAAGGCCAGGAACAGCGGTGAGCGGATGGCTTCTTTCAGAGATGTCTCCTTGATGTTCACGTCCGAGTACGGCGAGAACGGGCAGGGCTCCGCACCGCCATGCGAGTTGATGTGGAAGAACTCGCGCCCGGCCGCCATGCAGCCGCCCAGCGACAGCTCATCGCCCGGGAAAGACAGCAGCACGGATTCGTCATAATGCTGCCGCAGGTCATCCAGGGCTTTGGCCATGTACGCGCGCTCGGCATCGCCCGGCGCCAGATGTCTTGCTTCTTCCGTGACCGGCACGAACTCGATGAAGATCACCAGTTTGCAGCCTTCGTCCATCAGGCTGTCCAGGAACGCCTCGGAGGTG
>CAMJGH010000083.1 GCA_946405185.1 uncultured Lachnospiraceae bacterium
GGAGTAGATTTCCTTGAACCTCTAAAGCCCAGACCGCCCGCACTCGACCACGACAGAGCATTGCCCTGCGCATCGGTTAACGTCACAATGGTATTGTTAAAAGACGCCTGAATGTGAGCCTGTCCGTGTTCAACGTTTTTCTTTACACGCCTTTTCGCCGCCGTTTTCTTAGCCGCTACTTTCTTAGCCATGTCAAACGAACCTTCCCTTATGGGTTCCTTTCTGTAATATTTTCCGGGCAAATTGGATAATGCTTACGCGATAAGAAGTCCGAACAGAGGAATTCTGTTCAGGTGTTATTTCTTCTTATTCGCAACCGTCTTCTTGGGACCCTTGCAGGTACGCGCGTTGGTCTTGGTCTTCTGACCGCGCACCGGCAGGCCCTTGCGGTGACGGATACCACGGTAGCAGCCGATCTCCTGCAGGCGCTTGATGTTCATCGCCACTTCTCTGCGCAGGTCGCCTTCCACCATCTGGGTAGCGTCGATGATATCACGGATCTTGTTGACTTCGTCATCCGTCAGATCCTTGCAGCGGGTATCCGGGTTCACACCCGCCTCCGCCAGAATGCGGTTGCTGCTTGCTCTGCCGATGCCGTAGATGTAAGTCAGTCCGATCTCGACGCGCTTGTCCCTCGGTAAATCAACACCTGAAATACGAGCCATTGTGTGCCTTTCCTCCTTATTAGTATCGTCATGCTTTCATGTGACCGGGCACTGCCCTTGCCTTGCGGCGGGAGTTCACATTACCCCTGTCTCTGCTTGTGCTTGGGGTTCTCACAAATGATCATGATGCGCCCCTTACGCTTGATCACCTTGCACTTCTCGCACATAGGCTTAACAGAAGACCGAACTTTCATAGTGGTACACTCCTTTCCGATCTTCGCTCGTGTTGAGCAAAGCAATCTGTATGATCAGCCGGCCGGTGGGAACGGTCCGGGGTGATCTCTTTACACACTCCAAAAAGGGCATACTATGCCCTCTTCTCCCAAAAGACGCCATAAAAGAATAGCACAGTCCGTGCGGAAGGTCAACCGGGAATTTACACTTTTTTCCCGGCTCCCCTTCTTACTTGTCGCGCCAGATGATCCGGCCTTTGGACAGGTCGTACGGAGACATCTCCAGCGTCACTTTGTCGCCCGGCAGGATCCGGATATAGTTCATGCGCAGCTTGCCGGAGATATGCGCCAGCACCACGTGTCCGTTGGGAAGAGCCACCTTGAACATGGCGTTCGGAAGCTTTTCCACTACCTTACCTTCGATCTCGATCACATCTGACTTAGACAAGTTTTCCTCCTCGTGCCTTTCACGCGTTCCGGAGAGTCAGGATCTCAGGCTCCCCGTCCGTGATCAGAATGGTGTTTTCATAATGTGCCGCGCACTTGCCGTCCGCGGTCTTGACCGTCCAGCCGTCGTCCATCCACTTGACGCGCCAGGTGCCCAGGGTGATCATGGGCTCGATGGCCAGCGTCATGCCCTTCTTCAGCAGGATGCCCTTGCCGATGGGCTTGTAGTTGGGAATGGCCGGATCCTCGTGGAGGTGGCGGCCGATGCCGTGCCCCGTCAGATCCCGGACGATGCCGTAGCCGAAGCCGTTCACGTAGTTCTCGATGGCCGCGGAGATGTCGTGCAGGTGATTGCCGTCCTTCGCGTACTTGATGCCCTCAAAGAAGCTCTGCTTCGTGACTTCGATCAGCTTTTTGTTTTCCTCTGAAGTGTCCCCCACGACCCAGGTGCGGGCGGCGTCCGAATGGTAGCCGTCGTAGATCAGGCCGCAGTCCAGGCTGACGATGTCGCCCTCTTTCAGGATCCGCTTTTTGGAAGGGATGCCGTGGACCACTTCGTCGTTGACGGACACACAGATGGATGCCGGATACCCGTTGTAGTTCAGGAAGTTGGGGACGCAGCCGAAGCCGCGGATGATCTCCTCACCCTTGCGGTCGATCTCCCAGGTGGAGACGCCGGGTTTGATCTCCTTCTCCAGCTCCTCATGCATGATGGCGAGGAGCCTCCCCGCTTCTCTCATGCGCGCGATCTCGGGTTCCGATTTGATGGTGACTGCCATGTCGTTCCTCTTTTCCGCGCCGTTTGGCGACAGCCGATTTCAGCCGAGGAGGGTTTTGATCTCCTCAAAGACTTCGTTCATCGGTCTGGTCCCGTCCACGGTCTTCAGCACGCCCTGCTTCTCGTAGTATTCGATCAGCGGCTGCGTCTGCTCGTGGTAGACGGAGAGGCGCTTTAAGACGGTTTCCGGCTTGTCGTCGTCACGCAGCACCAGATCCGCGCCGCAGACGTCGCACTTGCCGGCCACCTTCGGAGGGATGTAGGCGAGGTGGTAGGTGGCCCCGCAGGTAAGGCAGGCACGGCGCCCGCCCATGCGCTCCACGATCACCCCGTCCGGGACATCCACGTTCATCGCGCAGTCCACATGACCCTCCAGCGCCTCGTCCAGACATTCCGCCTGGTGGATGGTGCGCGGGAAACCGTCCAGGACATAGCCGTTCACGCAGTCTTCTTTGGCCACACGGTCCATCAGAAGGCCGACGGTCAGCTCGTCCGGGACCAGCTGGCCGGCATCCATGTAGGCTTTCGCCTTCTGCCCCAGCTCGGTACCCGCCTTGATGTTGGCGCGGAAAATGTCTCCGGTGGAAATGTGCGGAATGCCGTAAGTCTCGGCGATCCGCTTAGCCTGCGTGCCTTTGCCGGCACCCGGTGCTCCCAGCATGATGATCTTCATGTCTATCCCTCCGCAGATACGCGCAACGCGGACGGGAGTCAGACTCCCCTCCGCATCGCACGCTTATCGTACCAATGTTTAATTGTTTAAGAAGCCCTTGTAATTGCGGACCATCATCATGGACTCGACCGCCTTCAGGGTCTCCAGCACGACACCGACCACGATGATCATGGACGTGCCGGTAAAGGACAGCCGGCTCATGGAGAGAAGCCCCGTGATCAGGATCGGCAGCACGCAGGCGATCGTCAGACCGCAGGCGCCGATGAAGATGATGTAGCGCAGGACTTTCTGCAGGTAGTCCGAAGTGGGCTTGCCCGGACGCATGCCCGGAATGAAACCGCCCTGCTTCTTCAGGTTGTTGGCGATCTCCAGCGGGTTGAACGTGATGTACGTGTAGTAGTACGCGAACAGGATGATCAGCGCGATATACACGATCAGCCCGATGTTGTAGTACCACGGCGCACCGATACGGCACCAGTTGGAGGAGTTTAAGCACAACAGGATCCTGCCGCCGACGGACGCGTAGTCCACGTTGAAGAACTGCGCGATGACCAGCGGGAAGGTCAGCAGGGACGAGGCGAAGATGACGGGGATGACGCCGGCCGTATTCACCTTTAACGGGATGTGCGACCCACGCCCGCCGTAGCTGCGGCGGCCCTGCATCTTCTGCGCGTACTGCACCGGAATGCGGCGCACCGCGTCGTTTAAGACCACGACGAAGGCCACGATGGCGATGATGATGACCGCCGTAATGATGACCGTGATAAACTGCATCGCCGTGTTCTTGCCTTTCATGAAGCGCTCGTAGATAACGCTCATGTCGGAAGGAATGCGCGAGAGGATGTTGATCAGCAGGACGATGGAGATACCATTGCCCACGCCGCTCTCCGTGATGCGCTCGCCGATCCACATCAGCACCGCCGAACCGGCAGTCAGGGCGATGACGACCACGATCACGTTGTACCACGTGTAGTGGGTCAGCAGGCCCTGGCGGCCGAAGCCGATCGCCATGGCGACGGCTTCGATCAGCGCCAGCACTACCGTCAGGTAGCGGGTGTATTCCGCAAGCTTTCTGCGCCCTTCCTCACCCTCCTTGTGCAGCTCTTCCAACCGCGGGATGGCGATGGTGAGCAGCTGGATGATAATGGAGGATGTAATGTAAGGGGTGATACTCAGCGCAAAGATGGAGAACGACTCGAACGAACCGCCGGTGATCGAGTTAAAGAACCCGAAGATACCGTCTGTTGTATTCATCAGGGCCGACACCACGCTGGCATCCGTCCCGGGAACCGGCAGCATGCTGCCGAACCGGATGACCACGAGCATTCCCAGCGTGAAGAGCAGCCTGGTGCGAATTTCCTTCACCGCAAGCGCATTCTTCAGCATTTTAAACATCAGATCACCTCAGCAGTTCCGCCGACAGCCTCGATCTTTTCTTTGGCACCAGCGCTGAACGCGTTGGCTTTCACCGTCAGCTTTTTGGTCAGTTCACCGTTACCCAGGATCTTGACACCGTCACGGGGATTGCTGACGATTCCCGACGTGACCAGATCTTCCACCGTCACCACGGCGCCGTCCTCAAAACGGTTGAGGGCTTCGACGTTGATGCCGACGATCTCCTTGGTGTTGGGGTTCGTGAAGCCGCGCTTCGGCAGGCGGCGGTACAGAGGCATCTGACCGCCTTCAAAACCGATACGGGGCGCTCCCGAACGGGCCTTCTGACCCTTGTGACCCTTGCCTGCGGTCTTGCCGTTTCCTGAACCGTGACCGCGGCCTCTTCTGAAGTTTCCGTTCTGGACGGAGCCTTCCGCAGGAGTTAATCTTGATAATTCCATAGCAAAACCTCCTTCCTTATTCGTCCACTTCGACTTCTTCCACTTTGACCATGTGGCTCACCTGGCGCAGCATGCCGCGAACGGCATCGTTGTCCGGCAGGCACACCGTCTTGTGCATCTTGGTCAGTCCCAGCGCTTCCGCCGTTTTCCGGTTCTTCGGAACCGCACCGATGGCGGACTTCACAAGCGTAACGTTCAGTTTCTTCATGCTCTTTCCCTCCATCAGTCTTTCAGTTCATCGACGGTCTTGCCGCGCAGTCTGGCAACCTCTTCCGGAGTCTTCATGGATTTCAGACCCTCGATGGTGGCCAGGACCACGTTCTGCTTGTTGTTGGCGCCCAGGGACTTGGTACGGATGTTGCGGTAACCCGCCAGCTCCAGCACGTTACGGGCCGGGCCGCCGGCGATGATACCGGTACCTTCCACGCTCTTCTTCAGCAGGACAATGGCGCTGCCAAACTTCCCGGTGAAGTCATGCGGGACGGAACCCTGCTCATCCATGGGCACTTCGATGACAGCCTTCTGGGCTGCCTCACGGCCTTTGCGGATAGCCTCCGGGATCTCGGTGGCTTTGCCGATCCCGGCACCCACGTGACCATTGTGGTCACCCACAACGACCAGCGCGGAGAACCGCATGTTGCGGCCGCCTTTGACGGTCTTGCTGACGCGCTTGATGGCGACAACCTTGTCTTCCAGTTCGAACTTTCCGGCATCTAACATTTGTCTCATCGTCAACCTCCCGCCTTAGAATTGCAGACCGGCTTCTCTTGCCGCGTCAGCCAGTGCCTGAACTCTTCCGTGATAGAGATACCCGCCTCTGTCGAAGATCACCTCGGTGATGCCGGCCTCGAGGGCTCTCGCAGCCACGGCCTTGCCGACAGCCGCTGCGGCGTCACAGTCGTTGGTGTTCGTCAGTTCGGCCTTCACGTCCTTGTCCAGCGTGGAGGCGGACACCAGGGTCTTGCCCTCCGTGTCGTCAATGATCTGAGCATACATATGTGCATTGCTGCGGAACACAGCCAGACGCGGACGCTCAGCCGTGCCGACCAGGTGTCTGCGCATTCTTCTGTGCTTTTCCTTGCGGATCTCAGCTCTTGATGCTTTGCTAACCATTCCGTTTCTCCTCCCCTATTATTTCTTACCGGCCTTACCGACTTTGCGGCGGATGTGCTCGTCAGCATACTTGATGCCCTTGCCCTTGTACGGCTCAGGACGTCTCTTGTCGCGGATCTCCGCGGCGTACTGACCGACCTTCTCCTTGTCGATACCCTTGACGATGATCTTGTTCTGGCCTTCGACAACAACTTCAAGGCCTTCCGGATCCGTCATCTCAACCGGGTGGGAATAACCCAGGGACAGGTTCAGGACTTTGCCCTGCTTGGCAGCTCTGTAACCAACACCGTTGACCTCCAGAACCTTCTGGAAACCTTCCGTGACACCGACCACCATGTTGTGGAGCAGCGTCCGGGTGAGGCCGTGCAGAGACTTCATTCTCTTCAGATCGTTCGGCCGGCTGACCGTGACCTCGGCGCCTTCCACCTTGATCTCCATCTCGGGAGCCATGACTCTCTCCAGCGTTCCCTTCGGTCCCTTAACCGTCACTTTGTTATTTTCTGCAACCTCCACGGTCACACCCGCGGGGATCGCGATTGGCATTCTACCGATTCGTGACATATGCCCGTACTACCTCCTGTGATTTCTCTCGTGTTGATTACCAGACAAAAGCAAGAACTTCGCCGCCGACATTGAGCTTTCTGGCCTGCTTGTCGGTGATGACACCCTGGTTGGTGGAGATGATCGCGGTGCCCAGACCGTCCAGGACCTTCGGCAGATCCTCGGCGGAGGCGTACACGCGCAGACCGGGCTTGGAGATGCGCTTCAGGCCCGTGATGACCTTCTCGTTCTTGTCTTTGCCGTACTTCAGGGTGATGCGGATGTTCTGATACGCACCGCAGTCCACCATCTCATACTTCTGAATATATCCTTCATCCACCAGGATGTTGGCGATCGCCAGCTTCATCTTGGAGGACGGGACGTCAACCGTATCATGCTTCGCCGTATTCGCGTTGCGGATTCTGGTAAGCATATCGGCAATCGGATCGCTCATCATAATTGTTGTTCTCCTTTCCTCTCTTTACCAGCTGGCCTTCTTAACGCCCGGGATCTCACCCTTGTAAGCCAGTTCCCGGAAGCAGACGCGGCAGACGCCGTATTTGCGCAGCACGGCGTGCGGGCGGCCGCAGATGCGGCAGCGGGTGTACTCTCTGGTGGAGAACTTCTGAGGGCGTGCCTGTTTGATCTTTAAAGATGTCTTAGCCATTTTACTTTGCTCCTCCTAAGCCTTCAACAATGGTCACTTCGCGTACGGCATACCGAACAGCCGCAGCAGTTCTCTGGCTTCTTCATCGGTCTTCGCCGTGGTGACGAAGATGATGTCCATGCCGCGAACCTTGGAGATCTTGTCGTACTCGATCTCCGGGAAGATCAGCTGCTCCTTGATGCCCAGCGCGTAGTTGCCCCTGCCATCGAAGGCATTGGGATTCACGCCGCGGAAGTCACGGACGCGGGGCAGGGAGAGGTTGATGATGCGGTCGGCAAACTCGTACATGCGGTCGCCGCGCAGCGTCACCTTGCAGCCGATGGACATGCCTTCACGGATCTTGAAGTTAGCCACCGACTTCTTGGCCTTGGTGGCCACCGGCTTCTGACCCACGATCAGGGTCAGCTCGTTCATGGCCTCTTCCAGGACCTTCGCGTTCTCCTTGGCCTCGCCGACGCCCATGTTCACGACGATCTTGTCGAGCTTCGGCACTTCCATGATGTTCTTGTATCCGAACTTCTTGATCATGGCATCCACGATCTCGTTCTGGTAGGTTTCCTTTAATCTTGCGCTCATAATCTCCTCCCCCGTCAGTCGATCGCTTTGCCGGTCTTCTTGCTGAAGCGGACCTTCTTGCCGTTCTCGACCTTGAAGCCCACGCGCACGGCCTGGCCGTCCGCCACGAGCATCACGTTCGAGATGTGGATGGGGGCTTCCTTCTGGATGATGCCGCCCTGCGCGTTGGCGGCGTTGGGCTTGGTGTGACGGCTGACAACGTTGACGCCTTCCACCAGCACGCGCTCATCCTTCACCTGCAGGACTTTGCCCTCTTTATCCTTATCCTTGCCGGCGATCACCCGGACGGTATCGCCCTTCTTAATCTTACTCGCCACAGTGTGACCTCCTTATAATACTTCCGGGGCAAGGGAGACGATCTTCATGAACTGCTTGTCACGAAGCTCTCTGGCTACCGGTCCGAAAATACGGGTTCCTCTGGGTGTCTTGTCCTCGCGGATGATCACGGCCGCGTTCTCATCGAAGCGGATGTAGGAACCGTCCTTGCGGTGCTGGCCCTTGACCGTGCGGACCACAACAGCCTTCACGACGTCGCCCTTCTTGACAACACCGCCGGGCGTTGCATCCTTCACGGAAGCGACGATGATGTCGCCGATGTTCGCATATCTTCTGGTGGAGCCGCCCATCACGCGGATGCAAAGCAGTTCTTTCGCACCGGTGTTGTCAGCGACTTTCAGTCTTGTTTCCTGCTGAACCATAACGTTCTCCTTTCACCGAATCCGAAAACTCTTTACTTCGCACGCTCGATGACTTCGACGAGTCTCCATCTCTTGTCCTTGGACAGCGGACGGGTCTCCATCACGCGGACGGTATCGCCCACATGGCAGGTGTTCTCCTCGTCATGAGCCTTCAGCTTGTAGGTACGCTTCACGATCTTGCCGTACAGCGGGTGCTTCACGTGGTTCTCAACCGCCACCACGATCGTCTTGTCCATCTTGTCGCTGACCACCTTGCCGGTACGGGTCTTTCTCAGATTTCTCTCTTCCATGGTTATCTCCTTCCGGTACCGGTTCAGGCCTTCGCAGCCGTCTCGGTGATGATGGTCTGGATGCGGGCGATGTTTCTGCGGACTTCCTTGATGCGGCTGGTGTTGTCCAGCTGGTTCGTGGCGTTCTGGAACCGCAGGTTGAACAGCTCCTTCTTGGCCTCGACCAGGGCTTCCTGAAGCTCAGCAGGAGACTTCTTCTTCAGATCTTCGATATACTTCGTTGTCTTCACTGTTGATCACCGCCTTCTAACTCCGCGCGAGATGCGATCTTGCACTTGCAGGGTAATTTATGCATGGCCAGACGAAGGGCCTCACGGGCATCCTCCTCCGGCACGCCGGCAACTTCAAAGAGCACGCGGCCCGGCTTGACGACGGCCACCCAGTACTCGGTGGCGCCTTTACCGGAACCCATACGGGTCTCGGCCGGTTTCGCGGTCACGGGCTTGTCCGGGAAGATCTTGATCCAGACTTTACCGCCACGCTTCAGGTAACGGGTCAGGGCCACACGGGCGGCCTCGATCTGATTGGACTTGATCCAGCAGGGGTCCTGAGACACCAGACCATACTCACCATAGGTGATCTGGGTGCCGCGGGTAGGCGTACCGGCCATGGAACCGCGGAACTGCTTGCGATGCTTGACTCTCTTCGGCATTAACATAGCTTATCTTCCTCCTTCCTGATTTGCCTTCTTCGGAAGGACTTCTCCCTTGTAGATCCAGACCTTGACGCCAACCTTACCATAGGTGGTGTTGGCCTCGGCAAAGCCGTAGTCGATGTCCGCGCGCAGGGTCTGCAGCGGGATGGTACCCTCGCTGTAGAACTCGGTGCGGGCGATGTCCGCGCCGCCCAGACGGCCGCCGCAGGAGCACTTGATGCCCAGGGCACCGGCCTTCATGGTGCGGCTCATGGTGGACTTCATGGCGCGGCGGAAGGACACACGGCCTTCCAGCTGACCCGCGATGTTCTCGGCGACGAGCTGAGCGTCGCGGTCCGGACGGCGGATCTCCTTGATGTCCAGGAAGAGCTTCTTGTCGGTGAGCTTCTGCACTTCGGCCTTGAGCTTCTCAATGCCGGCGCCGCCCTTACCGATGACCATACCGGGCTTGGCGGTATGGATGATGACCTTCACACGGTCGCTGGCGCGCTCGATCTCGATGCGGGAGATGCTGTCACCAGCCAGTCTTTTCTTTAAGAACACACGGATCTTGTGGTCTTCGACCAGGTTGTCGGCATATTCCTTCTCGGCATACCATCTGGAGTCCCAGTCACTGATGATGCCGACTCTGAGTCCGTGCGGATTGACCTTCTGTCCCATACTTTCCTCCTTATCTCTCGTTCAGCACCACGGTGATGTGGCTGACTCTCTTCTCGATGCGGTAGGCTCTGCCCTGTGCGCGGGGCTGGATACGCTTCATCGTCGGCCCCTTGTTGGCGTAGCACTCTTCCACATACAGCTTCGTGCGGTCCATGCCGTTGTTGTTCTCAGCGTTGGCGATGGCGGACTTCAGAAGCTTCTCCATGAGAGTGGAGGCATATCTGGGATTGTAGGTTACGATTGCGAGTGCCGTGTCCACGTCCTTGCCGCGGATGGCATCCAGCACGAAGCACGCCTTCTGCACAGAGATGCGTGCGTAAGAGAGCTTAGCGGACGGCCGGGTGTCCTTGTTCGCATTTCTCTCTCTCTTGATCTGAGATCTATGTCCCTTGGCCATGAATCCTTATCTCCTTTCACCTATTGCGGCGGATAAGAGCCCCTTAGCGGGACTTCTTCTCATCCTTGCCGTGTCCTCTGTACGTTCTGGTGGCGACGAACTCGCCAAGCTTGTGACCGACCATATCCTCGGTGACGTAAACCGGAACGTGCTTTCTTCCGTCATGCACAGCGATCGTGTGACCGACCATCTGGGGGAAGATGGTGGAACGGCGTGACCAGGTGCGGATGACTGACTTTTCGCCGGACTTGTTCAGGGCTTCGACTTTCTTGAGCAGAGACTCGTCTGCAAACGGTCCTTTTTTCAACGAGCGAGACATCTCGATTCCTCCTTCTTTTGGTGACGCTTACTGGAGCGCCTTTCCGTTTCTTCTTCTCACGATGAGCTTGTCGGAAGCCTTCTTTCTTCTGGTCTTGAGACCCAGAGCAGGCTTGCCCCACGGAGTAGAAGGACCGGGACGTCCGATACCCGCCTTGCCTTCGCCGCCGCCATGAGGATGGTCATTCGGGTTCATAACGGAACCGCGGACGGTCGGGCGGATGCCCATGTTGCGCTTGCGGCCGGCCTTACCGACCTTGACCAGGTTGTGGTCGCCGTTGCCGACGATACCGATGGTGGCCTTGCAGCTGATCGGGACCATTCTCATCTCGCCGGACGGCAGACGCAGGGTCGCGTACTTGCCTTCCTTGGCCATGAGCTGGGCCGCAGCACCGGCCGAGCGGACGAGCTGTCCGCCGGCACCCGGGTACAGTTCCACGTTGTGGACCTGAGCACCGATCGGGACGTTGGAAAGCGGCAGGCAGTTGCCGAGTCTGGCTTCGGCCTGGTCGCCGTTCATGATCTTCTGGCCGACCTGCAGGCCTTCCGGAGCCAGGATGTAGGACTTCTCGCCGTCCGCGTAGCAGATCAGCGCGATGTTGGCGGTACGGTTGGGATCATACTCGATGGCCAGGACCGTCGCCGGGATGTTTTCTTTCTTTCTCTTGAAGTCGACGATGCGGTACTGGGTACGGATGCCGCCGCCGCGGTGACGGACAGTGATC
>CAMJGH010000084.1 GCA_946405185.1 uncultured Lachnospiraceae bacterium
ACTGCGCCAGACGGGAGCCCAGGTAAGCCGGGTAGCCTTCCTCACCGGGCATCTCTTCCAGGCGGCCGGACATCTCGCGCAGGGCCTCGGCCCAGCGGGAGGTGGAATCGGCCATCAGCGCCACGGAGTAGCCCATGTCGCGGAAGTACTCGGCGATGGTGATGCCGGTGTAAATGGAAGCCTCACGGGCCGCCACGGGCATATCCGAGGTGTTGGCGATCAGCACGGTGCGCTTCATCAGCGACTCGCCGGTCTTCGGGTCCACCAGTTCGGGGAACTCGTTCAGAACGTCGGTCATCTCGTTGCCGCGCTCACCGCAGCCGATATAGACCACGATGTCCGCCTCGGACCACTTGGCCAGCTGATGCTGCGTCACGGTCTTGCCGGAACCGAACGGCCCGGGGATGGCGGCCACACCGCCCTTGGCGATGGGGAAGAACGCATCGATGACGCGCTGACCGGTGATGAGCGGCATATCCGGCGGGAGTTTCTTCTTGTACGGGCGGCCCTGGCGGACCGGCCATTTCTGCATCATGGTGAGTTCACGGTCGCCGTCGGCAGTCTTCACCACGCAGACGGTCTCTTCCACCGTGAAGGACCCGGAGCGGATCTCTTTGATGGTGCCTTTGACGCCCACGGGGACCATGATCTTCTGGGTGACCACGCTCGTTTCGGCCACGGTGCCGATGACATCGCCCGGCTCCACCTCATCGCCCACGGCGGCGGTGGGTACGAACTCCCACTTGGCCTCGCGGTCCAGCGCGGCCACTTCGATGCCGCGGGAGAGGCGGTTGGAGTGCGTCACTTCCATGATCTTGTTTAACGGCCGCTGAATGCCGTCGTAAATGCTGGAGGTCAGGCCCGGCCCCAGCTCCACCGACAGCGGCGCATTCACGGATTCCACCGGCTCGCCGGGGCCCAGTCCCGCGGTCTCCTCGTAGACCTGGATGGAAGCCTCGTCGCCGTGGATCTCGATGATCTCACCGATCAGGCGCTGTTCGGACACACGCACCACGTCGAACATGTTGGCGTCGCGCATGCCGGTGGCAATGACCAGCGGCCCGGCTACTTTCTTGATGACTCCTCTGCTCATATGCGCTCCTTATGTCTCATCATTCTGGAACAGGATGTCCGAGCCGACGGCCTGTTCCACAAACTTCTTTACATTCGCAATGCCGCTGCCGGTGTTGCCCGTCACCCCCGGAATGGGGATGATGGCCGGAACGATCCGGTCTTTATAACGGCTGATCTCCTCTTCCAGCTCTTTGGCCAGCGCCTCGGTCACGTAGATGATGCCGTACTCGCCGTCGGCGAGGGTCCGCAAGAGTTTCGCGTCCTCCTCCGTCCCGGTGGCGGCAAACACATCCAGGCCCAGCGCCTGAAAGCCGTAGACGCTGTCGTAATCGCCCATCACCGCTGCTTTACCCATACATGCGCCTCGTTCTTTCCCGGATGGCCGTCTCCGGCAGTCCGTTGGCCTTGGCCGTGAGCAGGATCCGCGCCATGCGGATCTCGTTCTGTCTGGCCAGCATATAGGCGATGACCGGCCCCGCGGAGAACGGGTTGCGCTTCTGCGGGCGGATGGCCTCGGTCATCTCGTCATCGCACCACCGCTCGAACGCCGACGGCGACTGTGCCAGGGCGTCCGCGGCCGGTGCGAAGCGCGTGGTGCGCAGCCAGGCGATCACGGATTCTTTTCCGGCGGCCGCCGCACGGGCCAGCCCGGCTGCATCCAGCGACGGGCACGGCGCCAGGGCTTTGGTCAGGAACTCGCGGTTCTTGCCCACGCCTGCGGCGCGCACGGCGATGCGGATATCCGCCACGGAGACCAGGCGGTCGGCGTAGTCGCGGATGACGGGCTCGTCACTCTCTTTTCCGGCTTTGGCGATGGCCTCTAAGGCCGCGCGGTCCAGGATGATGTCGCACCGCTGGCCGTCGCGCGTCTGCAGCAGAGTCTGATAGGCCTCCGCGGCTGCCTCCTGCATGTGGGCGGGCAGCTCCCGCCAGGCCTTTTCACCCACGATCTGCAGCATCCGCTCGCGGTCAAACCCCGGGCAGGAGACGAACACGCCCGGCGCCTCGCCCTGCGTGCAGGTCACCTTGATGGCGGCCTTCAGGTTGTGGTACATGTCCTGGTAGGAAAAGATCTGTAAAAGCTCCGGCTCCGCCAGCAGCTCCCGCACGGTCTGTTTGGTCTTTTCAGTCTCGCAGGCGAGCATGTCTTCGGCCGTCTGATGCGCCGCGCCGCTCTCGCCCCAGCCCTTGCCGGCCAGAAACTGCAGCACGGCAGGCTCGTCCGAAAGCGCCGTCATCTGCGCGATGTCCGCGTCCGTGAGCAGGCTTTTTTCCAGCACACGCACCCGCGCGACCGCAAACGTATAATCCAGTTCGGACATGCTTCCTCCTTTCTGTGAATCATGGGGTCTTTCGACTCATGTTCTCCTCTTTACGGGAAGAGGATCCCCGCCACCGTATCCGACAGCTCGTCGGCGTACTCTTCGCACAGCGCTTCCACGGAGGCGTTCTCTTCGATGCCGCCGTAGACCAGGATGAACCCGCCTTCGATGGGGCGCGTCTCCTCCGACACTGTCAGCGACCCGCCGGCCTTTTTGGCGATGTCCGCCACGTGCGCGGCGAAATCCGCCGGCATGCGCTTTCTGTCCGCGGGCGATAAGATCACCTGCCCGGCCTTCGCGGCCGCACGCGCGCCGATCTGGCGCTCGAGCATGGCAAAGTAGGCGGGCGCATCCTGCGCCAGTACGGCCTCTTTGGCCTTGTCCAGGCACAGCGCGATCTCGTCGCGGCGGGCGGACAGCACGGCCTGACGGCCCGCGGTGCGCGCCATAGATTCATAGCGGCTGCGGATATCGTCCGTCTCTTTGGCGGCCTTCGCGCGCCCGTCTTCCTCGATGCGCGCGGCCTTCTCCCGCGCTTCCGCCAGGATCTTCGCGGCTTCGCCCTCGGCCGTCTCCCGCGTCAGGCGGGCGGCGTTTTCGGCTTCCTGCCTGATCTGATCAATGATGTTTTCCAGTCCGGCCATATCGGTTTCCTTTCGATGCGTGCGGATTTACCGGATGTTCGTGACCGCCAGGATGGACACCAGCAGGGCCAGGATGGCGTAGGTCTCGACCATGGCCGGGAACAGCATGGCCTTACCGAACTGATCCGGCTTCTTGGCCACCAGGCCGATGGAAGCGGCGGACGTCTTGCCCTGGTAGATGCCGGAGCCCAGGCCCGCGATCGCGATCGGCAGGCAGGCGCCCAGATACATCAGGCCGGTGGGCAGATCAGTGACCGGGTTGCCGCCCAGGACGCCGATGTTGGCCAGGGTGATGAACGCCACCAGCAGGCCGTAGATACCCTGCGTGCCCGGCAGCAGTTCCAGGATCAGGACTTTGGCGAACTGCGACGGATCCTCCGCGACCACGCCCGCAGCTGCCTGGCCGGCGATGCCGACGCCTTTGGCGGAACCCCAGCCGGCAAGACCCGTAGCCAGCGCCGCGCCCAACAGTGCAAATGCCATTCCGATGTTCATGATGCTTCCTCCTCCACTTCCGTGTACTGATTGACGGTTTTGAATGCTTCAAACGGTTTGCCGCCGCCCTCGTAGAATTTTCCGAAGAATTCCACGAACTGCAGACGGTTGGTATGGACGTAGGCGCCCAGAACGTTGATGGCAAAGTTCAGGGCGTGCCCCACGATAAACACGATGACGAACATGATGGCGCCGAAGACGGTCTTTCCGCCCATGCTGCCCATCATATTGATGACTTGGGCGATGACGCCCGTGGCCAGGCCAAGCGCCAGCAGGCGCGAGTAGCTTAAGATATCCGAGAGCCAGCCGGTCACGCCGTAGATGTCGTACGCGCCTAAAAGGATGCGCAGCACCCAGTTCTTCTGCGCCCTCTCCTGCATCACCAGGATGAGCAGCAGGCCCACGATGGTGAGGACCTTCGCCGGCACCGCCAGCGCGGCCGCCCACGAAAAGTCGAACGCATCCCCCGCGATGGAGGAAAACAGCGACGACGGCAGCAGCATGAAGATCAGGCCCAGCAGGAAGAGGAACCACGAGAGCACATCGCTCACAAACCCTACGTAATCCTTATCCTTCAGATACTCGTAGCCTTTGATGCCCAGGCCGAAGAACAGGTGGATGAGCCCGAAGAACATGCACCAGACCAGCAGCCGCATGGGCTCGCGCATGGGCTCGAACCACAGCGGCTTCAGGATGCTCCCCTCGCCGGTGTAGCCGAAGAATGTCCGGCCCACCACGTCGATGGCATCCCCGAAGAAGCCTCCGTACATGAAGCCCCAGAACGCCGTGGACACCCCGCACCAGAAGAAGAGCTTGACCATCTTGCGCATGGAGTCCTTGAGCGTCTTCCCGTACTTCCACCAGACAAAGCCGCAGGCGGCCATCATGATGAGGCCGTACCCGCCGTCCGAGAACATCATGCCGAAGAAGAACACATAAAAGACCGACATGATGGCCGACGGATCCACGTGCCCTTTGGTGGGCAGGCCGTAGGATTCGAGCACCCCTTCGACCGACTCCGCGAACGCGTTGTTGTGCAGAAGCGTGGGCCCCGGGTCATCCGCCGCCAGGTCAGACACCTCCACGGCTGCGCCGTACCCCTCGCCGATGGCCTTCTCCACGGCCGGCACGGCCTTTTTCGGCACGTACCCGGTCACAAAGAACGCCGTTTCGGACTGCGAGAGCTCCCCGAGAATGCGGTACTTCTCGGCCCGGGTGCGGAAGTAGTCCGCCGCCCGCTTGAAGGACTCCCGGTCCTCTGCCATGCCGCGGATGTCCGCCTCCAGCTCCTCGTTGGTCTGCTTCAGGCTTTCGATCTCCTTCTGCAGCCGCTCGATCTTCCTGGCCGGCAGCCGGTGGGTGGGCGATGACGGGCGGGCAAAGCCCTCGGCCCGCAGCGCGCTTTCCACGGCCGCGGCATGCTCTTTTAAGCACAGCACGCCGATATAGAGCGCCTCCGGTGTCTGCGTCACCGTCTCCAGTTCGAACGGCACGTCCTCCCCGGCTTTCTCGCGGATGAGGGCGGAGGCCTGCTCCGCTGTCACACCGGCCGGCAGCGTGCCCAGAAACACGGCCGCCTTCTCGGTGCCTTTAAAGTTCAGCGGAAGCCCGAGGTTCTCCCAGGGACGGAGCGATTCGATCTGCGCGGTCAGCTTGCCGATCCGCTGGCGGTTCTCCGACTGGCTTCTGGCCAGCCTCACCAGCTTTCCGGCCCGCTCCATCGTGCGGTCCCGCCGCAGGATGGTGGCCATCTTGTCACGCCCGGAGATCTTCTCCTTGCCCTCAAAGGACGCCAGGAGCGATTTTGGTTCCGGCACGTGCTCAGCCAGGACCGAAAGCGCCTGCTCCAGCAGTGCGGCGTTCCGCTCAAACTGCTGACGCGATGCCAGCGTATCCATGACGGCCAGGCCTTCGGTCTGCTCCATGGGCACGATCTCCATCACCCCCATGGACTGCAGCTTTTCCAGAATGGCCTTGCGGTCTTTCTTCAGCGCGCAGATGCTGACTTGTTGCATCGGCACGATCGCCATGGTCCGCCTCCTTTCTGAATTAATTCATGATCTTCCCGGCCGCGGCCTTCACCGCCGCCTCTTCATGGCCGGCCGCCAGCACTTTCAAGGCCGCGCATTCTTTTTCGGCCTGCTCCTTGGCGGCGGCAAGCGATGCCTCGCCTTCGGCCTCCGCGGCCTCCCGGGCTTTGCGCATAGTCAAAGCGGCGTTCTCCTGAGCGGCAGCGAGGATGGCTTTTGCCTCTTCCTTCGCCTTCTCCAGGATATCCGCCGCCTGCACGCCGGCCTCCTCCTTCACGGCTCTGGCTTTCGCCTCGGCCTCCTGTACGGCTTTTACGGTTTCTTCGATCACGGCGCGGTCCTTTCTCTGCCCTCTTGCCCGGCAGTCAAATGACGATGAGATGATTCTATCGAAAAACCGACCGTCTGTCCATGGTCAGTCAGCACTTTTTGCCTAAAAAGTGACAGAAAAAGTGAAAATCCGTCTTGCCTCCGGTGCCTCATTCATGCACAATAGACGTCAGGAAACACAGTTCCACGCAAGGAGGTTCCCATGAAAAAGATATCTTTCAATACCGGGTGGACCTGCAACGGCACCCCCGTCACCCTGCCTCACGACGCGCAGATCACCGAGCCGCGCAGTGCCGGCGCCTCCGACGGCGGCCATGCCTACTTCCCCGGCGGCCTGTATATGTATGAAAAGAAGTTCACCGTTCCCGCGGACTGGGTGGGAAAGACCGTCCTGCTGCAGTTTGAGGGCGTCTATAAAAACGCATCCGTCTTCGTGAACGGCGTGCTCGCCGTCTCGCACCCCTACGGCTATACAGGCTTCTTCGTGCCGCTTGAGAACCTCACCGCCGGTGAGGAGTTCACCCTCACCGTGGTGGCGGACAACACCAGACTCCCCAACTCCCGGTGGTACACCGGCGCCGGCATCTACCGCCCCGTGTGGGTGTATGTGGGGCCGGAGAACGCCATCCTGCCCGAATCCGTGCGCATCACCACCCTCTCGGTGGAGCCGGCGGCCATCCGGGTGGAGTGCCCGGGCGTCTGCACCGTGAAGGTGTATGACGGGGAAACGGAGGTGGCCGGCGGCGAAGGCGCGTCCGTGGAGCTGACCATTCCGGACGCGAAGCTGTGGAGCGCCGAAACGCCGTATCTGTACACCTGCCTCGTCTCCAACGGGGAGGATGAGGTGTGTGAGACCTTCGGCATCCGCCAGATCCGGTGGAATCCGAAAGGCCTGTTCATCAACGGGAAAGAGACGCTGCTGCGCGGCGGGTGCGTCCACCACGACAGCGGCATCCTGGGGGCCGCCACCTACGCCGAGAGCGAGGAGCGCCGCGTGCGCATCCTCAAGGAAAACGGCTTCAATGCCATCCGCAGTTCGCACAACCCCGCCTCCACCGCCCTGCTGTCCGCCTGCGACCGTCTGGGCATGTACGTGATGGACGAGACGTTTGACATGTGGTACAACCGCAAGACCAAGTTTGACTACGGGTGCGACTGGGAGGAGAACTGGCCGGCGGACATCACTGCCATGGTCAGCCGTGATTTCAACCATCCCTCCGTCATCCTCTACTCCATCGGCAACGAGGTGGGCGAGCCCGGCGAGCAAAAAGGGCTGAAAGCCGCGCAGGACCAGATCGATCTCTTCCATAAGCTGGATGCTTCCCGCCCGGTCACGGCCGGCGCCAACCTCATGATCATCGGCCGCACCGCCAAGGGCAACGCCCTGTACCAGAACGGCCAGCAGGCCGTCAGTTCCTCCGACAAGCCCTCCAAAGATGACGACGGAACGCCCAAGAATGCCAGCCTGGCCTTCAACATGATGGCCGCCTTCATGGGCCCCGGCATGAACAAGAGCGGCAACTCCAAAAAGATTGACGAAGTCACCACGCCGTTTCTGGACGCGCTGGACATCGCCGGGTACAATTACGCCTCCGGCCGCTACCCGCTGGAAGGCAAGGCCCACCCCGGCCGCGTTCTCTTCGGGTCCGAGACCTTCCCGCAGGACATCGGCAAAAACTGGGATATGGTGAAGAAATATCCGTACCTGGTGGGCGATTTCATGTGGACCTCCTGGGATTACCTGGGTGAGGCCGGCATCGGCGCCTGGAGCTACACCGGCGGCATGCCGTTCAGCCGCCCGTTCCCGTGGATCCTGGCCGGCGCCGGCGTCATCGACATCACCGGCACCCCGGACGGGTCATGCGCCTACACGGGCGTGGTCTGGGGCACCCGGCCCAGCCCGGCCATCGCCGTCCGCCCGGTCAACCACCCCGGCGTGCGCGTGTCCAAGTCCGTCTGGCGCGGCACCAACGCCATCCCGTCCTGGAGCTTTGTGGGCTGTGCCGGCAACAAGGCCACCGTGGAAGTCTACGCGGATGCCGCCGCGGCGGAACTGTTCCTGAACGGCAGGAGCCTCGGCAAAAAGAAGATCAGGAACTATCAGGCCCTGTGGACCGTCCGCTACGAAGCCGGCACCCTTTCGGCGGCCGCCTATGACGCCGCCGGCCGCGAGATCGGACAGTGCGCCCTCACCTCTGCAGGCTTTGCCGAAGCGCGCGTGATGCCCGAAAAGCAGACCGCCGCCCCGGGCGAGGTGCTCTTTGTGCCGGTGGTCATCGCCGATGAGACCGGCAATGTGGAGTGCAATGCGGACCGGAAGCTCTCCGTCACCGTGGAGGGCGGCGAACTCTTAGCCTTCGGCGCGGCCAACCCCTGTACCGAAGAGACGTATCATTCCGGCACCTTCACCACGTATTACGGCCGGGCGCTGGCCGTGGTGCGCGCGGGTGAGGCCGGCACCGTCACCGTGACGGCGCACGACGGCGGGAAGACGGCCACGGCCTCGATCGCCATCGGCTGAGGATTTTCCTTTCTTTTTATATAAAAACCGGGCGGAATCTGCTACAATGTATTCAGCAGATTCCGCCCGGTTTTTTCGGGCTTCACGAAAGGAGACGCATATGATCAACGCCAGCGCCCTGTTGGAATCCCCTTTTTATGTCAGCCGCGACGGCCTGAAGCTGGCCGGCACCAAGTATGCCAGCCCCGAAAAGGATAATGGCATCCCCGTCATCATCAGCCACGGGTTCCTGAACACCCGCGAAAACGTGGCACAGTACGCCCGGCAGTTTGCCGCCTGGGGCTTCACGGCCTACACGTTTGACTTCGCCGGCGGGTCGCCGAAGAGCGAGAGCGACGGCAAGTTTGCCGACATGTCCGTGCAGACCGAGAAGCAGGACCTCTTCCGCGTCATGGACTACGTGCGCGAAAAGGCCGGTGACAACGCCGGAAAGCTCATCCTCATGGGGTGCAGCCAGGGCGGTTTCGTCTCCGCCATGGCCGCTGCCGAGCGCCCGGATCAGGTGAACAAGCTCATCCTCTTCTACCCGGCGCTGTGCATCCCGGACGATGCGCGCCGCGGCAAGATGATGTTCTTCTCCTTCAACCCGGAGAAAGTCCCCGAGCGCGTCTGGGCCCCCGGCACCACCATGGCCCTCGGCCGCCGCTACATTAAGGACGCGCAGGCCTTAAACGCCTTCACCGCCCTCAGCGGATATGACGGCGATGTGCTCTTTGTCCACGGCACGGAAGACAAGCTGGTCGACATCGCCTACTCCGAAATGGCCGCCACCGCGCTGGCCGACCGCGAAGGCGCCGGCGAAGTGCACATGGTGCGCGTCAACGGCGCCGGCCACGGCTTTGAAGGCCGGCAGCAGACCTACGCCATGCAGTCCGTCCGGCAGTTTCTGCTGGACCGCGAGGAGATCCTCACGGTGGATGTCCGCCTGATCAAACCGTTCAAGGTGGTCAAGAGCGGCACCCGCACCACCACGACCCTCCCGTTTGACGGGCGCGGCCGCGGCAACTACTTTGAAGGCGTCATCCAGCCCGGCGCCGCGGATGTCCAGGTGCGCGACGGCGGCACGCCCGTCCACTTCCGCGCGGACTACACCCTCACCGGCGTGGACTGCACCGGCACCGGCTGCACCCTGCACGTCATCAACGAGACGGACGACGGCATCCACTGGCACCCCACCGTCTCCACGGACAGCTACGCGCTGGCCTTCCTGAACGACACCCCCGTCTACACGGTGTTCGAAAGCCGCAAGGGCGGCCCGCTGATCCACCTCTACGCCTGAGGCACTTGCGCTTTTCCGCCGCTTCGTTTATCATAGAAGCGGCGGTTTTCCGGTTCCGGGAGGAGTGCGGCCTGCGGCTGTATCGGAGGTGTCCGGTCTCACCATTGACAAACCCCGTGGAACACGCTCCGGCCGGGGGGCCGCCTTTTATCAGCATTCAAAAAGAGCACCTGCCGCTGCGGCAGGTGCCCTTTTCGTCTGATGGCTTACGCCCACACATCCTTGCTCTTCGGGATGCGGATGCCCACCAGGATGTACTGCTCCCACAGGAACCACTCGCCGGTGGACGGCTTGTTGCGCAGCACGATGTAGCGCGCCGCGTCGGCGCCGGAGCTGACCATATCCAGGCGCAGGTAGCCTTCGTTCTGCCTGGCGTACGGCCCTTCCACCACCTCGATGGTGTACGGAAGAGACGGCGTGTAGTCGTTCTCCGGGGAAGTCCCCTCAAAGTACGAGATGGGGATGTAGGTCTGGCCGTCCATGAAGCGGTCGTTGATCAGCGACAGATCGTGGCCGGAAAGCGGACGCGGCCCGCGCAGGTAGTTTAACATCTCGATGCAGGCTTCCCGGTCCGTCGGATAGGCGCACAGCGCCGCCACAGCCAGAGCCGCCACCTTGGCGGGGTCCTTGAGGTCCGCGCCGGGCAGGGTCTTCAGGTCCGACAGATTGGCCGGCAGATGGTCGAAGACGACTTTCTGGGTGTGATGAGACGCCCCGTTGACGGCATTCTTGACCGCGCCGCTCACCGCGTCCTTGGCGGATTTGCGCGCTTCGAATTTCTGTTTCTGGATGGCGTTGTTGATGCCGCCCGAGATCTTGTTGCCCACCTGTTTCTTGAGATCATCAAAAAGTCCCATTGTATGCTCCTTTCCCGCGGCCAGCCGCGATCAGAATTTTCCGGAATGGCCCGAGCCGCCGTGCGACCCCACGGACATCCCGCCGCCACCGCCGCCGGAAGACCGCTCCTCTTCCTCAATGCGCACGCGTGTCTGCGTATTGTGTGTGAACATATCCATCTGCTTGGTCAGTTCCACGTCGTTTCCGGCAACGTACCGGT
>CAMJGH010000085.1 GCA_946405185.1 uncultured Lachnospiraceae bacterium
ACCTACAACCCTCCGGTTAACAGCCGGATGCTCTACCATTGAGCTATCGAGGAATGTCTTTGCCTTACCGAGAACATATGGTAAGACGAAGACGGGAATTTGTCAAGGGGATTCTCCCGAAAATTTCAGGGAGACTTACGCGATGGTCAGCGTGTGCAGGTCGATGTACCCGCTGCCCGCGTAATCCACGTAGAGGGCGTGCGTGCCGGCCTCCGAGGCGAAGGCGGCCGTGATCTCCTGCCGCCCATCGGAAGGCCGTACGGGAAGGATGGCCGCCGGCGCTCCCCCGCGCGCATCCAGATACACACAGACGGACCCGGCCCCCCGCGCGGTGACCGACAGGGTGACGGTCTGCTCGGTGCCGTCATAGGCAAAATACTTGAATCCGCACCAGGCACCGTCGTGCATGTTGGCGATGTACTGGTCGCCGTTCTCCTCGCGGTCTTCACCTGTCTGCGTGAAGTACGGCAGCACATTCTTTCTGTCTTTTTTGCGGGCGATATCGCTCTTCGGCAGGCTGCCCTTGGCGCCCAGCTGGCAGGCGATACGCGCTTCGTACGTGCCCTTGCCGGCCAGAGGGCCGTCGTTCAGGCCGCAGGACGTGACTTCCGCCTGGGCGATGGAGCCGTCCTCCGCGATGAAGATCTTCTCGGCGCAGGCCTGGCGCGAGCATTTGATCCGGTTGGTCTGGCGGTGATAGAAAATGTACCACTGGCCGTTGACACAGACCATGCCGCCGTGCGTGTTGCCGGTGTAGTTCACGCCTTC
Organism: uncultured Lachnospiraceae bacterium; assembly: GCA_946405185.1. GTDB lineage: Bacteria > Bacillota > Clostridia > Lachnospirales > Lachnospiraceae > CAKQHB01. The sequence goes on from CAMJGH010000085.1 coordinate 769, forward strand.
CGTACGGCCGTTCAGACCGATATCGGCGATGCTCACCAGGGTGCCGCCGTACCGGAACCCGCCGGTGGGGCTGTCACTTGTGGCATAGCATAGCTCGTGGCTCAGAATGGAGGAATACACATAGTAGTATTTCCCGCCTATCTTTCGGATGGAGCTGGCTTCAAAGAAGCCGTGGCCCTCAAAAGGCGTTCCTTTGGCGGCCTGCGGGCCGGGCACGACGGGATGTTCTCCGCCGCGCACCGTGATCATATCCGGTTCCAGTTCCAGACAGACGGACTCTTCCACACGGTTGCCGCGCAGTTTGAAGACGGTCTTGAAAAGCCCTTCCGGCGAGAAGCCCACGTACAGATAGATCTTCCCGTCATCGTCCACCAGCACGCCCGGGTCGAAGGCGAAGGTGTCGCCTTTCTTCTCGCCCCACGGCGTCCCGTCCGGGTGCTGCACGCAGCCGTAGTATTCAAACGGGCCCGCCGGGGAATCCGCCACCGCCACGCAGGAGCAGGTGAGCACGTGCAGCTGGTAGTACAGATAATACCGCCCGTCCGGCCCCTGGCAGCAGTCCGGCGCGCACATGTGCTGTTTGCCGTCTTTATTGCGCGGATCCTGCGTGGCGCGGTAGATCACGCCTTCATGGCGCCAGTCGGACAGGTCGTCAAGCGGTGCCGACCAGCAGACGTAGTCGTTGACGCAGAAATCCGGACCGCCAAAGCGGTCGTGGCTGCCGTACAGATACAGGCGGTCGCCGAACACGTGCGGCTCGCCGTCGGGGACGTACTCCCAGCTGGGAAGAAACGGGTTGAACACCTGCTGCTTCATGCCTTTGCCTCCTGCCGCGCGGCCAGAACCGTCCGGATCACATACCGGGCGTTGTCGCGCAGAATATCTGCAGAAAGTTTACCATCCCGGACGGCTTTGCGCAATATCCGCACGTATCGGCTGCCGCCTTCCGTCAGCCACGACGTGCCGGCCTTCACGATCTCCACCGGGTCGATGGTATCGCGTTTCTGCCCACGCTTCGGCTGATGTCAGGCCGCCGCCCGGACCGGCATGGGCGATGACAGTTATTTTCAAAGCAGTTTAAGCGCGTGACGGGCATGAGCCCGCTGCAGTTTCGCAAAACAAAGGCAGGGAAGGTCTGCTGACCTTCCCTGCCGGGTTCCTTTCTTATTCATCCGGCCAGTTATCTTCCTCCAGGCCGTACGCGTCGATCCATTCGTTCAGTTCCTCAACGGTGCAGCGCTTCAGCGAATAGAAAGCATCTTCCAGAGCCACCACCTTGTCACCGGGGACGTCGGTAACGTACCAGGAGGCGACCGTCAGTCCCTGTCGCTTATATCCTTCGATTCCCTCCGTATAGGTCATCGTCAGGGTTGAAAAATAATCGATCTCCGGATTGATCGGTTTGCTGACATCCAGCGGATTCCCATGAATGGCCAGCGTCGAGTAGTCACTGACAGGAAGCGCGGACAGATCCGTGATCTGGTTGTCATGCAGGTCAACGTAGCAGTATTTTTTCAAGGCATCCAGTCCCGTAATATCGCTGATCTGGTTGCGGGCGGCCCGCAAAAGCCCCAGGTTCGATTTCCCGGACAGGCCGTTTAAGGAAGTGATCCCGGTATCATCCACACGCAGTATCTTCAAAGAAGCCGCATTCGCCAGGAAAGACAGATCCTCCCCCAAGCCGGTGGCACCGTTCAGACTCACCTCGGTCAGATTCGGGCAGGCAGCCAGCGATGCCAGGGAATCCGCTGTCAGCGCGCAGCCATTCATCCGCACCACTTCCAGTGAGGCCAGGCAGTTGGTAAAGCACCGCACGTCCACCGACTGCGCCCCGCTCAGATCCAGTTCCTTCAGAAGCGTCAGATTGTCAAACGCCGACAGATCTTCCGCCGGGCAGCCGCCGAGATACAGTTTTGTGAGCCGCAAGGAAGCGCAGGAAACGCCGAACGACGAGATGCCGGTATCCTGCAGATCCAGCGTGTCCAGTCTCTCCAGTGCGAGAACGGCATCGGCGCCCGGGATCGGACACCCGGACAGATCCAGCAGCGTCAGGTCCTTTGCCTCAGCGATAAGCGAAATATCGGAAACGCGTGTTCCTCCTACATTTAATTGATGCAGCTGTGCGACCGGCAGAACGGACAGATCAGAAAAGTCCGGGTTCCCCTCCAGGTTCACTTCCTTCAGGTGTTCTGAACCTGTCAGATTCGGAAGCGTGCTGACACCGCCATTGGTAATAGTCAGATACTCCAACTGTGCGTACTCACTCAAGAAGGAATAGTCTGTCAGTCCGGAACAGTTGTCCAGATTCAGCAGCTGCAGTTTATCATGAGGCAGTGCATCCAGTGTAACATTGCTGAAGGTGCAGTTGTGGAACATCACCGAAGTGGCCTTCGTCATGTTGGAGAGCGCTTCCATGACCTCGGCATCGATCGTCAGGTTGTACAGAGAGTAAAACTCCGATTTGGTCTCCAGTTCCGTGCCGTCCGGAAGGGTGATCTTGCGGGGGGTACGGCGGGAGGTTTCCTTCTCTTCATCGGTTTCCTCTTCGTCGGTATCTTCTTCCTCTTCAGCTTTTGTCCTGGTGCCGGCAGAGGAGGACGGGCTGCCGCTGCCGCCGCCGGAGGTGGCGATGATGATGCCGACGATGATGGCCACCAGCGCGATGGGCGCCGCGATGAACAGCGGTTTTATCTTCTTCTTCGGAGCGGCGGGACTGCCATCCGGTGCCTTCCCGGTCTCATCCATGCGCCTGACGGCTTCCATGTCCTCAGCCGTAATGGCCGTACCGGAGGCCTTGCGGGCGGCTTCCTTCGCTTCTTCGGCGGCTTTGCGTTCTGCTGCCAGGCGGGCTTCCTCCTCGCGGCGCAGGCGCTCTTTTTCGGCCTTGCGCAAAGCGTTCTGCCGGCGCTCCTCGGCCGCCTTTTCGATGGCCGCCAGTTCCTCCGCGGAACGCATGCAAGGCGCCAGGATATCCGCGCTCAGCAGGCGGTTCTCAAAATCCTCTTCAGAGATGCTGTTGTATTTCAGGATGCACTGCTGGGCGGACAGCTGCATCTCCATGCCGGGGCTCATCTCGGTCTCCCGCAGGATGACGCCCAAAAACGGCTTCATCTTGGACAGCGCGTAGGTTACCTCACGGCGACAGTTGGGCGAGGCGATGGATTCCGGCGAAACAAACGCCAGAAACACCGCACAGCCGTTCAGATGGTCGGCGATATATTCCGGCCATTCACTGCCCGGCGCGATGCCGTCGTCGTACCACACGCGGTAGCCGCGCTCGTTCAGCTTCTCCAGGATGGGCAGCACCTCATCGGAGTTGCGGTGCGCGTAACTGATGAAGATGTAGTTTTCCTGCCCTTCATACGGCACAAAGTTTGCTTTGCTCATACCCTCTCCCCGGTCACATGACGTGTTGACCGCCTGAAAAATCTGTTTAGATTGTACTCCGAGTGCCGTTTTTCTGTCAAGGAACGATTCTGTGCGTCATACCTCCCAAACTGTGCTATGATAAGGGCAGCGGAAACGTTTTCGATGACCGCTTCCGGGAAAGAAGGTATCCGTTATGTGGTTGCTGTTCGCTGTCGGTTCGGCTGTGTTTGCGGCTTTGACTTCCATCCTTGCCAAGATCGGCATTGACGGGGTGAATTCCCATCTGGCTACGGCCATCCGCACCCTCGTGGTGGTGCTGCTTGCCTGGGGCATGGTCTTTCTGACGCACGCGGAAGGCGGTCTGCGGGATATCAGCCGCCGCAGCTGGGTGTTTCTGATCCTCTCCGGCCTGGCCACGGGCCTGTCCTGGCTGTGTTACTACAAGGCGTTGCAGGTGGGCGATGTTTCCAAGGTGGTGCCCATAGACAAAATGAGCGTCGTACTGACGCTCATTCTGGCTTTTGTCTTTCTTCATGAAGAGATGACGGCAAAGAGCGTGATCGGGTGCCTGCTGATCGGTGCCGGCACGCTGGTCATGGTGCTGTAACCGGGCACATCACCCGCGCACGGCGTCGGTGATGGCTTCTGAGAACGTGGGGTGCGGGCGGATGACGCGGGCCATATCCGCCATGGTCAGGCCGGCGGACAGCGCCTGCGTGAACTCGCCGATCATGTCGGTGGCGCGCTCGCACATCATCTGCGCGCCTAACAACTTCCCGCTCTCCTTTTCAAACACCACGCGGATATATCCGCGCTCGGCACCCGTCAGGACGGTTTTGCCGTTGGCGGTCATGGGCACTTTGCGGCTGTCGGCCGCGATGCCGGCCGCTTTGGCTTCGTCAAGCGTCAGTCCCACGCAGGCGATCTCCGGCTCCGTGTAGACACAGGACGGCACAAAGCGCGTGTCGATGCGCTCCGCCACGCCGGCCATGTGCCGCACGGCGTTGATACCGGCCGCGGTAGCCATGTGCGCCAGCATGATGCCGCCGGTCACATCGCCGATGGCGTACACGCCCGGCAGGCTGGTCTGCCCATTCTCATCCACCAGGATCCTTCCGCGTTCCATGGCCGGCTGACACCCCTCAGCAAACAGTCCCTCGGTACACGGGCGTCGACCGACGGCGATCAGGATCTTATCGGCTTCTTTGGTGAGGGTTTCCACGTCCCCGCCTTCCTTGCCGGGGCGTTTCTCCCGGTCAAACACGCAGGTGAGGACGTTTTCGCTCTCTTTGATCTCACGGACACGCGCGCCGGTGTACAGCGAGACGCCGCGTTTTGTCAGGAGCATCTTCAGGCTCTGCGCCAGTTCGCGGTCCATGGCCGGCAGCAGCTGCGGCATGGCTTCCACGATGGTCACCTCGGTCCCCAGCGCCGCATACAGGCCGGCAAACTCCACGCCGATCACCCCGCCGCCGATGATCAGCAGCCGGCCGATCCGCCCGGTCTCCTCCAGCAGCTCATCGCTGGTGATGACGCCGGGCAGGTCACTTCCCGGAAGCGGGATGCGCGCGGGCCGCGAGCCCGTAGCCAGCAGGACGTGGGCGGCGTGTAAGTCTTCGGTGGTCTCACCGGACACGGCGACATTTCCTTCCCCTGTGACCGTTCCGAGGCCGCGGTAAAGGTCCACTTTCTTCCGTTTGGCGGTGGCTTCGATGCCGGCGCGCAGCTGCTGCACCACATCGTTCTTGCGCTGCTGCATGCGCGCGGGGTCCGCCGTCACTTCTCCGACATCGATCCCAAACGCGGAGGCACCGGCAGCCATGGTGTACAGGCCGGCGGCGTGCAGCAGGGCCTTGGTGGGAATGCAGCCGCGGTTCAGGCAGGTGCCGCCGAGGGCATTCTTTTCCACCAGCGCTGTCTTCAGGCCGCGGTCGGCCGCTTCAAACGCCGCTTCGTACCCGCCGGGCCCGGCGCCGATGACGATCAGATCATATTCTTTCATGCTCACACCCCTTATTCCGCCAGTTGTTTCCGCAGATAGTCCGCCAGCTCACGGGCGGCTGTCTGCCGCTCAGGGCTGCCGTCCATGGCCAGCAGGCAGGATGAAACCGCCACGCTGTCAAAAGGCACGCCCTGCAGGCAGGCCTGCACCGCCGCGGGGAAGTCTTCGTCCATGACATCCGAATAACAGATGACATCCCGGATGCGGCCTTCGTTCACCTGAACCTGCAGGCGCAGGCTCCCCCACGAAAAGCGGGTTTCATAGTCGGCCGTAAACGGGATGTTCCGGCCGTACAGCCACGCCTCCGAAGCCAGCCAGGCAGCGTCTTTTTGGACGGTCTCCTCCTGCCAGACGAAGGGATCTCCCGCGGCAGCCTTCAGGCCGTACTCCTCTTCCGCCGCCTCCCGGATGGCCAGCGACAATGTCTCCCGGCGGATATCCGGGACATAGTCCCGCAGATTGACCACCCGCGAGCGCACGGAGGGCACGCCGTGGGAGGCCAGCTTGTCGGACGAGACCGTCAGATACCGACTGAGCGCCTCCTCATCTACCGCCATCATCACACAGGCGTGATGGCAGGCGTGGGAGCCTTTCTCATAGTACGCGTGGCCGGAAAACTTCCGCCCTTCAGCGGTCAGGTCATTGCGGCCGGTCCGCTCCGCCGGCACCCCGAGGCGCCGGACAGCTTTCAGCAGCACGTTCGTCTGCCGCACGGTGTCGTAATCCGGCTTCCGGGCGATGAAACTGACGTTCAGATTGCCCTCATCGTGATAGACCGCCCCGCCGCCCGACAGGCGCCTGGCGGGATGACCGCCGTCCCGGAGGAGCCTTTCCACGCGGCATTCCGCCCGCAGGTTCTGGTTCTTTCCGATGACGACGGTCCGGCGGTTCTGCCAGAGAAAGAGGATCATCTCCCCCTCCCCGACCGCCTCCGTCAGGTGCTTCTCCGCCGCGATGTTGCGGTACGGATCGCCGCTGGGGCTTTCAAAGATCTTAAGCGCCGAAATCATAGGTGACCGCCGGCTTGCGGGCCGCTTTCACTTCGTCCGGGCGCTGGATGCGCGTGGTGCGCGGGCTCATCCGGATGGCTTCCGGATCCCGCAGAGCCTCCTCATGGATGCGCCGGAACACTTCGATGGCTTCGTCCAGCGTCTCCTTGCTCTCGGTCTCGGTGGGCTCCACCATCAGCGCCTCATGCACGATCAGCGGGAAGTACATGGTGGGCGGATGGATTCCGTGATCCAGCAGCGCCTTCGCGATATCCATGGCCGATACATCGATCTGGTGCTTCATCTGCTCCAGCGTCATGACGAACTCATGCATGCACACGGTATCGTAGGCCATCGGATACAGGTCCTTGAGCCGGTTCATCATATAGTTGGCGTTCAGCACCGCGTTGGCGGCCGTCACCGGCACGCCTTCGCGCCCGATAGACAGCAGATACGCGTAGGCCTTGACGATCACCAGGAAGTTGCCGGCAAAGGAACGCATGTTGCCGATGGTCTGCAGGGCCGTCTGCCGCACAAGCCCTTCCGGCGAATCGCCCACACGCAGTCCCGGCAGGAAATCGGCCAGGAAGGCCTTGCAGCCGCAGGGACCGCTTCCCGGACCGCCGCCGCCGTGCGGCGTGGAGAAGGTCTTGTGGAGGTTCAGGTGCATCACATCAAACCCCATATCGCCCGGCCGCGCAATGCCCATGACGGCGTTCAGATTGGCGCCGTCGTAATAGTTCAGGCCGCCGGCTTCGTGCACGATGCGGGTGATCTCTTCAATGTGCGGGTCAAACAGGCCGACGGTGTTGGGGTTGGTCAGCATCAGGCCGGCCGTATCCGGACCGACGGCCGCCCGCAGCGCGTCCAGATCCACGTAGCCGTTGGCATCGGAGGCGATGTTGACCACCTCAAAGCCCGCCATGGCAGCGCTGGCCGGATTGGTCCCGTGCGCGGAATCCGGCACGATGATCTTCGTGCGCGCCTGATCCCCGCGGGATCTGTGATACGCCTTGATCAGCAGCAGGCCCGTAAACTCGCCGTGCGCACCGGCCGCCGGCTGCAGCGTCATGGCATCCATGCCGGTGATCTCACAGAGGTACTTCTCTTCGGTCTTCATCAGTTCCAGCGCGCCCTGCACGGTGTCCGCCGGCTGCAGCGGGTGGATATCCGTAAAGCCGGGAAGGGCCGCCAGCCGCTCATTGACGGCCGGATTGTACTTCATGGTGCAGGAGCCCAGCGGGTAGAAGCCGCCGTTCACGCCGCGGGTCTCGCCTGCCAGCTCCGTAAAATGTCGGTCCACCTGCACCTCCGCCAGCTCCGGAAGGCGCGGGGCGCGGGTGCGCGGCGCATAGTCCGCCGGCGCGGCGGGCACATCGCAGACGGGAAGAAGGTCGGAATGTCTGCCCGGAACGCTTCGTTCAAAGATCAGTTTCATGCCAGCACCTCCTTTACGAGCGCTGCCGTCTTGTCCAGTTCCGCTTTGGAGACCACTTCGGTGGCGCACCACAGGATCCGGCCGTTCCCAAGCGCCAGGCCGCCCAGGATGTCTTCTTCGGCCAGGCGGGCCAGGATCTTCTCCGCCGCATCCTCATCGGGCGCCGCGGTGACAAACTCGTGGAAGAACGGACGGTCAAAGACCGGCTTCAGCCCAGCTTCCGTCAGACGGTCCTTCAGATAATGCGCCTTGTCGCGGCAGGCATTTGCCACCTGCGCGAGGCCCTGCGGGCCCATAGCCGCCAGATAGACGGAGGCGGTCAGCGCACAGAGCGCTTCGTTGGAGCAGATGTTGGAGGAGGCCTTCTCGCGCCGGATGTGCTGCTCGCGCGCCTGCAGCGTCAGCACATAGCAGCGCTCTCCGTTCCTATCTTCCGTCTGCCCTACGATCCGGCCGGGGAGCTTGCGCATCAGTTTCTCATCCGTGGCCATGAAGCCCAGGTAAGGCCCGCCGAAGCCGAGCGGCAGCCCCAGCGGCTGCCCTTCGCCCACGGCGATATCCGCGCCGCACTCCCCCGGTGTTTTGATGACTGCCAGCGCCACTGGGTTGCAGCTCATGATGAGCTTCGCCTTGGCCTCATGCACCAGTGCCGCCGCCGCATCCGCATCCTCCAGGCACCCATAGAAGTTCGGCTGCTGGAGCACCAGACAGGCCACGTCGTCTGTGAGCATCTCCTTGAGCGCTTCCAGATCCGTCACGCCGTCCACATCCGGCACCAGTCGGACTTCCGCGTCCCGGCCGAAGCGGTAGGTGCGGATGACCGAAAGCACCTTCGGATCCACCGTGGACGACACCAGCACCGCGGTGCGCTTGCGGTCGCAGCACATCTCGCAGGCCTCGGCGGCCGCGGTGGCCCCGTCGTAGACACCGGCGTTGGAGACCGCCATGCCGGTCAGTTCCGCGATGTCCGTCTGGTATTCAAAGATGGACTGCAGCACGCCCTGACTGATCTCTGCCTGGTAGGGGGTATAGGCGGTCCGGAACTCTTCTTTGCCCGTCACCTCGGTGACGATGGCGGGGATATAATGCCGGTACGCGCCGGCACCGCGCAGGCAGGTGGAAAACACGTGGTTTTTGCCGGCAAGCGCCGCCACCTGCCTTGTCACTTCATACTCGGAAGCCGCCGCCGGGATGGCCAGCGGCTTGCGGAGCCTCACATCTTCCGGAATACAGTCATAGAGCTGCTCGAGGTCGGTCATGCCGCAGACGGCGAGCATTTCGCGCTGTTCTTCCGGCGTGTTGGGTACGTACGTCCCCATCCTTCTCACCTCCCGGGTGTCTTACCCTTCCGTTTTCACGAATTCTTCGTACTCTTCGGCGTCCATCAGGTCGTCGGTGTCCGTGATGTCTTCCACGCGCACGAACCACGCCTCGTAGGGCGCTTCGTTCATCATTTCCGGCGCGTCGGCCAGCGCCTCGTTGACTTCGGCCACGGTGCCGGTCACCGGCGCGTTGACATCGGAGACGGCCTTGACGGATTCGACGTCGGCAAAGGCTTCGCCGCACGCCAGTGTGTCGCCTTCCGCGGGCAGGTTGACAAAGACCAGATCGCCCAGCTGATCCTGCGCGTAATCGGTGATGCCGACATAGGCCGTGGTCTCGTCTTCAAAGCGGACCCACTCATGCGTCTTGGTGTACTTCAGGTTTTTCGGAAAGTTCATGTTTATCCTCCGTTTGTCTGTGATGTCCGGGCGTCCCGGTTATTTTTTGTAGAAAGGCATCTTCACCACTTCGGCTTCCACCATGCGCCCGCGCACGTCTACCTCCACGCGCGTGCCGGGGGCTTTGTACGCCACGTCCAGGATGGCCATGGCCAGCGGCGCGCCGATATACGGGCAGTGTGTGCCGGACGTTGTCACGCCGATGCGTTTCCCATCCGCATACACGTCCTGGTGTTCGCGCAGGATGCCGCGCCCGATGGCTTTCAGGCCCACGCGGCGGCTGGTCGGTGTCCCCTGGCGCTCCAGCGCTTCTTTGCCGATGAACTCTTCTTTGTCCATCTTCACGAACATCCCCAGGCCCGCCGTCAGCGGCGAGATGGTATCCGA
>CAMJGH010000086.1 GCA_946405185.1 uncultured Lachnospiraceae bacterium
CCTTCAGGAACCGGAAGTACTTGTCGATGTCGATGCCCGCGATGCCCATGGAGTTGGCCACGGCGTAGTCCGCCGGCTCCGTGTACGGGGCGCCCGCCCGCGCGCACAGGTCGCCGTACCCGGTGGCATCGATGAACACCTTCGCCCGCAGGGCTTCGCAGCCCTCATGGCTCTCGGTGATGACGGCCTCGATGTGCCCGTCCGTGGAAATGGCATCCGCCACGTACGTATCCAGCAGCACGTCCACGCCGGCCTCACGCAGCATCTGGTTGGCCAGGAACTTGTACAGCTCCACGTCCACGCAGAGCGTGTCAGAGTCATACTCCGGGCGCATCACGGTATCGTTGTGGCCGGATGCGCCGCCCATGGCGGTCAGCCGGTCGATGAACTCCTCCGGGATGCCGCGGACGATCTTCTTTTTCTCCACGCCGAACGGCTTCCAGAGGTTGTAGAAGCTGTGCAGGCCGCAGCCGCCCTCGGCCGCGATGCCGCCCACATAGCCTTTGTACTCCACCACAGCGGTCTTCGCGCCATTGCGGGCCGCCGCCAGCGCGGCAAAGACGCCGCCGGTGCCGCCGCCGCAGACCACCACGTCGTAATCACGAGTCCGGATCTCTTTCGCCGGACGTACGATCACTCCCATAACTTCCTCCTGTCACTCCCCCTGCGGGGGATGCCGGCGCCGGGCGCCGGGTGGTTCCTCACCCGAGGAAGACTTTCTGTTCTTTCAGCACGGCGCGCAGTTTCTGCACATCCAGATCGCGCGGCTTCACGCCTTCCGTGGCCGCCAGCGCGGCCGCGGTGCCCACCGCCTGCCCCTGCGCCATGCACGAGCCCGTGTTGCGGGTGGACATGTGCGCGGAGAAGTCGCTGGTGATCAGGCGTCCGGCCACCAGCAGCCCGTCCACCTTCTTCGGCACGAAGCACCCGTACGGGATGCCGTAGTAGCCGCCGTTCTTGATCATCAGCTTCGGCGCCAGATCCATGAAGCCGTACAGCATGACTTCGTCCTCGAAGCGCTGGCAGTTGCAGATCTCCTCGACCGTCATCTCGTGCTCGCACTCCACGATGCGGGTGGCGCGCACGCCGATGCAGTTGGGCGTCCAGGAGACGAACGCCTTCTCAAAGCCGGGAAGGTTGTCCTTCATCATCTGCGCCCACGTCATGGCCTGGTGGCGCAGCTCGATCTCCGCCTCCGAGACGGCCTCCGCGTTGGTGGCGTCCACGTCGCGCTTGGTGCAGCCGTTGATGTAGGTGTAGTAATTCTCGTGGAACGAGAAGCCGAGCGGCCCCCACATGTGGTTCTTTTCCATGAAGTCATGGAACGCCGGATCCTTGCCCAGCTGCACGCCGATGCGGATGGTATCGTCCGTCTCGGACCCCTTGTCGCCGGTGATCAGCTGATAGATCAGCCCGTGCTCTTCGGCGTAATCCGTGTACTTTCTCATGTCGACGTTCGCCATGGAGAACGGGAAGCCCACGGCCGTCTGCGAGTGCGTCTTCACCACGTTGGCGCCGGCGTAGTACGCCACGTCGGCATCGCCCGTGCAGTCCACCACCACCTTGGCGGCGATGACCTGGCGGCCGGATTTGTTCTCAATGATGACGCCCGTGATGGCGCCGTCTTCGGTGGTGGCACCCACGACCATGGTGTGCAGCAGCACCTTGACGCCGTCCTCCTCGAGCATCTGGAAGGCCACATCCTTGTAGACTTCCCAGTCGATCAGCGTGATGACGGAATCATAGTCGCCGCCGCGCTCCATCTCGAGGTGCCCGTAGGAGGCATTGCGCGCCATCATGCGCTCCACGATCTCCTGGGGGATGCCCTCGATCACCTGCTTCTTCTCCACGCCCGGGAAGGGCTTGAAGACGTTGAAGAAGCTGTGGATGGGCCCGGCACCGTTGGTCAGCGACCCGCCGATGGCGTTGAAGCGCTCCACCAGGATGGTCTTCGCGCCGTTGCGCGCCGCCGCGAGCGCCGCCACAAAGCCGGCGGTGCCGCCGCCGCAGACCAGCACGTCACACTCAAAGGCGACGGGGGTCTTCAGGGTTTCTTCAATGTATCTCATGGGTTTGTCCTCCTTAAGGCCTCTCCTTGACCGGGATCACATGATACGGATACGGATACGTCTCATCGTAAAACCCCGGGAACACCGTGACCGCCGAATCGCCTGCGGCCGCCGTCACGTACAGCTGAAGCTGCCAGTCCGCCGTGAGGTACTCACCCGGCACATAGGCGGCAAAACCGTCGCCGTCCGGCAGCATCGGCACCTCGCAGAACAGCCCGTCCTTCTGGTTCAGATGCCGGTAATGCAGCACCGGCCGTTCGCACTCTCCCAGCACGGCCACCCGCACCAGCAGCGGCTGCCCGGCGTACGCCACATCCGGAAGGGATCCCACGATCTCCGCCGGCTCGGCGTAGGAATAGTAGTCGTGCAGCGGTGCTTCGATCTCCGGCGCCACGTTCTCGGACAGAAGCGACTGGAGGCTGGCCAGGTCTTTTTCCAGTTCACCCCGCCAGTCCGCCCACGTGCCGCGGCGTGTCAGCGTCCCGGCCGTGGAGAAGTCCAGATCGTAATAGTAATACTTCCTGCCGTCTTCGGACAGCGCATCCCAGAAGCCCATGGCACGCTTCATGAAAAGCTCCGCATCCTGCAGGCGCGTGACGTCGCCGGTCTCGTAATAGAAGGCCAGCGCCAGCGCCGCGCGGATCTTGGCGGCATGGTAGCGGGCAAACGAGACGAGCATCCCGCAGTCCACCAGAAACGCGCGCGTTTCGGCGTTGTCCGCCAGGGTATATTTCAGCGCCGTCTTCCCCTTCTCCACGTTCGCAGCCAGAAGATCCAGCCAGGCCGCGTACTGGTAAGGTGTCTGCTTGCCCGCCAGTCTCCCGGCCACGGCGTCTTTGGCGTACTCGTCGATGCCGTAGAACAGCCCGTGATCCGACGGCTCCGTGGAGCCGTACGTCACCTTCAGGGCGGCATCGTAGTGCTCCATCGGGAAGCGGTTGTTTTCGGCAAAGAGCGCCCAGCCGGTGTTCAGCTCCGTCCAGTAGCGCAGCGACGGATGCACCGGCATGTGCACGGTAGTCACCAGCGGCACGATCTGGCTGGCCGCCGCCAGCGTCTGCTCCACCAGGCCGGCGTTCTCCGCGCCAAAGTGCTCCGCAAACTCGTCCTGCCACACCTCCGGGTCACAGTTGCTATTATACCCGATGCGGCCGAACATCGTATACCAGGAATAGAAGCGCTCCTCCTCGTACCGGCCGTACCGCAGCGCCGGGTCCGCAAAGGTGTCCCACCGCTCTTTGTGCGACTCTTCGTAGCCGTACTTTAAGGCCAGCGGGTTGTTCACCTCAAAACCGGACGAGCCGGCCATGGTGCAGCTTTTCGCAAACCGGCGGATGTAGTCCGCATCCGCCCACAGAAACAGATTGGTGGAGCCGTAGTTCCACAGCCGGTAGATCACCGGGTAGCGCAGCGGCTGCTGCAGCATGTCGGCGTAGGAATACCGGCGGGAATGGTTGTAGTTGTCCAGGCGCTCCAGCTCCTCGGTGCGCATCACGGTGATGTGATACGGCAGTGCGGCGTGCTCGCACCAGTACTTGGTGGGAACCTCCACCTGCAGCCCCTGCCCGTAGGCGTGCGCGATCATGGCCTCCGTGAGGCCCTTGGCGCGCAGGTCCAGCGTGAACGCCTTGCCCAGTGCTTTTCCGGCATCCGCCACCGCGTCCGCGCAGCGGTTCCAGAAATCCTCGGCGGACACCTGCGTGCCCACACCGGACTCGTGGTTGACGCGGAACGAGACGATGTCGATGTCCGGCACCGCCGTCAGCAGTTGCTTTAACCCCGCGTAGCAGTAATCCATCAGGCCGGTCTCACTCTCCGGCAGCCCCTCCACCAGGACTTTCTGCAGGGCCGTCCAGGGCCGCTGCTGCCAGGTGGCAAAGACAAACTCGATGGAGTACGCGTGGCAGAGATCCACGATGTGCCGCAGCCAGAAGAGATTCGTTTCGGCGTCCTCATCGGTAAAACCGATGCGCTTCACTTGCGGGTAGCCTTCGACTTCCGGCAGGAAGAACGGGTAAGGCGGCGCCATGTAGGGCGTATCAAACCCCACGATCAGCGAGAGCCGGTTAAAGCGCGCCTTCGCCAGGCGCTGCAGATACCACTGCCAGAACTCTTCGCTCTGGAACCACTCGTTGTCCAGGTGCCCCACCAGATACCGGTCCATGCAGCGCACGGCATTCTCCGGCTTCTCGTTGGTCTCCTGCAGGTCGATCAGAGCGGTCAGACCGCTCTTTTTCACGCGGCGGGCCAGTTCCAGCAGGCCGTACATCACGCCGGCATCGTCCGGGCCGGTGACCAGCACCACCTCCCCCTCGCGGGTGCGGCAGGCTTTGATCAGGAGGCTTCCGGGCGCCGGATCCACCGCCGCACCGTTGCCGGCCAGGATCGTGGCCACGCGCTTATCGTCCGCGCGCCCGCAGACTACCATCACGTCCTCTTCCGAAAGGTCCGTGAAGGCGGGTGTCTCGCGCACGGCGATGCCCTGCGCCTCCAACTCTTTTTTCAGTTCCCGGTACCCGAAACAGGCACCGTTTGTCAGGTTCAGGCCACACAGGGCGGCCACAGTTTTTGCGGTCATACTCCCTCCTTTGGCCATCCGGCCGCGGGTGTCCTCTCTTATTCCTTCATACCGGACGTGGCGATACCGGCCACGAACTGCTTCTGGAACGTCAGGAACACGATGAAGATGGGGATCAGCGAGCACACGGAAGCCGCCATGATGGCGCCGTACGCCTGGCCGTTCTCATCCTTGAAGAAGTTCAGGCCGCGCGGGATGGTGGCCAGTTCCTTGTCGCGCAGGTAGACCAGCGCAGCTTCGTACTCGTTCCAGGAGCCTACAAACTGGAAGATGATCAGGGCGGCGAACGCCGGGCCGGCTAACGGCACGACCACCTTCAGGAACACGTCAAAGTGGGTGGCGCCGTCGATCTTGGCCGCTTCGCACAGTTCATCCGGAATGGAATTGAAGAACTGGCGCAGCATGAAGGTACCGAAAGCGGTGAACATACCCGGCAGGATCAGTGCCCAGTGGCTGTTGTACAGGCCTAAGAACTTGAATTCCACGAAACGCGGGATCAGCATCATCTGCGCCGGGAAGGCCAGCGTCGACAGGTAGATCAGGAAGATGATGTCGCGCCCCTTGAACTTGATCTTCGAGAAGGCGTAGGCGGCCAGCGCCGAGGTGACCACCTCGCCGAGCACCGAGAAGAAGGTGACCTTCACGGAGTTCAGGAAGAATTTCGTAAACGGCACCGTGGAGTTCCACACCCGGTCGTAGTTGGCCCACGTGAAGTGGTCTTTGGTGGGGATCCACTCGATGGGGAAGCTGAAGATGGCGTTTTCGGGCTTGAAGGAAGCCGAGAGCATCCACGCAAACGGCAGGAGCATGGCGATGGAGATAAAGGCCATCAGCGCCGTGAAGATGATCTTGACGATCAGTCTCTTTGTCTGAAATCTCATCCCTCTCCTCCTTCCTTATTCCGCTTTCCTGCGCTGGAAGATCATCCGCCCCATGGAGAAGATGAACACCAGGAAGAACAAGGCCCACGCCATAGCGGAGGCGTACCCCAGTTCGTTGCCTTCAAATGCCTTGCTGTAAATGTAGTACACCAGCACGTAGGAGGACTTGCCCGGGCCGCCCTTGGTCATGACCTGCACCGGCGTAAAGACCTGGAACGAACTGATGAAGCTCATCATGATCAGGAAGAACATGGTATCGCGCAGCGACGGAATGGTGATGTACCAGAATTTCTGGATACCGTTCGCGCCGTCGATCTCCGCCGCCTCATACAGTGTCTGGGAGATGCCCTGCAGACCGGCCAGGATGATGATGATGTTATACCCCAGCCGCTGCCAGATACCCACCAGCATGATGGACATCAGCGAGGTGTCCTTGCCATAAATCCACTTTGGCGGATTCGCTACGCCAATGGACTGCAGGAACATATTGATGGGACCGTAGCTGGGCAGGAACAGGATCATCCAGATCACGGAGACGGCCACCATCGAGGAAATGTTCGGCAGATAGAAAGCCAGACGCAGCAGGCCCTTGCCGAACACGTAGCGGTCCAGGATGACCGCGAAGATCAGGGACAGGAAGATCGCAACGGGCACCATCACCACCGCGTACAGGATGGTGTTGGTGAAGGACGTTCTGAAGAAGGAATCCTTGAACATCTTGACAAAATTGTCAAAGCCGACGAATGTCATGGTGCTTAACGACGTGGTCATATTCCACTTGGAAAAGCTTAAGACGCCGGCCAGGATCAGCGGGATCAGTTTGAAAGCCAGATAACCGATGAAGTTCAGGGAGATGAAAGCCCACCCGGCCAGGTTCTCTCTGGTGCTCATCTTCATCATTTTTTTGGGTTTCGCTTCTGTCATGGGGTTGATTCTCACCTCTTTTCTGAAAACAGCCCCGGGAACGGAAAGGCTCCCGGGGCTGCAGAGTGGCATTCGTCAGCCGCTAACGGCCGGATCAGTTGCTGCTGTTGGCGATGGCTTCGTCAGCCTCTTCCTTCATGGCCTTCAGCGCTTCCTCAACAGACTCGTCACCGGTGAACACCAGGGTGGTATGCTCTTTAACGATCTCGTTCATTTCCACCTGGCCCTGACGGACGGTGTTGTCCTTGGAGACCAGCGTGCGGTCCATAGCCATGTTGGCCATGCACATATCGTAGTCGACGCCGGGCTTATCGGAGAAGATGATGCTGTTGAAGAACTCTTTCTGCTCATCGGTCTTCAGATCGATGCCGGGATGCATGGCCTTCGGGCCGGCAAAGTATTCCGGATGCAGAATGGTGATGTACTTGATGGCTTCCCAAGAGGCATCCTTGTTGGGAGCGCTGCTCGGGACGGAAGCAGTGGAAGTGTACACGGTGGTGACGGTCTTGCCGCCATCGACGGTCGGGACATCGACCATGCCAATGTCTGCATCGGCCGGGACTTCACCGTAGCTGGGCTTGGTGTACAGGCATCCATAGACCGGAGCCATCCACATGGCGTACTTGTCGCTGTACAGACCGATCATGCCCTGCGTGTCGTTGGAGTACTGCATGGCTGAATACTCGTCGTACGGCACGATGCACTTGTCAACAACGGCCATCTGATAGAAGAAGGACAGGGACTCGGCAAACGCCGGATCGTCAAACGCGGACGCCGTGAAGTCGTCGTTGTAGTAGGTGAACGGGCCCAGCTTCTGACGGGCGATGAAATCCCAGTAGTTGTCGCCGTCGCCGCCGGCATAGTCCATCATGGCGCCGTAGACTTTGTTCTCGCCTTCGCCGCTGGTCATGCGGATGGCGGTCTGACGGAAGTCTTCCCAGGTCCAGCCGGCTTCCGGATAAGGCTCGTTGGCCGCGTCGAACAGCTTCTTGTTGAACCAGATCATGTTGATGTTCTGGCAGTACGGGATGGCGTAGTAGTCGCCGTTGATGTTCTGGGTGGCCTCGTTGGCTTCACCGCAGATGTCGGCGTAGGTCCAGCCTTCCTTGTCGAAGAACTGCTTCAAGCCCTCGTAGGTTCCTTCATCGGCGCGGACGCGCAGGTCCATGGAGGAAGCCTGGGTCATGACGTCGATCTGGGAACCGGAGGCCAGCGCCGTGTTGATGGTCAGCGTCTTGGCATCATCCAGTTTCACATATTCCATGTGATACTTGCCTTCATACTCCTCATCAAAGGCTGCCAGAAGGGTCTTCATGTTGTCCGGATTGGTCCAGGCGTAGAAGTACACGGTGTACTCCCCTTCGCCTGCGGGTGCCTGGGTCTGAGCCTCGGACCCGCCAGGTGCCTGCGTCTGCGGTGCCTGAGTGGCATTGCCGCTGGTGTTCGGAGCCGCGGTCGAACCGTTGCTGCCGCTGCCGCCGCCGCATGCTGCCAGGCTCATGACCATGATCACGGCCAGGACAAGCGCTGCAAGTTTCTTGAACTGCTTCATAACTTTGCCTCCCTCTTTGTTTTTCGGGGTAAACCAAACGTCCGGAAACCCCGTTCGCCGCTTCATTTTACTTTTTGAAACGGCATTTTACTTTTGCTGTGATTCCAACATAAACCATGAATCGGCAAAAGTCAACAGGTTTTCCGGACATCTTTTGTATTTTGTTATTATATTTTACTATGTAAAATCAGCGGATCAGACGGCCGTCGGTAAGGCTTGTTTCCTCCGGCTTCTCGTATCCCATCTGTTCCGAGATCTGCAGCAGGACCTGGCGGAAGTACGGCAGACGCTGCTCGATGAAGGCATTCGTCATACGGGTAGCCGGGCCGGTCACGGAAATGCCGGCGATGATGCGGCCGGCGGCATCATAGACAGGCCCCGCCACACAGCGCGCCCCCAGTTCACACTCTTCGTTGTCGTAGGCAATGCCGGCAATACGGATCTTGCGCAGTTCCTCTTCCAGCTGCGGCTTGCTGGTCAGGGTGTTGCCGGTAAAGCGCACCAGCCCTTCCTGCGCGATCAGACGGTCCAGTTTGCTCTCGGAGAACTGTGTCAGCATCAGTTTGCCGATGCCGGTGCAGTGCATGGGCGCTACGTTGCCGATGCGCTGCATGCTGCGGATCATCGTGCCGGACACTTCCACGATCTCAATGTAGACCACGCGCATGTTCTCTTCCACTGCCAGACAGACGTTCTCGCCGAACATCTGGGAGAGCTGGCGCATGAACGGCCGGCACACAGACCGGATATCCGTATTCTGGTTCACCTGATTCCCCAGCGTACACAGCTTGTAGGTCAGCCGATAGCGCTGGGTCATCTCATCCTGCGCCACGTACCCGCATTTCTGCAGCGTGGCCAGGAACCGCAGCAGGGTGCTGGAGTTCATCTTCAGCTCCCGCGACATATCCAGGAGCCTGCGCGGCTCCGTCTGCCTGGCCATGTATTCCAGAATGGTCATCACTTTTGCGACGCTGTGATTGGTCACGGTCGATTTTTCCATGATTTCCGCCATGATTGGCTCCTTTGTTGCTCTTTCATTATGCAACGAGGTTTATCATACTGAAATCATAACACTCCCATGATCGCTTGGCAAGAGTCTCCCCTTGTAAATTTTATAAATCAAAACACCGATTTATAATATGAAAATTCAACAACCTCTTTTTGAGAGATGCTCCCGATCCATCAAAGTTTTCCAGTCATCCTGGCGCATCAGATGAAGCGCGGACGTGACGTACGGCGCGAACTCCAGCCCGATCCCGCTGTCTTCGATCACCTGCCGGATGTGATCCGACAGCATATACGAGAGCGGCAGGTTCGCCGTGGAGCCGTCCACCACGGGATAGTCCTCCGCCGAGAAACGCGGCAGTTCCGGTAAGAGTTCGAAAGACAGCGTTTGATTCGTCCCAATAGTTCCACCGGCGTGATAATGTGCTATGATATGTTCAGGAGCAGCCCTGCGTTTGATCAAAAACAGTCTGAAGTGAGTATAAGCCATGTGCGAGATGTCCGTCGTTTTTATCATCCTTCACTATCTGACGCTGTCGGAGACATGTTCCTGCGTGGAGTCCATCCTGTCACGGAGCCGGGGATCCGCCTGGCATATTGTCATTGTTGACAACGGCTCCCCCAACGGATCCGGAGAGGATCTGTACCGCCGGTACGCGGAAGACTCACGGATCACCGTGATCCTGAATGCGGAGAACCTCGGCTTTGCCCGTGGGTGCAATGTAGGGATCACTTACGCCCGCAGCCATTTCGATCCCGACTTTATTGCCGTCTGCAACAACGACACGCTTCTGCTCTCCGACGGTTTCGCGTCCATCCTGCGGCAGACCTGGGAGGAGACGGGATTTGCGGTACTCGGGCCGCGGATCGAGACCCCGGACGACCGCTGCGACACCAATCCCTACGGAGGCGCGGAGCCCGCGTCATTGGCGCGGATAGAAGACCGCATCCGCCGCGAGACCAGAAGTCTGCGCATCGCCCAAAGCCCGCTCCTCTACGCGGCCAGCCGGATCCGCCGCTGTCTGAAAAAAGCCTTTTCCGCAGCCGGCCGCCTTCCCGTCTGGGAGAAAGACACCCGCTCCGTACAGGAAAACATGGTCCTGCACGGCTCGTTTCTGGTCTTTTCCCGGACATATTTCGATCACTTCGACGGCTTCTATGACCGCACCTTTCTCTACAACGAGGAATATATCCTGCATTACCGGGTGCGCAGAGCCGGCCTCAGAACGATCTTCCAGCCGGCCATCCGCGTATTTCACAAGGAAGATGCCGCCACAGACGATCTGCGTCTGTCCCCGCGGAAAAAGCAGGTGTTCCTGAAGAAACACTCCCTGGATTCCCTGCGGGTATTCGCAGATCTCCTCCGGGAGGACGTGTCAGGGGGACGGTTCTTTTGACACATTTTTAGAGTTTCGCCACGCTTTCCGACTCAGGCCGCCGACGGCGTCTTTCACGCAAAAAAAAGACCGGCTTCTCAGCCAGTCTCTTTACACTCTGCCTTGACTACTGCATACGGAAGATAAAACACTCCAGAAACCTGGATCAAGCGTTCGACCGATT
>CAMJGH010000087.1 GCA_946405185.1 uncultured Lachnospiraceae bacterium
AGTCGATAGGGGAATCGAACCCCTGTTTCCGCCGTGAGAGGGCGGCGTCTTAACCCCTTGACCAACGAGCCACAAGTCGAGGCGACAAGATTCGAACTTGCGACCTCTGCGTCCCGAACGCAGCGCTCTACCAAGCTGAGCCACGCCTCGCAGCAACAGATGGAATCATAATACAAACCCCCGGGTTTGTCAACCACCTTTTTTTCGAAATGAAAAAAGGGGGATCCGGCCGCGGAAAGCCCTTCCGCAGCCGGAAAGATGCCCGTTACGCCTCTTCTTTTTGGTCGGCCAGGTCCGCGCGCCAGTCCAGATCCTTGCCGTCGCGCCAGATGCGCTCCAGGTCAAAGAAGCGCCGGTCTTCCGCCGAGAAGACGTGCACCACCAGGTCGTTGTAATCCAGCAGCACCCAGTTGCCGCCGGCATAGCCTTCCACGCTGCGCGGCTCTTCGCCCGCGCGGCCCAGCTTTTCCTGCACGGCGTCGGCCATGGCCAGCACCTGCGGGCGGTTCTCGCCGTTGGCGATGATGAAGTAATCCGCGATCACGGAAACGCCTTCGATGTCGATGACGTGGATGTTCTGTCCCTTTTTCTCGTCCAGGGCCTCACAGGCCAGTCTGGTCTTTGTCCGGCTGTCCATTCAGTTCTCCTCTCCTGTCAGTCTGCAGTAATACTCCCAGGCGGACTGCGTGATCTCGTCGATCATCCGCCCCTTTTCTTTCAGATAATACAGCGTGTCCGCGAGGATCTCGCGCACCGCCGCATCCAGATCCGTAAAAGCCAGGCGCCGCAGTTCGGGCAGCCGCATGGCTTTGGTGCGGCCCGGCTCGATGTAATCCGCCGTGAAGATGATCTTCTCCAGCAGCGACATGTCTTCCTTCCCGGTGGTGTGCCAGGTGATGGCGCCGAGGATGTCCGGATCGTCCACGCCGTAACACGTGCGGGCCCTGTAAGCCCCCAGCTTGCCGTGCAGCAGCGACGGGTGCTGCCGTTCGGCTTCCCGCACAGGGATGCCAAGCCTTTCACAGACCTCCACAAAGCCCTGACGGTCACCATATTTGGCGCAGTCGTGCAGGATGCCGGCAAGCCTCGCCTTCTCTTCGTCCTCACCAAAAACGTCCGCCATCAGGGCGGCCGTGCCGGCCACGCGCTTCACATGCTCAAAGCGGGCGGGGTCCAGTTTCTCCTGCAGGTCCGCCAGGATCTCTCCGTTGGTAAGGCGCGCCATCTTCCCGTACAGATGGCGGGAGGCGATATAGTCTTCCACCGCCGGCGGGATCAGCCCCCTGACGGAGCGCCCCGCGTGCAGCGCGGTGCGGATCTCCGTGGAGGACACCTGCTTCACCGGCGTCTTCAGCTTGACGATGCGGGCGTCAAACTGCGCCGTCAGCGCGGCGATCTTCTCATCCACTTCCGCTTCCGTCTGCGTATCGCGCATGGCCACCGCCACGGTGCAGCGGGAAAAGATATCGGCCGGGCGCACCCAGCGGTCCATGTAGTCCAGTGAATCCGCCCCCACCAGGAAATAGAAGGCCGTATCCGGGAAGCGCTTCTCAAAATCCGTCAGCGTGTCGGCCGAGTACGTCTCGCCCGGGCGCTTCAGCTCTTCGTCGCAGAAGGCAAACCCCGGAACCCCTTCGATGGCGGCCCGGATCATGGCGGCCCGATCCTTGGCATCCGCGGACTGCTTGGGGCGGGTTTTGTGGTAGGAATTGCCGGCCGGCATGAACCAGACTTCATCCAGCGACAGCTCCGTAAGTGCCGCCTGTGCGATGTCCAGATGCCCCTGGTGGATGGGATCGAACGTCCCGCCCATCAGGCCGACCAGGCGCTTCGCGGTGCTCATTGCGCCTTCTTCCCGGCGGGCGGCAGCTCGATGTGCCGCTTTTTCGGGTCTTTGGCCGGACGGTAGAACACCATCTTCTTGCCGATCACCTGGACCACTTCCGCGCGGGTGCGCTCGCCGATGAGGCGCGCCAGCTCGTTCGGATCGTCCGCGCAGTTCTGCAGGACATTCACCTTGATGAGCTCACGCTTCTCCAGCACGTCGTCCAGGGCGCTTACCATCTCCGGCGTGACGCTGCCTTTGCCCACCTGGAACACCGCGTCCATGGTCATGGCCAGGCTCTTTAAATACGCTCTCTGTTTACTGGTCATACTGACTCCGTCTTACTTGTAATAATCAAAATCCCACCCGTAGAGGTGGACGGTATCGCCATCCTTGATGCCGGCCTTCTCCAGATCCGCCAGGATGCCGGCGTCTTTCAGGAACTTCTGGAAGAACAAAAAGCCCTTCTCGGACTCCAGGTTGGTGTAGCCGAGCATCTTGTCGATCTTCGGGCCTTCCACGCGGTACTCGCCTTCGGCTTCCTTTGTGACGGTGTACGGCAGATCCTCGTCCGGATCCAGCGGATAGACGAAATCCGGCGTGAAGACGACCGTCTCGCGCGGCATGGTCATCAGTTTGGCGTAGACCGCGTTCATGAGCTCCGGGATGCCTTCGCCCGTAGCGGCCGAAATGGCAAACACAGGCCAGCCTTCGGCGGCAAACGCCTCCCGGATAGCCTCCACCGGGTCCGTCTCTTCATCACCGTACAGGAGGTCCGTCTTGTTGGCGGCGATGATCTGCGGCAGGGTGCCGAGCTTCTCGCTGTAAGCCGTCAGCTCCGCGTTGATGGCGCGGATGTCCTCCACCGGGTCACGCCCTTCGGAGCCGGCCGCATCCACCACGTGGACCAGAAGCCTGGTGCGCTCGATGTGCCGCAGGAACTGGTGCCCCAGCCCGGCGCCTTCGGAGGCGCCTTCAATGAGCCCCGGGATATCCGCCAGCACGAACGACCGGCCGTCCCCGAGATCCGCCACGCCGAGGTTGGGCGCCAGCGTGGTGAAGTGATAATTGGCGATCTTCGGCCGGGCGTTGGTGGAGCGCGACAGCAGCGTGGACTTGCCCACGTTCGGGAAGCCGATCAGGCCCACGTCGGCGATGACTTTGAGTTCCAGCCGGAGGTTCAGCTCCTTGGCGGGCTTGCCGGGCTGCGCGTATTTGGGCGCCTGCATGGTGGCGGTGGCAAAATGCATGTTGCCCAGCCCCCCGCGGCCGCCCTCCAGGATGACCTGGCGGGTGTTCTCGCCGGACATGTCCGCCACGATGCTGCCGCTGGCCTCATCGTAGACCACGGTGCCCTCCGGCACGCGGACCACCAGGTCCCTGCCGTTCCTGCCGTGACAGCGGCGCTTGCCGCCCTCCTCGCCGTTTTCGGCCACATACTTGCGCACGTGGCGGAAATCCGTGAGGGTGTTCAGGCCTTTGTCCACTTCGAAGATGATATCCCCGCCGCGGCCGCCGTCGCCGCCGTCCGGACCGCCGTCCGGCACGAAAAGCTCCCGGCGGAAGCTGACATGCCCGTCCCCGCCTTTGCCGGAACGGATGTAGATCTTTGCGTAATCTGTAAACATAAAACCCTCAGTAAAAGAAACGGCTTCAAACCTTGTCGCCAAGACTTGAAGCCAGTTTCATCAGACACAGTTGTCTTATTCGGCCGGATAGACGGAGACTTTCTTGCGGTCTCTGCCGTCTCTCTCGTAGCGGACGATACCGTCCACCAGAGCGAACAGCGTGTCGTCGCCGCCGATGCCAACGTTCGTACCGGGATGGATCCGGGTACCGCGCTGACGGTAGATGATGTTGCCGGCCTTGGCAAACTGACCGTCGGCTCTCTTCGCGCCCAGTCTCTTGGACTCGGAATCGCGGCCGTTCTTCGTGGAACCGACACCTTTCTTATGAGCAAACAGCTGCAGATCAAAACGAATCATTTCATACCTCCTCATCCGCGATGGTCAAATACTCGCTTCCGTATTCCGTCTGTAGTTCCCGCAGGCTTTCGGCGAAGGCTCTGACCAGAAGGTCTGCCTTCTCATCCGGGGCTTCCCGAAACCGGAGTTTCAGATAACCGGAACGCGCCTCGCTCTTCACGGGCGTCTTCGTGTAACGCTCGATGGCATTGGCCGTGTGGATGGCCAGCGCCGAAACCGCGGCACAGACGATGTCTTTTCCGTATTCACCCGAGCCGGCGTGCCCCGTGAGGGTAAACCCTGTGCAGGTGCCGTCCGGTCTGCGGGAAAACGTGGCCCGGATCATCTTACGCGTTAATCTTCTCGATCTTCACCTGGGTGTACGCCTGACGATGGCCGTTCTTCTTGTGGTAGCCGGTCTTTCTCTTGTACTTGTAGACAATGACCTTCCTGGCTCTGCCGTTGGCTTCGACGGTACCGGTAACGGTAGCGCCTTCCACGACCGGAGTTCCCACCTTCATGTCCCCGTCGTTGTTCACGACCAGAACTTCGTCAAAAGTAACGGTTTCGCCGGCTTCCACGCCGAGCTTCTCCACGCGGATGACATCTCCTTCGGAGACGCGGTACTGCTTTCCGCCTGCTGCGATAATGGCATACATAGTGCTTTCCTCCTTTCGGGCTCGCCAGTTTTGGCGCCGGGTAGACCGGGCTTTGGGCCACACTGAGCGGCATACCGTGCAATGTTACCATCGGCATCCCGGAATGTCAAGCAAAAACTTGCACTGGGAAACCATTTGTCCTTACTCTCCGCCTGCCGCCTGCCAGACGGCATCGGCCAGGGTCAGGATCCCGGCCAGATCCATACAGACGGCTGCATCCACCCGGTCCGTATCGGGCGCCTCGCCCGTCTCCGTGCGGGATGTGGACAGCTCCGCCGTCACGCTTCCTTCGGCCTCCCCCAGCACCGACAGGTCCGGCAGCGTGAAGGCCCACTCCGTGGTGACCGTGCGGACATCGTCCATCTTATCATAGGTGATGAGCGCTTCCGCCTCACAGCCGGCCGCCGCCAGTTCCCGCCCGATGCGGGTGCCGGCGTGCAGCACCAGATCAACCGTTTTCCCGTAGTCCTCCAGGGAGGACAGGCCGGTGCGGACCTCCGTCACCGTCAGCCCCAGCGGCAGGAACGCGCTGGCGAGCGGCAGGCCCTCCACCGCATCCAGGAACGGGTTCGGGTGATCGGCCGAAGCCGCCACCGCGGAGACATCGTCCCAGAGCGTCTCAAAATCCTCCCGCCAGGAGCCGAACACTGCCGGCAGGAAGGCTTCCCACGCCTCCCCCTTCACGGTGAGGGGGTACTCATCGCGGTGGGTTCCTTTTCCCGACACGCCCGGTGCCGCCTCCGCGCCGGCTTCCAGGCCGGCGGCAAACGCTTCCTTCAGCCGCAGCACGGACTGTCTGGTCTCCTCCGGGAAGGCGCCCAGATCCGCGTACACGCCGCGCGCCGAGAGAAGCTGCTGCAGGCTCTCCTCGGAGACCTTCAGAAACGCGGTGACCAGGCCCGTCACCTGCCTGTCGGTCATGACCGCCAGGGCCGCCTTGCCGCCGTACGCGGCAAACGACTCCCCGCCCTGCCAGGCGATGATCATGGCCGCCAGGCGCTTGAGCGGCGACAGCGACGCATCGGCTTTGGCCTCGGCCACATCGGAGACGTTCCGGCCGTCCGCCTGCGCGGCCAGCCACACCGCCTCCTCCGCCAGGTTTTCGCACCCGTCCTCCGCCAGCAGCGCCGACAGATCCGCCGTCAGCACGCCGTCTGTCAGTGTTATTTCGGCCGCTTTCAGGTGTATATCCTCCCACCACTCCGGGTAGAGCCGGTCCGGGTCCAGGGCGGCCGGCGGCCTCCCCTCGGCGGTGATCCACAGGGTGCCGGCCGTCACGTGGTTTTCCCGGTCTTCGGTACCGTCAAACGTCACGCGCACCGTAAAGCCGTCGGCGTAGAAAACGGCCTCATGGCTCACGTCGGAAACCGTCATGCTCTGGGTCAGGCGCAGCACGTCAAATGCTGTTTTGGGCGCACCGAACGTGCGGCACCCGGAGATGCCGAGGCTTCCGGCTGCCAGTGCCAAAACCAGTATCCAGAGCAACAGGCGATGTCTTCTCATGCTTCCTTTCCGGAGAGGCCGGCCAGCATCTCCGAGAGCGGTGCGCTCACCCGCTTGCGGGTCAGCACCGCAAAGTGCAGCTTTGTCATCTCCACGAACTCCGCCGTGACCGGGTCTTTTCCCAGTTCCCGGCAGAGATGGCGGATGAGTTCCTCTTCATCTTTCGGCGTGGCCGGATCGATGAAATCGATCAGGATGATACCGGACAGATTGCGCAGCCGGAGCTGCCGCGCGGCCTCCGCGGCCGCTTCCATATCCACTTTCAGCGTGTTCTCTGCCTTGGTCTTTTTGCCTTTCACGCTCTTGGCGGAGTTAACGTCGATCACCGTCATAGCCTCGGTGCGGTCGATCACAAGGTTGCCGCCGCCGGGCAGCCAGACGCGGCGCGCCGTGGCTTCGGAAAGCACCTTGTCAAACCCGTACACGCGGTACAGCGCGATGTCCGTGCGCTCATAGACCCGCACGCATGCCTGCAGATGCTCCGGCAGGCGGCTGCGGCAGGCCTCGGCCACCGCGGGCAGGTCTGTCACGATCTCCGGCAGATCCTCCCCCAGGGCATCCGCCCGCAGGATGGCATCCCGCGCGGAGGAAAGCCAGGCCGGGTCCGGCGTATCCAGCAGGCTGTAAGGCTGCAGATACTGCCCGCGCTTGCAGTTCTCATAGCGCGCGGCGAGGGAGGCCAGCTGGGCTTTGAGGGCTTCCTCCGGAGCGGCTGCCGCGGCCGTCCGCAGGATAAAGCCGTACTCCGGAGACATGTATGCATCCGCCAGCTCATGCAGGCGGGTGCGCACCGCTTCATCGGTGATCTTGTTGGACACGCCCACATGGCTCATGCCGCTCTGCAGCACGGCCAGCGAGTCCGAAAACACCAGCTTCCCGGACACGCGGGCATTCTTGTCCCCCTTGCGGTCCGCCGTCACCTGCACGGTGATCACGCTGCCGGGAGCCGGCGGCGCCCCGTGCACCTCCAGAAAGGCCATCTCACCGGGCCGGATCTCCGCAAAGCAGGCGTCCAGGTTCCCCACCCGGTGCTGCACCCGCGCCGTAAAGACGCAGCCGGCCAGCGGCGGGTCGGCAGGGTCTTCTACCGAGAGGCTGACCGCCCGGCCGTCCGCAAAGGCAGCCGCCAGGCGCTTCCCGTCTTTCTCGGTGATCACGGTGACGCGCTTCATGCCTCACCCTCCGTGGGGGCGTCTGACAGCGGCTCCGTGACCGGCACGCCCATATCCGCCAGCGTGACAAAGCGCCCGTCCTCCGCCCGGGCGTAGAGTTCCAGGCGCCGCACGGCAAAGTCGAACGGCGCGGGCTCACACCCGGCAAAGCGCCAGAAGGCTTCCATGACCACCTCCGGGCGGACGTTGTCCACCGAGCCGGCGGACACGCGCAGAAACACCGTTTCCGGATCCGCCTCATCCGGGCGCATCTCGTAGATCAGCGGCAGCAGGTCGGTCTCGATGGTGTTCTTCTTGGTCTCCCGCGTCACCAGGCATTTCTCCTGCGCGCGGAAGCGGGCGATGGCGCCCGGCAGGTCACGGAAGATGCCGGCAGGCTTTTCATGGCCTTCCCGGATGCTCACGGCGTAATCCGCCGCGGCGATCACGGCCATGGCCGGCTGGCTTTTCTCCGGCAGCAGCCGCCAGTCCGTCACCGAAAAGCCTTCGGCCATCTGCGCCTGCAGGCGCGCCACTTCTTCGGGCGTGGTCAGGCTTTCGGACACTTCCAGATCAAAATACTCCCCTTCGCTCGACAGCCCCAGCCCCAGCGGCTGGGCAAACGACATGACGGGGTGCGGCGAGAAGCCGTGCGTGTAGACCATCGGCACCTCCGCGCGCCGCAGCGCTTTCTGGAAGTACCGCATCACGTCCAGATGCCCGGCAAAGCGGGCACTGCCGTCTTTTCCGAATTTAACGCGAACCTTCAACGCAGACCCCCTCCCCGAAACAGGCCGCTCCGCAGCCCTGGCACTTCGCCCGGCAGTTGGGCGTCACGCGCCCTTCCCTGGCGTTGTGCCACTCGCGCAGCAGGAAGCGCTTGTTCACGCCGATGTCGATGAAATCCCACGGGAACAGCTCGTCTTCCGGGCGCTCCCGCATGATGTAAAAGTCCGGATCCAGCCCGCAGTCCGCAAAACACTGCATCCACACGTCAAAGTGGAAGGTCTCGGTCCAGGCATCGTAAAAGCACCCGCGCCGGTAGGCCTCCTCGATGACGGCGGCGATGCGCCGGTCCCCGCGTGCGAACACACCCTCCAGGATGGTGGTGTCGGCGTCGTGCCACTGGTACGAGAGGCTCTTCTTGTTCTTCATCTCCTTCATGTGCTGGTTGACCACCCGCGCGCGGGCCAGATACTCCTCGCGGGGGAACATCCGGGCCCACTGGAACGGCGTGAACGGCTTGGGGATGAAGAAGGATGAGCTGGCCGTGATCTGCACCTTGCCGGCGCGCTTCTCCTTGGGTATCTCGTAGTAGCGCTCGGCGATGCGCTCGGACAGTTCCGCGATGCCGCGCATGTCCTCCTCGGTCTCGGTGGGCAGGCCCAGCATGAAGTACAGCTTCACGCGGTTCCACCCGCCCTCAAACGCCAGCCCGGAGCCTTCGAGGATATCCTCCTCGGTGATGCCTTTGTTGATGACGTCCCGCAGCCGCTGCGTGCCGGCCTCTGGGGCGAACGTCAGGCTGCTTTTTTTGATGTCCTGCACGCGGCTCATCACATCCAGTGAGAACGCGTCGATGCGCAGCGACGGCAGCGAGATGTTCACGCCGCCCTTGCCGTGGAAGGTGTCGATCAGATATTCGATGAGTTCCTTCAGGTGCCGGTAATCCGAGGAACTGAGGGAGCTGAGCGTGATCTCCTCGTTGCCGGTGTTCTTTAACATTTTGACGGCTTTGTCCTTCAGAAACTCTACGGACCGCTCGCGCACCGGCCGGTAGATCATGCCGGCCTGGCAGAAGCGGCAGCCGCGGATGCAGCCGCGCATGATCTCCAGCACCACGCGGTCCTGCGTCACCCGCATGGTAGGCACGATGGGCGCCTCCGGGTAGAAGGTGTCGCTGACATCGTGCACGATCTCCTTGCGGATGCGGGCGGGCATGCCCTCCTCCGCCACAAAATCCGCCAGCGTCCCGTCCTCATGGTAGACGGGCGTGTAGAACTGCGGCGCGTACATGCCCGGCAGATTGCCGGCCTTTTTCAGGAACTCCCGCCGGGAAAGGCCTTCTTCGCGGCACTGCTCGTACAGGTCCATTAACGGCCAGTACTGCGTCTCGCCCTCGCCGATGTAGAACAGATCGAAAAACGGCGCGATGGGCTCCGGGTTGTAAGTGCAGGAACCTCCGCCGATCACGATGGGATGCTCCCAGGTGCGGTCTTCGGCGTGGAACGGGATGTCCGACAGATCCAGCACCTGCAGGATGTTCGTGTAGCACATCTCATACCCCAGGCTGATGCCCAGGAAGTCAAAGTCCTTCACCGGGCGCTGGCTCTCCAGGCCGAACAGCGGGATGTGGTGCTGCCGCATCAGCGGATCCAGGTCCGTCCACGGCGAAAACACCCGGTCACAGAAGGTGCCGGGGCGCCTGTTGAACAGATCGTAGATGATCTGGATGCCCAGATTGCTCATGCCGATCTCATAGACATCCGGAAAGCACATGGCAAAGGTGGTGCAAAACGTATCAAATGCCTCCTGCGCGTCCATGCGGGAGTTAAACTCCCCTCCCGTGTAGCGCGTGGGCTTGTCAACGGACAAGAGGATCTCGTCCGACAGGGCCAGTTGTCTCATAAGCCTCCTTACAGGACGCGGCGGGTCACCCCGCCGCCTGCTGCCGGCGTCTTCCGCGCGGCATGACCACCTTACCATATTTTACACAACAAAACAACCGGCGGGGGTTCCCGCCGGCTGTCCGTGTCTGACTGTCTTACTCGTTCACTTCAATGCGGATCATCGGATAGAGCTGGTTCAGGATGTCATACTCGCTGCCCATTTCCGACATCAGAGCGTCATACTGGTCCGCGAGGAGCTCGATCTCCACGCTGACGGCGATGGTCGCATTGTCGTCGTAGCTCTCATAGCCGAGGTTCGAGAAGGAGCAGATCTTGACCATGTCCCCATCCTCACCGGTGTAGCGCACGGTGCAGTAGTACACATCGTAGTTCGTGTTGTAGTCGTTGGCGGCCCAGCTGTAGAGGAAGCTCATCTCCGTGGCGGAGGTGTTCGTGTAGGACGTGTTGTTGACAATGTCCTCCATGATCTCGCTCTGATAGTAGGCATCCTTATCGTAATAATTGCCCACCGGGATCTCATACATGTAGATGTAGGCGAAGTTGTCACCCGTGTCATGCAGGTCGATGAAGCCGTGGTTGTCGCTGTAGTAGACCTGGTCAACGGTGAAGCCGTTGCCGATGTCTTCCAGGTAGATGCGGCCAATGCCATCCTCGCCCACCAGCACCATGTCGGTGCCGTTGACGGGACCGGTGACGATGTCACCGCCCTGAGGGGCATTCGTCTGCGCCGGGGTGGCAGGCGCTTCGGTCTCGGTCGGCTCTTCGGACGA
>CAMJGH010000088.1 GCA_946405185.1 uncultured Lachnospiraceae bacterium
GAGATCATCGAGCTGGACGGGTATACGGAAAACGAGAAGTTCCACATCGCCAAGAACTACCTGGTGAAGAAGCAGCGGACGGCAAACGGCCTGTCCGAGAAGCAGTTCGCCGTGACCGACGGCGCGCTGCGGGCTCTCATCACCGGCTACACGCATGAAGCCGGCGTGCGCGGGCTGGAGCGCCAGATCGGCGCCCTGGCGCGCAAGGCGGCCCGGAAGGTGCTGGAGGGCGAAGCCTCCGTGCGCGTGAGGAAGACGGACCTGGTGCCGTACCTCGGCCGGGCTAAATACAAGCCGGACGAGATCGCCGCCCGCCCGCAGATCGGCATCGTGCGGGGCCTGGCCTGGACCGGCGCCGGCGGCGAGACGCTGGAGGTGGAAGTCAACACCATGCCCGGCAAGGGGGAGCTGGAGCTGACCGGCCAGCTGGGCGATGTGATGAAGGAATCCGCGCTTACCGCGCTGTCCTACGTCCGCTCGGTGGCGGAAGAGACCGGCGTGGACGAAGACTATTTTGACAAGCATGACCTGCACGTGCACATCCCGGAGGGAGCGGTGCCCAAGGACGGGCCGTCGGCCGGCGTGACGCTGGCCACCGCGTTCTACTCGGCGGTGACGGACCGGCTGGTCCGCGAGGACGTGGCCATGACCGGCGAAGTGACGCTGCGCGGCCGCGTGATGCCCATCGGCGGCCTGAAGGAGAAACTCCTGGCCGCGCGTACGGCGCGCGTCTCCACGGTGCTGGTGCCCGAGGAGAACCGCCCGGATGTGGAGGAACTGTCCGGCGAAGTGACCGAAGGCCTGACCATCGTCTACTGCCGGAACATGACCGATGTGCTGAAGCGCGCGCTGGTGTAAGAAGGAGAGAGCATGATCATCCGTTCAGCCGAACTGAACACCGTCTGCGGCATCACCAGCCGCCTGCCCTCCCACGAGGAGCCGGAGTTTGCCTTTGTGGGGCGCTCCAACGTGGGAAAGTCCTCGCTCCTGAACACCCTGGTGCAGCGCAAGAGCCTGGCACGCACATCGTCCCAGCCCGGCAAGACGGCCACCGTCAACTATTACCTGGTCAACGGGAATGTGTTCCTGGTGGACCTCCCGGGGTATGGGTATGCGCGGACGGGCCAGGCGGTCCGTGAGCAGTGGGGGAAGATGACGGATAGGTATCTGACCGGGTCGCCGTCGCTGCGCGTGATCTTTCAGCTGGTGGACATCCGCCACGAGCCGTCCGCACAGGACGTGGCTATGGCGCAGTGGATCGCCGCTTCCGGGCGGCAGACGGCCGTCATCGCCACCAAGGCGGACAAGATCAGCCGCGGGGCGGCGGACAAGCAGTGCGCCGTCATCCGCAAGGCGCTGCAGCTGAAAAAAGGAACGCCCGTCATCCCGTTCTCCTCGCAGACGCGCGCCGGCCGCGAGGAGGTCTGGCAGATCATCGAGGAAGTGCTGGCGGCAGGAGAGTGAGTATGGCCTTTGCGCATCTGCACGTTCATACCGAATACAGCCTGCTGGACGGGTCGTGCAAGATCCGTGAGCTGGCTGCGCGCGCAAAAGAACTGGGCTTTACCAGCCTGGCCATGACCGACCACGGCGTGATGTACGGCGCCGTGGACTTTTACCGTGCCTGCAAGGCAGAGGGCATCAAGCCCATCATCGGCTGTGAGGTCTATGTGGCCCCCGGCTCCCGCTTCGACCGGGAGCCCGGTGCCGGCGATGAGCGGTACTATCATCTGATCCTCCTGGCGGAGAACCGCACAGGCTATTACAATCTTCTGAAGATCGTCTCCCGCGGCTTCACGGAGGGGTATTATTACCGCCCCCGCGTGGATAAGAGCGTGCTGCGGGAGTTTCACGAAGGCCTCATCGCCTGCTCGGCCTGTCTGGCCGGCGAGGTGGCGAGGCTCCTCACCCGCGGGGATTACGAAGGCGCCAGGGCTGCCGCGCTGTCCTACGCGGATATCTTCGGCAAAGACAGTTTCTTTCTGGAACTGCAGGACCACGGCATCTCGGAGCAGCAGACGGTCAACACCGGG
The DNA here is from genome assembly GCA_946405185.1 of uncultured Lachnospiraceae bacterium. Classification (GTDB taxonomy): domain Bacteria; phylum Bacillota; class Clostridia; order Lachnospirales; family Lachnospiraceae; genus CAKQHB01. The sequence continues at coordinate 2,034 of CAMJGH010000088.1, forward strand.
CTGCTGCGCCTGTCGCGCGAGACGGGCCTGAAACTCATCGCCACCAACGACGTGCACTACATCAATGCGGAGGATGCCGAAGCACACGACATCCTGCTGTGCATCCAGACCGGCAAGAAGGTGTCGGATGAGGACCGGCTGCGCTATCCCGGCGGGCAGTATTACCTGAAGTCCGAAGAGGAGATGCGCCGGCTCTTTCCGTATGCGCAGGATGCGCTGGACAACACGGCAAAGGTGGCCGAGCGCTGCCAGGTGGAGATCGAGTTCGGCATGCCGGCCCTCCCGAAGTTTCACGTGCCGGGCGGGCGGGACGCCTATGAGTATCTGCTGGAGCTGTGCACCAAAGGCCTCGCGGAGCGCTATCCGGAGGGTGCCGATCTTCCGGCGCCGCGCGAAAAGCTGCAGGAGCGGCTGGACTACGAACTGTCCGTGATCCACTCCATGGGGTACGTGGACTACTTCCTGATCGTGCAGGATTTCATCCGCTATGCGCGCAGCCAGGGCATCCTGGTGGGGCCCGGCCGCGGTTCCGGCGCGGGGAGCCTTGTGGCGTACACGCTTCAGATCACCAACGTGGATCCCATCAGGAACGACCTGATCTTCGAGCGCTTCCTGAACCCGGAGCGCGTATCCATGCCGGATATCGACGTGGACTTCTGCGACGACCGGCGGCAGGAGGTCATCGACTACGTGGTGCGCACCTACGGCGAGAAGGAAGTGGTGCAGATCGTCACGTTCGGTACGCTTCTGGCCCGCGCGGTCATCCGCGACGTCGGCCGGGTGCTTGACCTCCCGTACGCTTTGTGTGACCAGGTGGCCAAGCAGATCCCGCGCGAGCGGGACATGACCATCGCCAAAGCCCTGCAGGTCAACCGGGAACTTTCGGACGCCTATGCGGCCGATGAGCGCGTGCAGAAACTGCTGGACTTCTCCATGCGCCTCGAAGGCCTGCCGCGCCACACATCCATCCATGCGGCCGGCGTGGTCATCTGCGCAAAGCCGGTCGAGGAGTTCGTTCCGCTCTCACGCGGGGCGGACGGCACCATCACCACCCAGTACACCATGACCACGCTGGAGGAACTGGGGCTCCTCAAGATGGATTTCCTGGGCCTGCGGACACTCACCGTCATCCGCGAGGCCGCAGAGCTGGTAAAGCAGAACCGCGGCATCGACGTCAACCCGGAGAAGGTGAACCTGGAGGATCCGGCTGTCATGGCGGATCTGGCCACCGGCCGCAACGACGGGGTGTTCCAGCTGGAAAGTGCGGGCATGAAGAACTTCATGAAGGAGCTCAAGCCCCGCTCGCTGGAGGATGTGACGGCCGGCATCTCGCTCTACCGTCCGGGCCCGATGGATTTCATCCCGCGGTACCTGGAGGGGAAGAACCACCCGGAAAGCATCACCTACGAGACGGAAAAACTGAAGCCCATCCTGTCCGCCACGTACGGCTGCATCATCTACCAGGAGCAGGTGATGCGCATCGTGCAGGAGCTGGCGGGCTACACACTCGGCCGCAGCGATGAAGTGCGCCGCGCCATGAGCAAGAAGAAACTGGCCGTCATGGAGCGGGAGCGCCAGACGTTCATCTACGGGAACGCGGAAGAACACGTGCCCGGCTGCATCGCCAACGGTATCCCGGAGGCGGTGGCCGCGCACATCTACGACGAGATGATCGACTTCGCCAACTACGCGTTCAACAAGTCGCACGCAGCGGCCTACGCGGTGGTCTCCATGGAGACGGCGTGGCTCAAGCACTATTACCCGGCGGAGTTCATGGCGGCGCTGCTGACGTCGTTCCTGGACTACACGGACAAGGTGTCGGATTACATCCAGGTCTGCCGCCAGATGGGCATCCGCGTGCTGCCGCCGGATGTCAACCGCGGAGGCCGGACGTTCACCGTGGACGGCGAGGACATCGTCTACGGGCTGTCGGCCATCAAAAGCGTGGGCGGCGCCGTGATCGACGGCATGGTGGAAGAGCGGAACCGCCGCGGCCCGTACAAGGATCTGTACGATTTCCTCTCGCGCACGGCCAGCCTCGGGCTGAACCGCCGCGCCGTGGAGTGCCTGATCCTGGCGGGGGCGCTCGACTGCCTGCCCGGCAACCGCCGGCAGAAAGTACTGGCCGTGGAAGGGATGCTCGCTCAGATCATGAGCGAGCGCAAGAGCAACGTGACCGGCCAGATCGGCCTGTTCGACCTGATGGAGGAAAAAGGCCTGGCGCCCGTACGGCAGATGCTGCCGAAGGTGGAGGATTACAGCAGGAAAGAGCGCTACGCCTTTGAAAAAGAGATGCTCGGCCTCTACGTCAGCGGCCATCCGCTTGAGGAAGACGAAGCGCTGATCCGCGCCAACGTCACGGCGTTTGCCCGCGATTTCGCGGTGAGCGATGAGGAGGATGCCCCGGCGGGCATCGCCGACAAGGCGCCCGTCACCGTGGCCGGCATCGTGGCCGGCATCACCGTCAAGACCACCAAAAACGGCCGCATGATGGCCTTCGTGAACCTGGAGGACCGCACCGGCACCGTGGAGTGCATTTTCTTCCCGCAGGCCTTCGAGCAGTACCGGAGCCTGCTGACGGAGGACGAAAAGCTGGTGATCCTCGGGCGCGCCCAGGCCGGCGATGAGGAAAACGGCCGGGTGGTGGCGGATCTGGCGGTGCGGTTTTCGGACACGCCGAAGGAGGTCTGGGTGCGGTTTGCGGACCGCGCGGCGTACGCCCGGGAGGAAGCGGTGCTGTACGGCCTTCTGGCGCCGTACAAGGGCCCGCAGGCCGTGGTGGTGTATCTGGCCGCCGAGAAGGCTTACAAGCGTCTGCCGGCCGCATACGGCGTGCTGTGGCAGCCGGGGCTGGCCGACGCGCTGACGGCGCGCTACGGGCGGGAAAACTGGAGCATCGTGGAAAAAAAGATTGAAAAGCCGGCCGGAACAGGGTACAATCGGACGGTACGTGGTTCAGGAAGCAGAAGGTAGGACAGCATGAACAATCAGATCAATACCATCGGTGTGCTGACGAGCGGCGGTGACGCTCCGGGCATGAACGCGGCCATACGTGCCGTGGTCCGGCGCGCGATTTCCCGCGGCATGAAAGTGAAGGGCATCAAGCGCGGCTACGCCGGGCTCCTCAAGGAAGAGATCATGGACATGGACGGCAAGTCCGTGTCGGACATCATCCAGCGCGGCGGCACCGTTCTGTATACGGCCCGCTGCATGGAGTTCATGACCGAGGAAGGCCAGCAGAAGGGCGCGGAGATCTGCCGCAGGCACGGCATTGAAGGCCTGGTCGTCATCGGCGGCGACGGGTCGTTCCGCGGCGCAGGCAAGCTGGCGGAGCTGGGCATCAACACCATCGGTGTGCCCGGCACCATCGACCTGGACATCGCCTGTACGGATTACACCATCGGGTTTGACACGGCCGTCAACACCGCCATGGAGGCCATCGACAAGGTGCGTGATACCTCCACTTCCCATGAGCGCTGTTCCATCATCGAAGTCATGGGCCGCCACGCGGGCTACATCGCCCTGTGGTGCGGCATCGCCAACGGCGCGGAGGACATCCTCATCCCGGAGCGGTACGACGGCAACGAGCAGGAACTGATCAACAGCATCATCAACCAGAAGAAGCGCGGCAAGGCCCACTACATCATCGTCAATGCGGAGGGCATCGGCCATTCGGCTTCCATGGCCCGGCGCATTGAGGCGGCTACGGGCATCGAGACCCGCGCCACCATCCTCGGCCACATGCAGCGCGGCGGCACGCCCACCTGCAAGGACCGCTACTTTGCCTCCATCATGGGCGCCTATGCGGTGGATCTGCTGGGCGAAGGCAAGTCCAACCGCGTGGTGGCCTACAAGGGCGGCGGCTTCGTGGATTTCGACATCGCCGAAGCGCTGGCCATGAAGAAGGATATCCCGGAGTATGAGTTTATGATCAGCAAAGCGCTGGTCCGGTGAGGAGCATGATCACATCGCGTTCCGGAGAACAGTTCAAATATCTTCAGAAGTTGAAGAAACAGTCAGCCTTCCGTTTACAGGAAGGCTGCTTTTTCGCGGAGGGAGAACGGCTGGTGTCCGAAGCCCCGGCCGGCGCCCTGCTGCGCGTGTACGTTTCGGAGACCTACGAAAAGACCCACGCGGACCGGCCGGAGCGCTTCCCGCAGGCGGAGGTCATGAGTGACAGCCTCTTTGCGGAACTGTGCGATACGCGCACGCCGCAGGGGGTGCTGGCGGTGGTGCGCCGGCAGACCGCCTCGCCGGAAGAGGTGATCCGGCGCGGGCAGACGCCGCTGCTCATCATCACGGACCGCCTGCAGGACCCGGGCAACCTCGGTACGGTCCTGCGCAGCGCGGAGGCCGCCGGCGCCACGGGCATCCTGATGTCCGCGGATACGGTGGATTTGTACAACCCCAAAGTGGTGCGCGCCACCATGGGCACCATCTACCGGCTGCCGGCTGCGGTGACGGAGACGGCGGAGGAGGCCGTGCGGCTGTGCCGGGCGGCGGGCGTGCGCACCTACGCGGCGGATCTGTCCGCCAGCATTCCGTACGATACGGCGGACTGCCGCATCCCCTGCGCGTTCGTGATCGGCAACGAGGGGGCCGGCATCAGCCAGGCCGTCCGGGAGGAGAGTGATGCGCGCGTGCACATTCCGATGGCCGGTCCCACAGAGTCGCTGAACGCGGCCGTGGCGGCTTCGGTGCTTCTGTTTGAGGCGGCCAGACAGCGCCGCCCGGTGTGAAATATCCGTGAAACCGGCCGGTTTCGTAACAGTTACGTAATATCAAAGGTGATCAACCGGTTATCAGCATACGCTATATCATACGTTTTTGGGTGAAAAGTGGGGGCTTATCCCCACTTTTTTCGTTGATTCTGTGGAAAAATGGTGGATAAGTCAAAATGTTGACAAATTTGCTTTCCTGTGATATATTTCAGTATGTCTTAACAATTTTGTAACAAATTGTGATTCTGGAGGAACGCCGACCACTATATATGGTGGCTCGGCAGGAGAAAAGTCATGACAGCCAAGAAAAACAGTCTGACGGCGCTCATCCTCGTGGCGGCACTGCTTGTCTGCGGTGTGCTGACGGGGGCCGAGCGGCAGAACGGACTGACGGTGTACGCCGCTGAGACTGACAATATCATCCGGGAGAATCTGAATCTGCCGTCTGCGGCGCTGGCCGACGAACTGTCGGAGCGGCTGCCGGAGGCGGAACTGTGCCTGTCAGGGAGCACGGCATCCGAAACGGTGCTGGACACCACAGCCATTGTCACGGTGAATGTACAGGACTGGAAAACGGATACGGGCCACCGGGCGGTGCCGGACGAGGATGAGTACGAGCACGCGCTTCCGGAAACGCTCGAGGACCTGGCACTGCAGTACGCAGCGGCTCACGTGATCATCAACAACGACAAGATCGGCACCACGCTGAACATCCGCACCGCCCACAGCACCAGCGGTGACGTGATCGGCAAGTTCTACGCGGATTCGGAAGGCACCCTCCGGCGGGAGAGCCACGGGTGGTATTTCATCGACAGCGGTGATGTGACCGGGTGGGTCAGCGCGGATTACATGCTGACCGGACAGGAAGCGGCAGACAGGCTGCTGGAGGACGGTTCGTTCATCATCACCGTGACGGCCAACTCCTTGAACGTGCGGGAAGAGCCCGACACGGAAGCTGCCGTGGTCGGCAGCATCAAGAAGGATGAGACGGCCGCCGTCACATCCTATGAACCCGGGTGGTTCGGCATCGTCACCGAAGAAGGAAAAGAAGGCTATGTCTCCGCGGACTACGTGAACTTCGGCACCTCGCTGAAGAAGGCCATGACGCCCGAACAGGAGAAGGAATACCTGGCTGAGCTGGCCCGCCTCGAAGAGGAGCGCCGCAAGGCCGAGGAAGCCCGCCGCATCGCGGAAGAGCGCGCCGCCCGCGTGGCCTCCGCCAACGCGTCCGGCTCCGGCAATCCGGTCATCGTGGACACCGGCAGGGCCGTGGCGCTGTCCGAGAGTGACATCCGCATGATCGCCTGCATCATCAACGCCGAGGCCTGCACGGAGACTTACCACGGCAAGCTGGCCGTGGCCAACGTCATCCTGAACCGCTACCGTTCGGGGCGGTGGGGCAGCATCCACGACGTCATCTTTGCACCGGGCCAGTTTGATACGGCCGGCCTCGACCGCCTGAACTACTATCTGTCGGTCGAGCCCAACGCCAAGTGCTGGCAGGCCGCACGGGATGCCTGCGCCGGCTACAACAACGTGGGCAGCCACTGGTACTTCTGCGCCCGCAAGTCCTTCAATCCGTCCCGGTACACATCGTACGTCTGGGTGGACAATCAGTGCTTCTATTCGCGGTAAGGCCGCGCATCGTCCGAAAGAAAGACCGCTGTCATCAGCCGATGGCAGCGGTCTTTTGCGTCAGAGGAAAGGCGGACGGCTTCAGGCGCCCAGCCCCTTGTACCAGTAGTAGCCGGCCACGAAGGCGGCGGAGGCCAGGGTGAGGATGACCAGCCAGACGATGTCTCTTTTGCGGATCTCCAGCTTTGTCTGCGGCGTGTGCGTCAGCCCCATGCGGTTGGTGAACGGCACCAGCGCGTTGAAGAGGATGACCAGGATCAGGCACTGCAGCGGGAAGAGCGCCAGGTTCTTGATGATGCGCGGCAGCGACAGCAGCTTGTAGGACTTGCCCAGCACGAAGAGATAGTAGTAATACAGCAGCACCGGGTTCATGAGCAGGTTGCAGATCAGTGTCACCGAGAAGCGCCCGGCGATGACGCGCGGCGTGGAGAGCTTCGCCCGGTAGAAGAAGAGGGCGAAGAGCAGGCCGCCGGCGATCTCCTCAAAGATGAACGGGAAGAAGTAGGTGCCGGAGGGGAAGAGGATGGCGCCCAGCGTGTCGCTGATGGCCGAGGTCAGGATGGCCACCACGGGGCCGTAGATCATGGAGCCCACGGAGTTGACCAGGAACCCGAAGGTGATGGACAGATCCGGCCCGATCATGATCTTCATCGACTTGATGGCGATGCGCAGGGCGGTCAGCAGGGCGGCGAGGACCAGCACCCTCACGGATTTCAGCTCCGCGGCGGAGAGGCGCCAGTACTCCTTTGAGAAGGGGTGGGGAAACACCCGGGTGTCCGGTGTCAGGGACATAGAAAAACCTCCTTTCGTGCGGTGTCACGTAAGGAGGTTTTTTCATGGACGGACGGTCAGGCCATGGCCTGACTGCCCCTCACTCCTTATGCAACAGCGGGATGCGGGAGCGCAACCGCGGGCCAAAGCCCTTCGTCCGCCTATCAACTCCCCGTTTATGGCGGCACTTAACGCTGCGTTCCCTACTCTGTTTTTGTCAATTCCCATCATAGGGGATTTGGGGCGGCTTGGCAAGTCTTTCGGAACAGAAAAATCGGCGCCAAACGCGCCGGTCTGTGGTCATTTTGTATACAGGGTTTTCAGATGATCCATCCGGGCGCCCATGTTCTCAAGGAGCGCATCCGCGATGACCAGGCCCGCCATGGCTTCCACCACCACGATGGCGCGGGGCACCACGAGCGGATCGTGCCTCCCGCCCGCCATGAGGGTGACGGGATGGCCGTCCCGGTCCACCGTCTGCTGCGGGGAGGCGATGGTGGGCGTCGGCTTGAAGGCGGTGCGGAAGACGAGCGGCGCCCCGGTGGAGAGGCCTCCAAGCGTGCCGCCGGCGTGGTTGGTGACGGGGCGGATGGTGCCGTCGGCTTCCGCCGTGAAGGGATCATTGTTTTCGGAACCCTTGAGGCGGGCGGCCGCGAAGCCCTCGCCCATCTCAAACCCCTTGGCCGCGCCTAAGGAGAGCATGGCGGCGGCCAGGCGGGCGTCCAGCTTGTCAAACACCGGCTCGCCGAGCCCTGCGGGCACACCGGTGACGGTGCAGGTGACGATGCCGCCGGCGGAATCCCGCCCGGCCAGTTCCGTCCGGATCTTTTCGGCGGCCATCCGGGAGGCTTCCGGATCCGGCATGCCGAGAGGGTCGGATGAAAGGAATGCCTCATCAAAGCGCGCGGGGTCCGCGGCGATGCCGGCGATCTCCGATGCCCAGGCGCGGACGGTGATGCCCAGTTCCTTCAGGAGCGTGAGCGCCACGGCGCCGGCCGCCACACGTGCGGCGGTCTCACGGCCGGAGGAACGCCCGCCGCCGCGGTGGTCCCGCACGCCGTACTTGGCGTCAAACGTGAAATCCGCGTGGCCGGGGCGGCAGACATCCTTCAGGCGGTCGTAGTCACCGGACCGTTGGTCGGCGTTCCCAATGAGCAGGGCGATGGGGGTACCGGTGGTCACGCCTTCAAACACCCCCGACAGGATGCGCACCGCATCCGCCTCGCGGCGGGTGGTGGTAAAAGCGCTCTGCCCGGGGCGGCGTCTGTTCAGATACGGCTGGATGTCGGCTTCCGAGAGCGCCAGACCCGCCGGGCACCCGTCGATGACGGCGCCGAT
>CAMJGH010000089.1 GCA_946405185.1 uncultured Lachnospiraceae bacterium
GAGGACAGTGAGTCCTGCCTGATGATCGATACGGACGTCACGCTGGACATTTCCGGAAGTCCGGCCATCTTCATTGCGGCGTCTAAGGCGGAGAAGGCCATCTGGTATCTGGAGCCGCAGGTGATGACGGGTGGCGTCCGCGGATCGGGCGTCCTCAATGCGGACACGTCGTATTTCCGCAGCCAGGGAAGCACCTGCCAGGACTTCTTCATCGCGGATGAGACCGGAACGCCGGTGGAACACGTGACATTTAAGCCGAAGAAGTAGCGGTTGAAAAAACTGATAAAGCAAGTAATTCTCTTCCTACGTTGCTAAAGTCCTCTTTAAGACCGGGAATCCCCCTGCCCCTCGGACTCCGTATAGGATTTCGTTCGCTTCGCTCACTCATCCTATATGCGCGATGCGCACATCTCGCAGCGAAGCTGCTCGATGTACGTTAGCCGTCGAGTGCGTGCTCATGCAAGCACGGCACGCGTTCGACGGCTTTATCGCGCAAGTCGTCCTTAAGGCAGGGGGATCTCCCGGTCTTGTAAGGTTTTCGCGTGCGCGACGGCAGCGGAAGCGAATTCTTGCCATAACTGCAGAAAAGGCATCCCCGCCGGTGACTTGGGACGGAACCGCCGGGGATGCCTTTTTGCAGTTAGCTCAGATTATGTTCCGCGGGTGTCTTACGCGCACGCGTTTTTGATCACTTCAACGGCCTTCGCCAGCACCTCCATCGGTATGTTCAGCGCCGGCAGCAGCCGCACTTTATCCTTCGCGGTGAGGCAGAGCACTCCCTTCTCCATGCACTTCTTCACCACTTCGCCGGCGGGCTTTTCGGTTGCGATGCCGATCATCAGGCCCATGCCGGTCACGCCTTTCACACCGGGAACTCCGGTCAGCGTCTCGAAGACGTAGGCACTCTTCTGCCTGACATCCGCCAGCAGCGCGTCATCGATGCGCGAGAGGATGCTGACGGCGCCGGCGGCGCACACGGGGTTGCCGCCGAAAGTGGAGCCGTGGTCGCCGTATCCCAGCACCTTCTCCACTTTTTCGCCCATCAGGCAGGCGCCCATGGGCAGGCCGCCGGCCAGGCCTTTGGCGGTGGTCACCACGTCCGGCATCACGCCGAACTGCTGGTACGCGTACAGGCTTCCGGTGCGGCCGTTGCCGGTCTGCACTTCATCCACCATGAAGACGATGTCGTTGGCTTTGCAGAACGCATCCAGCGCCTTCACATAGTCCGCATCCAGCGGCACCACGCCGCCCTCGCCCTGCACGCACTCGATCAGCACGCCGGCAATCTTCGTGGTCTTGGCCAGTTTTTCCAGTTCCGCCATGCTGCCGGCTTCCACGTGGGCAAAGCCCGGGGTGAGCGGCGTGAACAGCTCGTGGTAATGCTCCTGCCCGGTGGCCGCCAGCGTAGTCAGCGTCCGGCCGTGGAAGCTGTTTTTCAGGGTGACGATGGTGTACCAGTCCGCGCCTTTTTTGTCCTGCGCGTACTTGCGGGCCACCTTGATGGCGCATTCGTTGGCTTCGGCGCCGGAGTTGCCGAAGAACACCTTTTTCATGCCGGTCTTTTCGCAGAGCATCTGCGCCAGCACAGCACACGGCTCGGTGTAGTAGAGGTTGCTCATGTGCTGCACCTTGTGCAGCTGCTCTTCCACCGCCGCCGCCCACGCATCATCCGCGATGCCGAAGCTGGTCACGGCGATGCCGGAGCCCAGGTCGATGTATTCCTTGCCGGTATCATCGCACACCACGGAACCTTTGCCGGAGACGATGGTCACCGGGAAGCGCGCGTAGGTGTTGGCCACGTACTGATTGTCGATGCTTTTGATGTCTGCCATGTCAGTTCCCTCCTTTGACCATGGTGCCCGCGCCTTCGTCCGTGCAGATCTCCATGAGGATGGAGTGCGGCACGCGGCCGTCCATGATGATCACGCGGTGCACGCCGTGGCTGATGGCTTCCACGCAGCACTCCACCTTGGGGATCATACCGCCCGCGATCACGCCTTCGGCCTTCAGTCTGGCCGCTTCAGCCACCGTCATCTCCTGGATCAGCGTGGAGGCGTCATCCTTGTTGCGCAGCACGCCCGCCACGTCCGTGAGCATGATCAGACGCTCGGCGCCCAGCGCTCCGGCCACGTACGCCGCCGCGGTGTCGCCGTTGATGTTGTAGGCATTGCCCTGCTCGTCGCACCCCACGGTGGAGATGACCGGAATATAGCCCTTTTCCAGCAGATCCACCACCGGCTTGATGTTGATCTTCGTGATCTCGCCGACGTACCCCAGGCGTTCATCCTTGACTTTCGCCTCGATCAGCCGCCCATCCATGCCGGAGAGGCCCATGGCCTGGCCGCCCTTCATCTGCAGGAGGTTCACCAGCGACTTGTTGATCTTGCCGGCCAGGACCATCTGCACGATGTCCACCGTCTCGCGGTCCGTCACGCGCAGGCCGTCCACGAAGACCGCCTCCTTGCCCATGCGCTTCATGGTCTCGGAGATCTCCGGGCCGCCGCCGTGCACCAGCACCACCTTGACGCCGATGAGCGAGAGCAGCACGATGTCTTCCATCACCTGGTTCTTCAGCATCTCGCTGGTCATGGCGTTGCCGCCGTACTTGACCACCACGATCTTGCCGTTATAGCGCCGGATGTAGGGCAGCGCCTGCACCAGCACTTCCGCCCGCTCGGCGTTCGAAAACGCTTTTTCCATCTCTTTTTCCTCCCGTCAGGTGCGGTAGTCGCCGTTGATCTTGACGTAGTCGTAGGTGAGGTCGCACCCCCAGGCCTTCGAGGAGGCGCTGCCATCTTTCAGATCGATCAGGATGTCGATCTCCTTTTCCAGCAGGATCTCTTTGGCTTTCTCCTCCGAGAACGGCACGCCCGCACCGTCCACGCAGACGGTGATGAGGCCTTTGGCCGACTGGAAGCTGACATCGATCTTGTGCACGTCCACCGCCGCGCCGGAGTAGCCGATGGCGCACAGCACGCGGCCCCAGTTGGCGTCCGCGCCGAACATGGCGGCCTTCAGGAGGCTGGAGCAGATGACGCTCTTGGCCACCGTCTTGGCCGTGGCCAGGTCCGCCGCGCCGGTCACACAGCACTCCAGCAGCTTGGTGGCGCCTTCGCCGTCGCCGGCGATCAGGCGGCACAACTGCATGGTCACGGTGTTCAGGGCCTTCATGAAGACGGCGAACTCCTCTCCGTCTTCGGTGATCTCCGGGTTGCCGGCCAGGCCGTTGGCCAGCACCGTCACCATGTCGTTGGTGGAGGTGTCGCCGTCCACGCTGACCATGTTGAAGGTGTTCGGGATATCCGCCGACAGCGCCTTCTGCAGCATGGCGGGGCTGATGGCCGCGTCGGTGGTGATGAACACCAGCATGGTGGCCAAATTGGGGTGGATCATGCCGCTGCCTTTGGCCATGCCGCCCATGCGGCAGGTCTTGCCGGCCAGCGTGAACTCCACGGCCACCTGCTTCTTGATGGTATCGGTGGTCATGATGCCTTCGGCGGCGGCTTCGCTGCCCGTCCGTGACAGGCCGCGGACCAGCTCCGGCATGCCATTCGCCACCGGCGTGACGTCGAGCGGCTGCCCGATGACGCCCGTGGAGGCGATGACCACATCGGACGCCTCCAGGCCCAGCGCCTGCGCAGCCAGTTCACTCATCTTCTCGGCCACCTCAATGCCGTCGGCATTGCAGGTGTTGGCATTGCCGGAATTGCACAGGATGGCCTGCGCCTTGCCGCCTGCGATGTGGTTCTTTGTCACCGTCAGGGGAGCCCCCTTGACCAGGTTGGTGGTGTAGACTGCCGCCGCCGAAGCCGGCACCTGGCTGACCACCAGCGAAAGATCCCGCTTGGTCTGGCTCTTGCGGATGCCGCAGTGAATGCCATTGGCCGTATACCCCTGGGCTGCGCACACACCGCCCGCGATCATCTTCATCTCACTCATACCGACTCCTTTCACAGCACCAGTCCCGTGGTCTCCGCGACCCCCAGGGCCAGGTTCATGTTCTGAATGGCGGCGCCGGAGGCGCCTTTGCCCAGATTGTCAAACCGTGCGGTCACGAGGATCCGCTCCTCGTTGCCCGCCACGGACACTTCCAGTCCGTCCTTGCCGGCCAGCGCGGATGCCGAGAGGAACCCGCCTTCATCTGCCGCTTCCGTATACCGGATGACCGGCCCTGCGTAGGCGGCCGCATACGTCGCTTCGATGTCCGCCTTCGTGCCCTTCAGCTGGGAGGCGAACAGCGGGATGGTCACTTCCATGCCGCAGGGGAAATCCGCCACGATGGGGCAGAACGCCGGCGATACGGAAAGCCCCGCGTAGACGGCCATCTCCGGCAGGTGCTTGTGCTTCTGCGTAAGCCCGTACTGCCGGGGCGCGTCCAGCAGCGGATCCCGCCCCTCCTCTTCGTACTGGGCGATCATCTTCTTGCCGCCGCCCGTGTAGCCGGTCAGCGAGAAGCACGACAGCGGGAGGTCCGCCGGTACGATGCCCGCCGCCACCAGCGGTGCCGCCAGGCTGATGAAGCCGGTGGCGTGGCAGCCGGGGTTGGCGATGAACGGTGCCGCGGCGATCTTCTCTTTCTGCCCGGGCAGCTCCGGCAGACCGTAGGTCCAGCCCGGCGCCACGCGGTGGGCGGTGGAGGTGTCGATGACCACGCCCTTCACGCCCTCCATCAGCGAGACCGCTTCGATGGCCGCCGCATCCGGCAGGCACAGGAAGATGACATCGGCCAAAAGGAAGCAGTCCCGTCTGGCCGCGGGGTCCTTGCGGGCTTCTTCCGGGAGCGATAACAGCGTGAGATCCGCCCGGTCCGAGAGTCTTTCGCGGATGCGCAGCCCCGTGGTGCCGGCGCTGCCATCGATGAACACGTTCATAGCCTGCCTCCTTTTTATACATTCATGCGGCATAATATACATTTTTGATGCATATTTATGCAGTTATTATACGCAGAAACGCACAGATTGCAAGCGCTTTCCGGCGATTCGGCAAAGCGCATAAAAAAACATCGTTCCGGTGCGATCTTCGGGGCAAAACGCCCCGCCCGGCAAAGGGATGCCCCACAAGATGCGGGAACGGGGGCCATCTGCGCGCAGACAGCCCCCGTCCGGTATGGCGGATCAGTATGCTTTTCCTTTGAGGTTCTTCAGGTTCCCCTCTTCGTCAAACGGGAACTCCTGCGGCTCGCCGACCACCGTCACCTGCGGGTTGGCCAGGGCCTCGGGCAGCAGCGCCTCGGAGATCCAGATGCGGCCCACTTCCATGGTGTTGACGATGCGCACCACGCGCGGATTCTCGCGGTCGATGAAGTTGCAGCTCTTCAGGGCTTCCTGGATGGCCTGTTTGTCGTTGTAGAGGACCATCGGGATCATGACCACGCTCATCACGGTGTTGGTGATGGAGTTCGGGTAGGTCTTCTCAAAATCAAACTTCTTGTAGGCGCGCATGGTGGTGACTTCCGCCAGGCCCAGGCCGTTGCCGTTGCCGTGAGTCTCGTCCGTCAGGTCCAGCACGGCCACGCGCTGTGCCTTGATGCCGCCGGTGGCAAACGGCGTGGCAAAGCGGCCGGTGATGTTCGGGTCCATGCCGTCGCCCGAGCAGTTCTTGCCGATCTCATCGACGATCAGCACGTCCACCGGATCAAAGAGGATGCGGGGCATGTAGGTCTTCGAGCGCGCCAGGATGCCCGGCTCCTCGTCCATGATCTCGTCTTTATCCAGCGCGATGATCTCGCGCGTCTGGTCGTAGGCGTTCTCCACCAGCGCCAGGGCGCCCAGGATGGGAGCCTTCTCCAGGAACACACGCGCGAACATAGGCACTTCGTCGACCATCTGCCCAAAGCCGTCCTGATGCAGCACTTCCGCGCCCTTCTGCTTGCCCAGGCCGATGCCCATCATCTTGCAGATGCCGCTCTCGTACGGTCCGCGGAAGGCGGTGTGGGTCTTCACGCGCCCGCAGACGATGATGCCGTCACTCTCGGCCGCATGCTTGTCGCAGTGCACCGGCTTGCCGTTCTCGGACGGGCCCAGCACGACCGTCTGCATGGACGAGCGGATCTCGCACTCCATGGTCTCCGGGGTGATGCCGAACGCTTCCAGGACTTCGAGCTGCCCTTCGGCCGTGGCGCCGCCGTGGCTGCCCATGGCCGGCACCAGGAAGGGCGTGGCGCCTTTTTCCTTCACGTAATCCGCGATGGCCTTCAGCACCATGGCGATGTTGCTCACGCCGCGGCTGCCCGCCGTGATGGCGATCTCCATGCCGGGCTTGATGCGGGCGTCGATGCCGCTGGCGGCCAGCTCATCGTGCACGATGCGCGGGATGTCGGACACTTCCAGATGCGTGTGGTCAAACTCCTGGCGGATCTCCACCATCTTCGGCAGCTTCACATCTGCCAGCAGTTCACTGATCGCTCCCATGGCACTTCCTTTCCGGACCGCCTGTGCGGCCTGCAGCGGATTCTCCCGCATTGTCCCGGCTTCCGGCCGGGGTGACTGCCTGTATCTTAGCACAAAGAAGCGGCGGATGAAAGCGCTTTCCTCCGCCGCAACATATTTTACAGATAGGCCCCGAAGAACTGCGCCACAGTCTCCAGCATCTCTTTTCCCCAGACTCCCGTCCCGTGACCGCCTCCGCACACCTTCACGTACTCGGCGCGGCCGCCGCACGCGCGCACGCGGTCACAGAAGCGCAGCCCCTGCGCCTGCGGGATGATCAGATCCGCATCGCCCTGCACGAACAGCACCGGCGGGATGGGCTTGCCCTCCTCCAGACAGTACAGGGGGCTGGCGGCCTTCAGGTAGGTATCCGGGTCTTTCAGGTATTCTTCCTGCCACAGCTCCATGCACTCAAAAGGCCTCCCCGGCTCCTCGCCCGGGCGCAGGGTCAGCCCTTCGGCGATGCGGTCCTGCGCCAGGTTCACCGCATCCACCGGCGCATAGATGAGGCAGAGCGCCTTTACGTTTTCCGGCTGCTCCCCGATCCGCGTCGGGTGATCCGGCAGCCCCGGAAGCGACTCGCCCGCCAGCGCCGCCATGGCCGCCGTGTTGCCGCCGGAGGAATCCCCCATCAGGCCGATGCGCGCCGTGTCGATGTGCCACTGCACAGCCGTGTCGCAGAGGAACCGCAGCGCGTCGCGCATATCCTGCACGGTGGCCGGATAGACCACGTTGTCCTTGTAGACGCCCCGGTAGCCGATGGCCGCCGCCACAAAACCGTGCCGGGCCAGCTCCACCAGGTGCGGCAGGTACCGGTAGCCTTCGGCCCCGGCCCAGCCCGAACCCGGGCAGGCCAGGATCAGCGGATACCGCTCGTCGGGATCCGGCGCCTTCTTCCACGTGCCGCCTCCCTTCCAGCCGATGTATTTCTTCTGCACCGGCGTGAGTTCCGGAGGATTTGCGGGCGGCGGCAGGATGGGCTCCGCCGGCATGACGATCTGCAGTTTCAAGTCCCCCGTCTCCCGGTGCGCATAGACGACATCGGGCGTGTAACTGACGGCGTACTCGGTGTGTTCACAGGAATACAGCGTGCGCGAAATATTCATGGTCTCTCCTCTCCTGTCACAGAACCTCCCAGCCTGTCAGGCCACCGGCCCCTGCGGCACCTGCTTCCCGGGGCCTTCCAGGTTGTTTCCTGGCTGCACCTCAAGCGGCACTGTCGGCGCTTTGGCCGCCTTCAGCGCGTTCATCTCCTGCGTCAGCCTGTTCTGGAAGATGCCGATATCGCCGGAAGCGATGGCGCCCATCATCTGGCTCACCTTTTCAGGCGTTTCCATGATCTTTTGCGCGTACGGATCGTTCATAGCGCTCTTGCTCATGGCGCTCACCGTCCTCCAGGGGGCGTCGGCTTCCGCCTCGTTCCGGCTCCTGTCGGCCAGCACCATATACTCGCCGAGCAGTTCCTTCGACTTTGCCATCGCCTGGCTGCGGACCAGGGTGTTGGGGCTCTCCAGCTGTTCGCGGATGGTCTGCGCTTCAAGGCGCAGCTCAGCCATCCGTCCGCCTGTCGTGTTCCGCTTCAGCATGGATTCGACAGCCGGCTGCCGGTCCTCCGCCGGTACCTCCGTGCCGTATTTCTTCCGGACGTTCTCCATCATTTTTCCGCCATGACCGCGCGAAAGGAGATCCTTTCTGGTGGACTCATCCCGGAGGATCTCCCGGCATTCCCCGTTCTCCCGCAGTCTCCCGGCCTCCTCAGCAAGCCGCTTGCCCTCCGCTGCCGCCGGGATGCGCTTCTTGAGACCGTACCCGGTGTTCCGTTCCACCTGGCAGGCGTTGCGGATGGCGATGATCTCGGCGGCCGCCTTTTCCTGCAGCAGCAGATCGCCCGGCGCTTCTTTCACCTGGCGTTTGAGCTCTTCGATCCGTTCCCCTGCCGTGGGCATGAACCGCGCCAGTTCCGGCGCGTTGTCCAGTTCGCCGGCCGGGAGCTTCAACAAGTACTTTTTAAATTCATCCTCGATGAACCCGCCGTGTGTCCGGATAGAATACAGCTTATGGGCTGTGTCCTTCAGTTTGCGGCTGCCTTCGTCCTCTCCGCCCAGGTAGGTCACATCGATGAATCCACGGAAATTATAATTGTCCGTCAGTTTGCCGGAGAGCGCGTCCAGGTCGCTCCGCAGAAAATCCGTGCCAAGGGTGTTTCGCTGTCCCCTGACCGAATCGGACAGGATCCGGGCGGCAAAAATGTCCGCGAACTGTCTGGCGGGATAGTCTTCATCCGTTTTATCGAACGCATCGTCCCGGAAGCCGATCCGGACATCGTTGATGAACGCTTCCGCGCTGCGGCGCTCGAGGCCGGACAGCGCCTTTTCGCCCTTTTGCATGCAGTCAAGGATGACATCATCCGCCGTCCTTGTCCCTTGAATGATCTCCCGGATGTAGGCGGAGTCTTCGGCCTGTCTGTCCAGAACGTTCTGAAGCGGTGCATTCGCGCTGATACTGTTCAGCGACTTGTCCCCTTCCAGTGTCAGACGGCACCGCTGCATCATGACCGCGGAATATGCCTTATGCAGATCATCGCTGAGGCGTTTTCCCTTTTTCCGGATCCAGTCTCCGATCTTCCGGTTTTCCTCTTCTTCCGATACAGCCAGCTGCGTCTCGCGTTTTCTCCAGTCGTGCAGGTGCTGCCGCTCGTCCGGAGACATATCCGCATCCAGCTTCGCAGTAATGATATCCGCGGCCTCCCGGTCCAGACAGAGTTCCAACTGTGACTTGGCATTGTTCATGATCTCCGCGAGCGGCTTCCCCGTCTCGCGGGGATGATGCTCCACATAGTGCTGATACAGGGACTGGTCAGGGGACTCGTATCCGTATTTCTGAATGAACGCCTGCTGCTCAGCCTCGTCAAGCCCCAATCGGCCAAGCACCTCCCCGACGGTGGCCTGTTTGGGATCTCCGCCGTGCGTCTGGCCATCAATAATGTCCTGGGCACCCCTCATCATGCGAAATGAGAATTCCGTCAGAAGGAGCTCCGAATATTGTCTGAAAAGGTTGTCCTTGATCCCGGTATCGTTAAAGAGATACCCCGCCTTTTCCTCGCGGTACGGCTCATCCTCCGGCAGAGAATCCAGGATCTGCCGGTACAGGGCGTCATTCTCCACGGCGGCGCGGTTGTTGGCCCGATAGATCTCACCGGCACAGTCGAGAAAGGCCTTAAAGTTCCCATCCCGCAAATGTACGTTGGCCGTCTCCCTCTTCAAGGCCTCTACCGTCTTGTGTTCGACACCTTCGCTGAAGCCAATGGATGACTTCTGATCATCGGTATATCCCTCCAGATCCTCCGCATAGGCATTGAAAAACTCCATCTTCTGGTACAGGGCGCCGTACCAGATCGAATCCATCAGGTTGCCGCTGTTTTTCTCAAAAGTGCTGCTGATATTGTCTTCCGAAACCGGACTGACAGGCATGAGCGTCTCCTTTCTGTCCCTCACTCACACGAACGCAGCCTCAGGCCCGCCTTCCTCAGGGATGTCTTCAACTGAACGGGATCCACCGTCCGGCCAGGCCGGGATGGGCATACGGGTATCATCAGGTGTCAGAAATGGTTTACCCCCGACTGTCCAACAGATGTCCAACATGACCTGGTCAGGATATTCACTTCCTCGTCTTGCGTGGTATCCATTCTGGTTCTGTACGTATCAAAGGCGTAATGCCGGAAACCGCACTTTTCCTGAACCCTCTGCGACTGTCTGTTCCACAGGAAATGGCCGCAGAAGATCACATCAAGACCCACTTCTTCGAAAAGATACCGGATCACTTTGCTTATGTGTGATAAAGAAGCAATAGAAGTGCAAAAAATTTTGCCGTTCC
>CAMJGH010000090.1 GCA_946405185.1 uncultured Lachnospiraceae bacterium
ATCATCGGGCTGGACAACATTGCCCTGCATGACCCGCAGACGCCGCCGAAGACGCGCGAGTACCTGGAGAAGATCGGGGATTCGGCCAACCATCTGCTGGGGCTGATCAACGACATCCTGGATATGTCCCGCATCGAGTCCGGCCGCCTGACGCTCAAGAACGAAGAGTTCTCGTTCCGGCAGCTGCTCGGTTCGGTCAACACCATGTTCTCCGCGCAGGCGGAGGAGAAGGGACTGACGTACGAGTGCCGCGTGAACGGCGATGTGGACGACTGGTACGTGGGCGACGGCATGAAGCTGCGCCAGGTGCTGATCAACATCCTGGGCAACGCCGTCAAGTTCACGCCGGCGGGCGGCAGCGTCACGTTCGATGTCACCCGGACGGCCCGGTACGACGGGAAGAGCACGCTGGAGCTGGTGATGGCGGATACCGGCATCGGCATGAGCGCCGAGTTCCTGCCGCACCTGTTCGATACGTTCACGCAGGAGGATTCCTCCACCACCACCAAATACGGCAGTTCGGGCCTGGGCATGGCCATCACGAAGAGCCTGGTGGAGATGATGAACGGCACCATCGCCGTGGAGAGCGAAAAAGGCAAAGGCAGCACGTTCACCGTCACCGTCACCCTGACGGACGCCGCGCACGCGGCGGACGGGGAGGCGGAGAAGGAGATCGCCCCGCACGAGATGACCGTCCTGGTGGTGGACGATGACCCGGTGGCCTGCGAGCACGCCAAACTGGTGCTCGAGAATGCCGGCATCGCCGCCGAGGTGGCCGACTGCGGCGAGCGGGCAGTGGAGATGGTGAAACTCCGCCACGCGCGGCGCACGCCGTACAATCTGATCCTGGTGGACTGGAAGATGCCGGACATGGACGGCGTGGAGACCACGCGCCGCATCCGCGAGATCGTGGGGAAGGAATCCGCCATCATCATCCTGACGGCCTACCGGTGGGATGACGTGCTGGAAGAGGCCGTGGAGGCCGGCGTGGACAGCTTCCTGTCCAAACCGCTGTTCGCCGGAGCCGTGCTGGATGAATTCCGTTCGGCCAGAAAGCGGAAGGACCTGACGGCAGGAGAAAAGACGGCCAAAGCCACCCTTGAAGGCCGGCGGATCCTGCTGGCGGAAGACATGGCCGTCAACGCGGAGATCATGACCATGGTGCTGCAGATGCGCGGCATGGAGGCGGATGTGGCCGAAAACGGCCGCATCGCGGTGGAGAAGTTTGAAGCGCATCCGGCCGGGTACTACAGCGCAGTGCTGATGGACATGCGCATGCCGGAGATGGACGGCCTGGAAGCCACCCGGCGCATCCGCGCCATGGAGCGCGAGGATGCGAAGACCATCCCCATCATCGCGCTGACCGCGAATGCCTTCGATGAGGACGTGCAGCGCAGCCTGCAGGCGGGCCTGAATGCCCACCTCTCCAAGCCGGTCCAGCCGGAAGCCCTCTACGAGACGCTCGAAGGCCTGATCCCGGCATAAGCCCAGATATAGTGCCCGAAACTACATATTGATCCGTAAGCCGGTCCCCCTGTTGGGACCGGCTTTTTCGCGTTCAAAAAAGCCCGAAAAACTTGAAAAAACTGCCTTTTTCCGGTTGCCATCCCGAAAAAACTGGGGTAGAATATGCGTAAGTGGTGGCAAGTGGTGACTGAGTGGGGGTTCAGAGTAACTCCGTGGGACCAAAAAGCCGGAAAGGAGGTGGCCTGCCGTGTTCATGAGCGAATACAATCACAGCCTGGATGCCAAGGGCCGTCTGATCATTCCGCAGAAGTTCCGCGAGCAGCTGGGCGAGGGCTTTGTCCTTTCCCGCGGCATGGACCACTGCCTGAATCTCTACACCCGCGAGGAGTGGGAGAAGTTCACCGCCAAGCTGGCTTCCATGCCGGAGCTGTCCAATCCCAACGGCCGCAAGGTGACGAGGTTCTTCATCGCCGGCGCCGAGGAGATGGAAACGGACAAGCAGGGCCGCATCCTCATCCCGCAGGTGTTGCGCGAGTTCGCGCACCTCACCAAGGAAGTGGTGCTGGCCGGCGTCGGCAGCCGCATCGAGATCTGGGACAAGGATTCCTGGGAAGCCTACAACGACTACGGTGACGTGGACAGCCTGGGCAGGAGCCTGGAACAGTACCAGATCTGAGGCAGGAGGGCGCGATGGAATTTCATCATGTACCGGTCCTGTTTGAAGAGACGATCAACGCCCTGGCCATCCGGCCGGACGGCATCTACGTAGACGGAACACTGGGCGGCGCGGGGCATTCTTCCGCCATTGCCGCAAGGCTCACCGAAGGCGGACGCCTGATCGGCATCGACCGCGACGGCGAGGCCATCGAGGCGGCCACCGAGCGGCTGGCCCCTTACGCGGACCGCTGCACCATCGTCCGCGGCAACTTCCGCGACATGCCCGCCATTCTGGATGACCTGTCCGTGGGGCAGGTGGACGGCATCCTCCTGGACCTGGGTGTCAGCTCCCACCAGTTTGACGATGGGGAGCGCGGGTTCTCCTACCGGACGGACGCGCCGCTGGACATGCGCATGGACACCCGTCAGAGCCTGACGGCGGCGGACATCGTCAATACCTGGAGCGAAAAGGATCTGGCGTGGATCCTGAAGACATACGGTGAAGAGCGGTTTGCCGGCCGCATCGCTTCCGCCATCGTGCGGGCACGTGCGGAGCACCCGGTAAAAACCACCTTCGAACTGGCGGAGCTGGTCAAAAGCGCCATCCCCGCCGCCAAACGGCAGACGGGCGGCCATCCGGCCAAGCGCTCGTTTCAGGCCATCCGCATCGCCTGCAACGAAGAGCTGGCGGCCCTGGAAGAGGTGCTGGACCCGGCCGTGAAGAGACTGGCGCCCGGCGGGCGCATGGCGGTGATCACCTTCCACTCGCTGGAGGACCGCATCGTCAAGAATCATTTCAGAACAGCCGAAAACCCGTGCACATGCCCCCCGGACTTCCCGGTGTGCATGTGCGGGAAGAAGCCTTACGGAAAGAATGTTTTCCGCCACCCGGTGACGGCGGCGGAGGGGGAACTGGAGGAGAATCCGCGGGCGTCCAGCGCGAAACTGCGCGTGATCGAACGCCTGCCGGATTGACAAAGAGTGATCGAGGTGTATGATGGCACAGTACCGGAATTATACGCACACGACGCCTGCCTATGTCGGTGACAACCTGGCCAGAGTCCAGGCGCCGGCGCGCGAGGGCCAGATCGTTACCAGAAAACAGAACCAGGTGCTGCGCAACCGCGAGCGGTCGCGCTCCATGAGCCTGGGCTTTGTGCTGGGCCTGCTCCTGGTGGTGGGTGCGGCGCTTTCGGTCTGCATCGGCTACCTGTCCGTCCAGAACTCCATCAACGCCCGCCTGCACAACATCGCACAGCTGGAAGACCAGCTGGAGACGCTGCAGAAAAAGAACGAGGCGCTGGAGCTCTCGATCAACACCTGCGAAGACTACGCTCACATCTATCAGGTGGCCACAACCGAGCTCGGCATGGTGCCGGCCGGTGCGGATCAGATCGTCTGGTTTGAAATGAATGAAGGTGAGTATGTCAAGCAGAATGAAGCAATCCCCGGAAGATGAGCGGGGGCTGAAGCAAAGAATATCGGATTTCCTGGCGAAGCCCCGCCATCGCCAGCAGAAAATACGCAGGTATATGTCCGGCAAGCTGATGATCGTCTATCTGACGATCTTATTGGTATTCGCGCTGCTGGGCGTCTACCTGTTTTTTTTGATCCGCGGCACGCACAGTGATTACTCCGTGGAGGTGCTCAGCCGCCACGGCTACACCAGTCAGGTCATCCAGGCCAGACGCGGCTCCATCGTGGACCGCAACGGCATCGAGGTGGCCCGCAGCGAGCCGTTCTACATCCTGATCCTGGACCCGAAGGTCATCAACTACAGCGAGAACTACACCGAGACCACCATCAACGCAGTGGCCGACATGTTCGGGCTTGACCGCGCCCAGGTGGCGCGCGAGGTGGCCGAAAACGCCGATGCCAGCTACCTGCGCTTCGGCGGCAAGACGCTGCTCACGTACGACCAGGTGAGTGCGTTCGAAGAGTACCAGCAGCTGTGGAACGACAAGAAGTACACCCGCAAGGCGGCCGACGGCACCGAGATCGGCATGACCGACGAGGAAAAGAAGACCAAGATCAAGGGCGTGTGGTTCGAGATCGAATACCAGCGCACCTATCCGTACAAAGATTTGGCCTCCAAGGTGATCGGCTTTGCCTCCACCGACGGGTCGGAGGGCATCTGGGGCCTGGAGCGCTACTACGACGAGCAGCTGCTCGGCACCCCGGGCCGGTCGCTCAGCTATCTGGATGAGGATTACGACCTGGAGCGCACCGTCTTTCCGGCCACGTCCGGCAACACGGTGGTGAGCACCATCGACATCCCCACGCAGCGCATCCTGCAGGAGAACGTGGACTCCTATATGAAGGAAGTCGGCGCCGACCATGTGGGCGTCATCCTGATGAACCCGCGCACGTTCGAAGTGCTGGGCATGGCCACGGATTCCGAGTTTGACCTGAACAACCCGACGGACCTGTCCGCCTGGTACACCGAAGAGCAGCTGGCCGCCATGACGGAGGACGAGCTGACCGAGGCGCGCAGCACTGTCTGGCGCAATTACTGCATCAGCGATTCCTACGAGCCCGGCTCCACCGGCAAGGTGGTGACGCTGGCGGCGGGCCTGGCGGAGAAGAGCATCGAGCTGGGGCACACCTATGAGTGCGACGGCCACGAGTACCGCGGCGGCTGGAAGATCCAGTGCTCCCACACGGAGGGCCATGGGCTTCTGACCACCGAGCAGGCCATCTACGAGTCCTGCAACGACGTGCTCATGCAGATGGCCACGCAGATCGGCAAGGAAGACATGCTCCGCTACGAGCGGATAATGAACTTCGGCCAGCTGACCGGCATCGACCTGCCGGGCGAGGCCAGCTGCGAAGGCCTGCAGTTCACCGAAGACACCATGGGCGAGGCGGAGCTGGCCACGGCTTCGTTCGGCCAGGGGTATAATGTGACCATGATTCAGATGGCCGCGGCCTACTGCTCGCTGATCAACGGTGGGTACTACTACCAGCCGCGCACCGTCCGCGAGATCCGCAACGCCTCCGGCGAGGTGGTGCAGCGCATGGATCCGGTGCTGGTGCGCCGGACCGTCAGCGAGGAAGTGAGCGCCGAAATCCGCGAGATCATGCACGGCACCGTGGAGCGCGGCACCGGCAACGTGGCGCGCATCGCCGGCTACTACTGGGGCGGCAAGACGGGCGCTGCCGAAAAGCTGCCGCGCGGCTCCGAGAACTACACCATCTCCTACATCAGCTTTGTGGGAGAGAATCCGGAACTGCTGCTGTACGTGGTGCTGGATGTGCCGAAGATTGAGAACCAGTCGCAGAGTATCACCTCGGTGTTCTTCTCCCGCGAGATCTGGTCCGACCTGCTGGCGTATTACAACATCTTCCCGGATGAGGCGTATCTGAACGACGGCGAAGTGGTCGGGGCTACTACGGACAACCCGTATGTGTCCGATGCCTTCCCGCTGGGAGAACCGGTCATCGTCATCAATCCGGACGCCGAGTACGAGCCGTCGGAAAACTGATAAGCAAGGGGTATGAGAGTATGATCAACGGACAGGCTGTTCTGGCATGTCTTTTCGCATTCGCGGTGAGCCTGGCGGCAGGGAAGTTCCTGCTGCCGGTGCTGCACCGCCTCAAGTTCGGCCAGCAGATCCGCGAGGAGGGGCCGAAGGAACATCAGAAAAAAGCCGGCACGCCGACCATGGGCGGCGTGCTGTTTCTGGCCGGCATCACGGTGGCGGTGCTCGTTTTTTCGTTTGTGCACCCCGACCTGCTGCCGGTGCTGTTCGTGACCCTCGGCTTCGGCGCGGTGGGCTTCACGGATGACTATTTAAAGATCCGCCATCACCACAACGAGGGGCTGACGCCCAAGCAGAAACTCCTGCTGCAGTGCGTGATCTGCGCGCTGTTCGCCCTGTGGCTGGTGCTCGGCGTGCC
The DNA here is from genome assembly GCA_946405185.1 of uncultured Lachnospiraceae bacterium. Lineage (GTDB taxonomy): Bacteria > Bacillota > Clostridia > Lachnospirales > Lachnospiraceae > CAKQHB01. Next base: position 6,025 of record CAMJGH010000090.1, read on the forward strand.
GGAGGCGAACGTCATCAAGCTGCCGTTTACGGAGACCGTGTGGGAGATGCCGCTGTGGCTCTACATCCCGTTCGTGTTTGCGGTCATGCTGGGAACGGACAACGGCACCAACTTCATCGACGGGCTGGACGGCCTCGGCGCCAGCGTGACGGCCGTGGTGGCGGCGTTCTTCTGGATCGCGGCGGAATACCTGGGCAGCTCCCAGGCGGTGTTCTGCGGCGCGGTGCTGGGCGGATTGCTGGGGTTTTTGTGCTACAACCTCTATCCGGCCAAAGTCTTCATGGGCGACACCGGGTCGCTCGCTTTGGGCGGGTTTGTGTCCGGCGTGGCGCTGACGCTCGGCATGCCGCTGTTCATCCTCATCGCGGGGCTTTTATACGCGGTCGAGGTGCTGTCGGTCATCCTGCAGGTGGCCTACTTTAAAAAGACCGGGGGCAAGCGGCTGTTCCGCATGGCTCCCATTCATCATCACTTTGAACTGGGGGGATGGTCGGAAACGAAGGTGGTCGGCATCTTCACGGCCGTGACGGTGCTGCTGTGCGCCGTGGCGCTTTCGGCACTCCGGTAAAGGACGGATATCATGGAAAAAGCAACTTTGGTGGCCGGTGCCGGCATCAGCGGCATCGGAGCGGCAAGACTCCTGCATGACGCGGGGGAGCCGGTGATCCTGTATGATTCCAACGCCTCGCTTTCTCATGAGGCGCTGACGGAGCGCCTGGGCTTTGAAGGGTGCGAGTATGCGCTCGGGGACCTGACGGACGAGGTGATCGCCCGCGCGAAAGAGTGCATCATCAGCCCCGGCATCGACCCGGAAACGCTTTTTGTGGTGCGCCTGCGCGAGGCGGGCGTGCCCGTTACCAGCGAGATCGAGTTGGCGTACCGGTACGCGAAGGGGAAACTCATCGCCATCACCGGCACCAACGGCAAGACCACCACGACGGCCCTGGTGGGGCAGATCATGGCCAATGCCTTCCCGTCCGCGTTCACGGTGGGCAACATCGGCACCGCCTACACGGCGAAAGCCCTGGAGACCACCGACGAGACGGTCACCACGGCGGAATGTTCCAGTTTCCAGCTGGAAGCCATCCGGGACTTCCACCCGCAGGTGTCGGCCATCCTGAACATCACCCCGGACCATCTGAACCGCCATCACACCATGGAGGAGTACGCGCGCGTCAAGGAGCTGGTGACCAAAAACCAGGGGCCGGAAGACGCCTGCGTGCTGAACTTCGAAGATGACCGCCTGCGCGCCTTCGGCGAGAGCCTGGCGGGCCGCGTGAAAGTGGTGTGGTTCTCCTCGCAGCGGGTGCTGGAAGACGGCCTCTTTGTGCAGAACGGCTGCATCCGGCTGGCGCAGGGCGGTCAGGTGACGGATGTGATCCGCACCGACGAGCTGAACATCCTGGGCACCCACAACCACGAGAACGTCTGCGCGGCCGTGGGCTGCGCGTTGTCGATGGGCGTGTCCATGGACATCATCCGCCAGACCCTGAAGGAGTTTCAGGCAGTCCCGCACCGCATCGAATTTGTGGGAGAAAAATCCGGCGTAAAGTATTATAATGATTCGAAGGGCACCAACGTGGACGCCGCCATCCGCGGCATCCGGGCCATGTCCGTGCCCACTGTGCTCATCGGCGGCGGGTACGACAAGGGGGCCACGTACGACGAGTGGTTCGACGCATTTGACGGCAAGGTGAAGCTTCTGATCCTCATCGGCCAGACGCGCGAAAAGATCGCGGCCTGCGCCAAAGCGCACGGCTTTGCGGACTACCGGTTTGCCGAAAGCCTGGAGGAAGCGGTGGACATGGCCGCCGCGGCCGCACAGCCCGGGTGGGCCGTGCTGCTGTCGCCGGCCTGCGCCAGCTGGGGCATGTTCAAGAACTACGAGGAGCGCGGCGACATCTTCCGCGCCCTGGTGCAGAAACGGTAAGAGAAAACAGACACACATGCCGGAAAGGAGGAGAGTATGGCAGGGAACAAGCCCAGAAGTTTTTTTGACTATACGCTGATCTTTGTCGTGCTGGTCCTGTGCGCTTTCGGCATGATCATGCTGTACAGCACCACGGCGTACAGCAACTCCATCAAGTTCGGGGATTCCTTCTACAACGTCAAGCGCATGCTCTTTTACCTGGCCGTCGGCCTGGTGGTGATGCTCATCGTCTCCAAGATGGATTACCACATCTTCCTGAAATGGAGCGCCCTGATCTTTCTGGTGGCTTTGGGAATGCTGGTCGCGGTGCAGATCTGGGGGCACGAGTCCCACGGTGAAAAGCGGTGGCTCTACATCGGCCCCATCAGTATCCAGCCGACCGAGCTGATGAAGATCGCGCTGGTCTGCTGCTACCCGGCCATGATCAACTACTTCCTCCCCTGGATGCGGCGGCATATCCTCGAGGGGGGCTGGAAGGCGTGGATGGTGCTGTTCGTGTTTCTGGGGGCGTCGGTGGTGCCGGTGCTCATTTCCAACCTGAGTTCCGCCATCATCATCGCCGGCATGGGCGTGGTCATCCTGTTTGTGGCTACCAAACGGAAGTGGCCGCTGGCCGTTATGATCGTGGCCGGTGTGGTGGCGCTGGTGGTCTTCTACAAGAGCGGGCTGCTGGCCCACGTGCTCAAGGACTACCAGATGGACCGCATCAACGCCTGGCTGGATCCCACGTCGGACCCGGAGGGCAACGGCTACCAGATCCTGCAAAGCCTCTATGCGATCGGCTCCGGCGGCCTGTTCGGCAAGGGCCTGGGGCAGAGCATCCAGAAGCTCGGCTACCTGCCGGAAGCGCAGAACGACATGATCTTTTCGATCATCTGTGAGGAACTCGGCATTTTCGGAGGCCTGCTGGTGCTCGGCCTCTTTGCGGTGCTCGTCAGCCGCATGGTGATGATCGCCAACAACGCGCCGGACCTGCCCGGCATGCTTATGGTGACGGGGGTGCTGGCCCACGTTGGCATCCAGGTCATCTTCAATCTGTGCGTGTCCATGAACCTGATGCCCAACACCGGCGTGTCGCTGCCGTTCATCAGTTCCGGCGGCAGTTCGCTGGTCTGTCTGATGGTGGAGGTCGGGCTGGTCCTCAGCGTTTCCGGCCGCATCCGCCTGGAAGCGTGACCATGAACGCGGAAAAGTATCTTCACCAACTGAAGATCGCGGCCATCTTTTTCCTGATGACGCTGGCCGTGGCGGGAGCGGGGCTCTTCTTCCTGCGCAGTGCCCGCATCACGGACTACACGGTCTACGGCAACCGGATGTATTCGGATGATGAGATCGTGCAGCTGATCACGGAGGATCGGCCGCTGGAGAAAAACGCCGTCTACGTGTTCCTGGGGCGCCCGCTGGCCGCCCAGGTGTCCATCCCGTTCATCCAGCGCTACGAGGTGGAGCTGACGGGCGAATCGTCCGCACAGGTAGTCGTGTATGAGAAGAGCATCATCGGGTGCGTGCGCTACATGAGCTCCTACCTCTACTTTGACCGCGACGGCATCATCGTGGAGAGCTCGTTCCGCTACATCACGGGGACGCCGGTCATCGAGGGTCTGCGCTTTACACAGGCTGTGCAGTATCAGCCGCTGCCGGTGGAAGACCCGGAAATCTTCAGCAAGATCCTTCATCTGACGAATCTGCTGAAAAAAAACAAGCTCAACGTAGATAAGGTGCTTTACGAATCCGATTCGAGTGTGGTATTATTCTTGGGAAATGTGCGTGTGAAACTGGGAGACTCCTCCTGGCTGGAGGAAAAGCTCTCGGTCGTCATGGCCAACCTTGGCGCTCTGGAAGGCATGTCCGGGACTCTTTATCTGGATAATTACGAACCAGGCGCTTCTTCGTATACGTTTGTCTTCAAGAAAGACGAATGAAAACACACAGTGTGTGATGATGAGAATGGGAAAAACAGGAGGAAAAAACGGTGCTTGAGATTTCTATGAATGAACAGGAGCCGGGCGCGAAGATTATGGTCATCGGTGTCGGCGGTGCCGGCAACAATGCGGTGAACCGCATGATCGACGAAAATATCATCGGTGTGGAACTGGTGGGTGTCAACACCGATAATCAGGCATTGACCCGGTGTAAGGCACCGAGGGTCCTGCAGATCGGCGAAAAGCTGACCAAGGGGCTGGGCGCGGGCGCCAAGCCCGAAGTGGGCCAGAAGGCGGCGGAAGAGAACCTGGACGATATCGCGGATATCGTGCGCGGTCTGGACATGGTCTTTGTGACCTGCGGCATGGGCG
>CAMJGH010000091.1 GCA_946405185.1 uncultured Lachnospiraceae bacterium
TCGGTCAGCATCAGGTCGTTGTCGATGGTCTTCGGCACGCCCATGAAGCGGATGTCGCTGCCCACATGCTCGCCGTACTGGGAGAGCTTGTTGATGGTGTCCATGGAGTCGTTGCCGCCGATGTAGAAGAAGTACCCGATGTCCAGCTCGTCACAGAGCGCGAAGATCTTCTTGTAGACTTCTTCCCCCTCCGGATTCTGCCAGTCCGGCAGTTTGTAACGGCAGGAACCTAAGTAGCTGGACGGCGTGCGCTTTAACAGCTCGATGTCCATGCCGCTCTTCAGGGTGTCCCCCAGATCCACGTATTTGCGGTCCAGCAGGCCCTGAACGCCGTTGCGCATGCCGTAGACATGCTCCGCTCCGCGGCGGATGCAGGACTCATAGACACCGGCCAGACTGGAATTGATCACAGACGTCGGACCGCCGGACTGTCCGACGATGGCATTCTTTCCCATAGTTTCCTCCTTTATCGGCAAAGCCGCCGAACGGGCTTCGCTCTCCTCACTGTTAATGAAAAGTTTAGCACGAATCGTCCCTTATCACAAGTGCCACTCATTGAACCGGAAGATTTCCTATGCTATAATTCCCGTAGTTTATACGCGCGCCGGGACGCGTTCCCGGCATTTTATCTTCGGTAATAAAGGAGGCCGCCATGGCTCTTCATGTGATGGACGAAGCAAACCACTGTCTGCAGTGCAAAAAGCCCCGCTGTCAGGAGGGGTGCCCGGTACATACCAACATTCCCGAAGCCATCCGCCTTTTGAAGGAGGGCAACCTCAACCAGGCCGGCCGGATGCTGTTCATGAACAACCCCCTGACCACGGTCTGCAGTCTCATCTGCAACCACGAGAACCAGTGCGAAGGCCACTGCGTGCGCGGCCTCAAGGGGGATCCGGTGCACTTCTCGGTCATCGAGCACTATATTTCGGAAACGTACGCCTCGCAGATGACTGAAGGCCCGGCGCCCAAGAACGGCATGCGCTGCGCCATCATCGGCGCGGGCCCGGCGGGCCTGACCATCGCCGTGGTGCTGGCGCGCTATGGGTATGACGTGACCATTTTTGACGCCCACGACAAGATCGGCGGCGTCCTGCGCTACGGCATTCCGGAATTCCGCCTGCCCAAGTCCATCCTGGACGATTTCGAATACCGCCACCTGCGCCTGAAGGACATCCACGTGCGCCCCAACATCGACATCGGCAAGGCGCTTAAGCTGGAAGATTTGGAGCGCGATGGCTACAAGGCCATTTTCATCGGCACCGGCGTGTGGCGGCCCAACACCCTGCACATCAAGGGTGAGTCGCTCGGCAACGTCCACTACGCCATCCACTACCTGCAAAACCCCGATGTCTACCATCTGGGCGAGCGGGTGACCATCATCGGCGCCGGCAACGCCGCCATGGACGTGGCCCGCACGGCCGTCCGCCACGGCAGCCACCAGGTGACGTGCTTCTCCATCACCAAGAAGCTGGCGGCGTCCGACTACGAGTCCAGCTACGCACAGCTGGAGGGCGTGGAGATTCTGCACAACAAGAAGCCGCTGGAGATCCTTTCAGACGGCGTGGTCTTCTGCGATGTCGAGGAATCTGAGGACGGGAAGCTCACCCCCATCCCCGGCAGCGAGCGCAAGTACCTGTCGGATTCGGTCATCGTCTCCATCAGCCAGGGCGCCTGCACCACGCTGACGGACTCCACCACCGGCCTGGAAGTCAGTCCGTCGGGCCTGTTTGCCACGGATGAGTTCGGCCGCACCTCCCGCCCGGGCATCTTTGCCGCCGGCGACGCGGTGCGCGGCGCTTCCACCGTGGTGGCGGCCGTGGCCTACTCCAAGAAGGTGGCTGAGGCCATGCACGAGTACATGCAGAGCCTTCCGAAGGAGGAGGCGGCGGATCCGTACGCCAACGTTCCGGTGGCGGAGGACATCCGCATCCACGCCGAGGCGACCGCATGAGCCTGCGGCGCCAGATCATCCTGGCCTTCACCAGCGCAGTGGTGCTGCCCATCCTCATTGTGGGGCTTCTCTTAGCCGTCACGCTGCGCCACCAGGTGACCGTCATCGAGAACACCTACGGCCTCGGCTGGCGGGAGTTCTTCTCGGGTGTGTCGGTGGAAACGCTGGCCTCGCTCTCGCAGAGCGCCGAGGAGAAGATCACCAACATCATCCACCTGCAGCCGGACCGGCTGGGGCAGACGGCTTTCCTCGGGCAGCTCAACCAGGAGCTCTCCCAGAACAGTTCGTCGCTTCTGGTGCGCAAGGGCCAGACCATCCTGTACGACGGCACCGACGGCCAGCTGGATACCTCCCGGCTGCCGGCCTACGGCAGCGATCCGGACCGCTTCATGCTGCGCCCGGAGGACCGCCGCATCCTGAACCAGCTGGACTTCACGTTCACCGACGGCTCGGAGGGCACGGTCTTCATCCTGACCTCCCTGCAGAGCATGCTGCCGGAGATGCGCTCCACCGTGGTGGTGGTCATCTCCTCGCTCATCCTGCTGCTGATCTTCATGATCACCGGCATCTCGGCCTGGGCGTACGGCGCCATCATCCGGCCGGTCGGCATGCTGCGCAGTTCCGCCAAACGTATCCGCGACGGCGACCTGGACTTCAAGATCGACGTGCCGGAGGACAAGGCGGACGAGATCGGGCGGCTGTGCATCGACTTTGACGAGATGCGCCAGCGCCTGAAGGAGTCGGCGGAGGAAAAACTGCTCATCGACACCCAGCACCAGGAGCTGATCCGCAACATCTCGCACGACCTGAAGACCCCCATCACCTCCATCAAGGGGTATTCGGAGGCCATCCTGGAAGGCGTGGCGGACAGTCCCGAAAAGATGAACCGGTACGTGACCACCATCCACAACAAGGCGGAGGACATGCAGCGGCTCATCGACGAGCTGTCCTACTACTCCAAGATCGACACGCACGACATCCCGTACAACTACACCATCCTGTCGGTGCGGGATTACTTCGATGACTGCGCGGACGAATTGTCGGCAGACCTGGACGCCGAGGGCATCCACTTCGGGTACGAGAACACCGTGATCCCGTCCGTGCGCACCATCGCGGACCCGGAGCAGCTGAAGAAAGTCATCAACAACATCATCAGCAACTCCGTGAAGTACATGGACAAGCCGGAGCCGGCCATCGCCATGTCGGTCACGGACCGCGAGGGCTTTGTGCACGTGGCCATCACGGACAACGGCCGCGGCATCGCCCGCAAGGATCTGGGGCTGATCTTCGACCGCTTCTACCGCACGGATGAGGCGCGCACGTCGCCCGCCAAAGGCAGCGGCATCGGGCTGTCCATCGTGAAGAAGATCATCGAGGACCACGGCGGCCGCATCTGGGCCGAAAGCGTGGAAGGCGCCGGCACCACCATCCGCTTCGAGCTGCGCGAGTACACCGAGCCCGCCGCCCAGCCGGAGGAGCAGCCCGCCGCCAAACCCCGCCGGGGCTTCTCCAAGCGCCGCCGGAATACACAGACTGAAAAGAACGAGGAAACATCATGAGCCGCATTCTCATTGTGGAAGACGAGGCGAGCATCGCCGAACTGGAAAAAGATTACCTGGAGCTCTCCGGTTTTGAGGTGGAGATCGAGCTGACCGGTGACGGCGGCCTGGTCAAGGCCCTGACCGGCAATTACGACCTGTTGATCTTAGACCTCATGCTGCCGGGCGTGGACGGCTTTGAGATCTGCCGGAAGGTGCGCGAGGTGCAAAACACCCCTATCCTGATGGTCAGCGCCCGCAAGGACGACATCGACAAGATCCGCGGCCTGGGCCTCGGCGCCGATGACTACATGACCAAGCCCTTCTCGCCCAGCGAGCTGGTGGCGCGCGTCAAAGCTCACCTGGCCCGCTACGAGCGCCTGGTCTCCTCCGCCTCCCCCGCCAACGACGTGATCGAGATCCGCGGTCTGAAGATCGACAAGACCGCCCGCCGCGTCTGGGTGAACGGCGAGGAGAAGGCCTTCACCACCAAGGAGTTTGACCTGCTCACCTTCCTGGCCTCCCACCCCAACCACGTCTACACCAAGGACGAGCTCTTCCGCGAGGTCTGGGCCATGGAGAGCATCGGCGACATCGCCACCGTCACCGTGCACATCAAGAAGATCCGCGAAAAGATCGAGACCAACACCAGCAAGCCTCAGTACATCGAGACCATCTGGGGGGTGGGGTATCGGTTCAAGATCTGACGTGAAGCTATGAGCCCCACAAAAAAGGCCTGGTTCCGACGGCGCAAGCTTGCTTGCAAGCCGGCGTGAATCAGGTCTTTTTTACGCGGCGACAGCCGCGCAGCGCTTGCACGAAGGGCAAGCGCGGACGGTGGGGCGGGTTTGCACGACTTATTACGCGGCGACAGCCGCGCACTGGCTGCCCGAAGGGCAGACAGGGACGCCCGGCCAGCCGGCACCTCTGTTTTTAGTGGATTTTCTTCTCTCTCCGTGCTAGAATAGCATGGACTATGCGGTGTGTTTTCCCACCGCCCGCAGCGAGGTGCTCCATGGGCAGAGGCCCTTCCCATTTCCGAAAAGATCATATCGCCGCTATCCTGCTGTCGATCTTTCTGGCAGCCGGTTTTGTGCTGCTCATGGGCCGGGTGCCCGCGGCAGCCAATGCCTCCGGTGACCAGACGCTGGCGGATCTGCTGGAGCAGGAAGCCACGGCCGATCCCGCCTCCGCAGCGGCGGCGGTTTTCTCCGCCGAGAGTTCCCGCCAGCAGGTGATCGCAGACTCCCAGAGTGCCTACGCTTCGGAACTGGAGTCGCGCTATCAGGCGCTGGTGGAGTCCGACCGCGCCTCGCGCTCGGCCGACTCGTCCATCGAGTATGCCATCCACGAATCCATCGCCATGTCCATCGCCGAGTCCATGTCCATCGAGGAGTCCGTGGCCGCATCGCTGGCCTATGAATCGTCCGTGGCCGCCTCCATCGCGCAGTCGGAGGCGGAATCCCGCGAGGCCGCCGAGCGCGCCGCCCGCGAAGAGCAGGCCAGGCGTGAGGCCGAAGCCCAGCGCGCCGCCGCGGCATCGGCTTCCGCAGCGGCCGCCGCCAACCCCTCCGGCACCACCGGCATGACGGTCCTGGTGGGTGACTCCCGCGCATCCGGCTTCTCCTTCTGGGGCGGCTGGCCGGCCGGGCAGGTCTTCTACACCTACAACCAGATCGACAACGCGCCCGGGCTGGTATCCGGCGCCGCTTCCCTGTATCCGGCCAAAGTCGTGTTCCTAAACGGCATCGACGACATCATCGCCCATGGCAACGACGTGGCGCTGGTGCACTACGAGGAGGCCATCCGGCAGTTCCACAGCCTCTCGCCCAACACGGCCATCTACGTCTCGTCGGTCATCCGCGTGAACGCCACCGGCCTGGCGCGCTTCCCGCAGCTGGGCAACATCTCCGGGTACAACCAGATGCTCATCGCCATGTGCGCCCGCAACGGCTGGACGTACGTGGACGCCTCCGCCGGCTTCAGCGATGCACACTTCGCCGATGACGGCATCCACTTCAGTAAGGAATGGACCATCCAGTGGCTCAACCAACTGCGCGGCATGGTCGGCTTTTAACACATGAAAACTCCGCTCCGCGTCAAGATCGCCTTTGTGGCGTGCATGCTGCTTCTGACCGCCTGCCTGGCGGTGTTCATCGGCCTGCGCCTGCGCCGGCCGCACCCGCAGGCATGCGATTTTGCCGTGCTCTCCGAAACGCTCTCGGAGGCTGGCACGCTGCCCGACAGCCTTCCGGGGTCGGACGCCTCCTTAAAGCGGGCCTTCGGCCTGCTGCCCGGCTCCGCGGAAGAGTTCCTCTATTTTGAGCCCGCCACGTTCATGGACGTGGACGAGGTGCTGGTGGCCCGCGTCTCCTCCGAGGCGCAGGCGGCCGATGTGCGCGCGGCCTGCCTGGCACGCATCGAAGCGCAGAAAAACAATTTTGAAAGCTACGGTACGGATCAGTTCTCCCTCATGAACGAGGCGCTCGTCTATGAGAACGGCGGCTATGTCTGCTACACGGCCGGCCATCACGCGGCCGAGGCCATGGCGCTGATCCGGAAAGCCATAGAGAGGTAAGCATGGTCTTCTCCAGCACGGTCTTTGTCTTTTTCTTTCTGCCGCTCTGCCTCGTGTTCACGCTGGCCGAGCCGGATATCCGTGTCAAAAACATCATCCTGCTCCTCTTCTCGCTGGTCTTCTACGCGTGGGGGGAGCCGGTTTACGTTATCCTGATGGTGCTCTCCATCCTCTTAAACTACACCCTGGGCCGCTTTATGGCGGCCATCCCGGAGTGGCGCAAGGGGATCCTGGTCCTCGGTCTGGTCATGAACCTGGGCATCCTCGGGTTCTTCAAGTACTACGGCTTCGCGGTGGACATCCTCAACCGCGCGTTCGGGCTGCAGCTGACCGCCCATGACCTGCCGCTGCCCATCGGTATCTCGTTCTACACCTTCCAGGCGCTCTCCTACGTGATCGACCTCTACCGCGGCAACGTCCGCCTGCAGAAAAACGTCCTGGATTTCGGCCTGTACATCACCATGTTCCCGCAGCTGATCGCCGGCCCCATCGTGCGCTATTCCGATGTGCAGGAGCAGCTGGCGGACCGCCACGTGACCGCCGCCGGCCTGGGCCGCGGCATGGCCCGGTTCCTGTTCGGCCTGGCCAAAAAAGTGCTGCTGGCCAACCGCCTGGGCGCGGTCTTTGATGCCTCCGGGGTGCTCACAGGCCCCACGGGGACGCTCACCGCGTGGGTGGGGCTGCTGGCCTACAGCCTGCAGATCTACTTTGACTTTTCCGGCTACTCGGACATGGCCATCGGCATGGGCGAGATGCTGGGGTTTGATTTCCCGGAGAACTTCAACGCGCCTTACGGCTCCGCTTCCGTCACCGACTTCTGGCGCCGGTGGCACATGACGCTGGGCACGTGGTTCCGCGAGTACGTCTACATCCCGCTGGGCGGCAACCGCGTGAAGCCCGCCCGCCACATCGCCAACATCCTCATCGTCTGGGGACTGACCGGCCTGTGGCACGGCGCCGCCGCCAACTTTGTGCTCTGGGGCCTGTACTACGGCCTGCTGCTGCTGTTTGAAAAGTTCGTCTGGTTCCGGTGGGAGAAGCGCCCGGCGTGGCTGTGCCACGCGCTCACGCTCTTAGCCGTCTTCTTCGGCTGGGGGCTGTTCTGCTGCGGGTCACTGGCGGAGTGCGGGCAGATCTTCTCCAACCTCTTCGGCCAGGCACATCTGGGCTTCGTGGATGGCCACTCCCTGCACCTGCTGCTCTCGCACGGCGCTCTGCTGGCGGCCGGCGCAGCGCTCTCGCTGCCGTGGGCGGTCAGGCTCCGCCAGGCCCTCATGGACAGGCATCTGATGTTCCTGGTGGTGCTGTGCGCCGCCCTGTTCGTAGTCTGCACGGCGTTCCTCGTCACGCAGAACTACAACCCGTTCCTGTACTTCCGATTCTAACCTTCCGGCCGTCCGGAGAAAGGAGGAGCCCGTCACATGAAGCTGTTAAGCCGCCGGCGTCTGCACCTGTACGAAGAGCGTCAGGGCCGGTTCTACCCCCTGTTCGGGCTCATCGCCCTCATCCTGCTGGCCGGCTTTGCCGTCTGGCACCTCGCCCTGCCCGATGCCGCCTACAGCGACACCGAAAAACGTGCGCTGGCCGCCCGGCCGGCCCTTACCGTCGACTCCCTCACCTCCGGTGAGTTCATGGACGGGATGGAAGACTACGTGGCGGACCAGTTCCCGCTGCGCAGCAGCTTCATGAAGCTGAAGACCGGCCTCACCCTGCTGTTCGGCGACCGCGAGTCGCAGGGCGTCAGCTACGCCAGAGATGGACGGCTGATCCAGCTTTTTGAACACTATTCTGCCGACCAGCAGCAAAAGACTGCCGATGCGGTGGCCGCCTTCGTGCAGGCGCATGAGTTCCGCCACGCGCAGTTCCTGCTGGTGCCCACCGCCGTCAGCCTCTACCCGGAGCTGCTCCCTCCGTACACGGAGACGGAGGATGAGCTGGCCTGGCGGGAAGATTTCCTTGAAAGCCTGCCCGATGCCATGCTGAAGCCGGATATTCCGGAGGTCTTTGCGGGCATGAAGGAAGCCGGCGAGGAAGTCTTCTACCGCACCGACCACCACTGGACCACCGACGCCGCCTTTGCCGTGTTCAAGGATGCCGCTCCCGCGGCGGACTGGACCATTTCGTCGTTCACATCCGGCACCGTTTGCACGGATTTTGAAGGGTCGCTGGTGCGCAAGAGCGGCTTCACCCCCCGCAGGAGCGATGCCATCACCGTGTACCTGCACGATGATCCGGATCTCTCCTGCCTGATCATCCACCCCTCCACGGGCACGTCTTCGGGCAGCTACTACGTGCCGTCGGCGCTCGACGGGCGGGAAAAATACGAGGTGTTCCTGGGCGGGAACGAGCCGCTCATCACCATCCAGACCACGGCGGATACCAACGACACGCTGCTGGTCTTCAAGGATTCCTACGCCAACTGCTTCCTGCCGTTCCTGTTTGAGAGCTACAAGACCATCACCGTGGTGGACCCCCGGTACTACACGGATTCCGTTGAGTCGCTCTTCGCGCAGACGGCCTACACAGATGTGCTGTTCCTGTACAATGTCCAGACGCTGGCAGCCGATGAGTCGCTGGCCATCGTGCTGGAAGGAGAATGAGAAGGAGGTACCGACCATGCTCTGCAACGACCCGAAAGACTTCCGCGAAGAAATGCTTGCCGGCTATGAGGCCGCTTACCCCGACTATATCCTGCAAGTGCCCGGCGGCGTGGTGCGCGCCGATGCCACCGATCCGGCCAAGGTGGCCGTGATCAACGGCGGCGGCTCCGGGCACTATCCGGCCTTCTGCGGCATCATCGGCGAAGGCTTCATGGACGGCACCGTGGTGGGCAACATCTTCACCTCGCCCTCCACCGAAGACGTGCTGTCCGTGGCCCGCGCCGTCAACGGCAGCGCCGGGCTGTTCATCGTGGGCGGCAACTACGCCGGCGACAAGATGAACTTCAACCTGGCGCGCGATGTTCTGCGCGGGGAAGGCGTGGACTGCCGCACGTTTTACATCACGGACGATGTGGCCAGCGCCGGGCAGGGGAACGAAGATTTGCGCCGCGGGAACGTCGGCACCTTCACGGTGTTCAAGACGGCAGGCGCGGCCGCCGCGGCCGGTTATACGCTGGATGAGGTGGAGCGCGTCACCCGCAAGGCCAACGCCTACACCCGCACCATGAGCGTGGGCTTCAAGGGCTGCACGCTGCCGGGTGCCGACGGGCCCATGTTTACGGTCCCGGAAGGCCGCATGGAGATGGGCCAGGGCATCCACGGCGAGCCGGGCGTCTACGAGACGGACCTCCTGCCCGCCAAAGAGCTGGCGCACACCCTGATCGACCACATCCTGGCCGATGTGCTGGAATTTGACCACTACCCGGACCTCTCGCGGAGGCGCATCGCCGTCATCCTGGACGGTCTGGGCTCCACCAAGTACGAAGAACTGTTCGTGGTCTGGGGCAGCGTGAAAAAGCGGCTCGAGGATCTGGGCTACACCCTGATCGAGCCGCAGGTGGGCGAGCTGGTGACCAGCCTGGATATGGCGGGCGTGGCGCTCTCCGTCACCTTCCTGGACGATGAACTGGAGCGCTTCTGGCGTGCGCCGGCGGATACGCCCGCCTTCCGCAAGGGGGATACCTCCCGCGTGCGGGCCCGCCGGGCGGTGGAGGATAGCTCCGCGCCAGACGGATCCCCGGATGAGCCGGTCTTTGCCTCCGACGCCTCCCGCGCTGCCGCTGCGTACGTGGCCTCCGCCTTTGCCTGCGTGAAAGACCGGATGGCCGCCGAGGAAGCCAGCCTGGCCCGCATCGATGCGGTGGCCGGCGACGGCGACCACGGCCGCGGCATGGTGAAAGGCTCTACCTTTGCCGCCGAAGCCGCCGCCGAAACGGCGGCTGCCGGTGCCGGCCTCTCCTCCGTGCTGAAAGCCGCGGGCGCTGCCTGGGCTTCCAAAGCCGGCGGGACCTCCGGCGTCCTCTGGGGCGAAGCCCTGCAGGCGGCCGGCGGGGTGCTGACGGATACCGATACCGATATCA